>PLYJ01000090.1 GCA_003151745.1 Bacteroidota bacterium
CGCATTAATTGATCCTTATTCAAAAGCCCGGATTCATATTCCCGAACTACTTGCTTTTTGAACGATTCACTGTACTTGTTTAAGGGGGACTCGATGAACTTTATTTTCATTCTTGACTATTGTTTTATAGTCAACTTTTTTCAGGACGAGACACTCATGGAAACATCTGTAAAAAACCTGACAAAAGTCATCAGGGATGTTAAAAGCACCCTTAAAAAGATGACAGAGAAAGAATGGAATACCAGAAAAAAGAAAGGTAAATGGAGCAGGAAAGAACTGCTTGGGCATCTTGTTGATTCGGCACAAAACAATATCAGGCGGTTTGTGGTAACACAATACCAGTTGGATGCGCCTCATATTATATATGATCAGGATAAATGGGTGAGTCTGCAAGGTTATAACGATTATTCTGCTAAGGAACTTGTTGAGCTGTGGCTATTGCTAAATAAGCATTTGATTCACTTGTTGGAAAATATGCCAACGGAAAATTATGAGAAGCTTTGCAACACCGGCAAGATTTTTTCAGAGCAACATACGCTGATATGGCTTGCGGAAGATTATGTCAATCACATGAAGCATCACCTCGGGCAGATTCTTTCGTGATGCTAAAAATCAAACTCCTTTATCTTTTCGTCCTTTAAAAGCACACCGATAAGTTTCTCATGATTGCGTGCGGGACCATATATAATCCAACTGCCTGTAATGGTATCAGAGGTCTTGCTTTGCGTTCCCCTGTATGAATGCAATTTGAATTCTTTGAAAAGCTGTTCATAATGAAAAAGGGTTTTGTTTTCGTAGTGACAAACTATTTTATAGTTACGGGTCTGGCTTGCAGAGTCTATATACTTTTCCAACAGGGTAAATCCGTAAAGCACCAATAAAACTAGTGCAGTTGCAAGAATGCATATTATAAAATAACCGCCCCCCACCCCCATTCCTAAGGCGGCGGCAATCCATATTGTTGTGGCGGTGGTGATTCCGTTTACCCTGTTTCCTTCCCTGAAAATCACTCCTGCACCAAGAAAGCCGATGCCTGTTACGATATTTGAAGCAATACGATCAGGAGAACCCGGACTGCCAATCTGCATAGAAAAGATGGTGAAAAGTGTGGAGCCTAACGTGATAAGAATGATGGTTCGGAAACCGGCAGACTTGCTCCGGTATTCTCTTTCTGCGCCTATTACACCACCGATGATAAGTGATACAAAGAGCTTGACTAGTTCGATTTGTGTGAGATGCATGTTTTAACGAGATTTTTAAAATGTAATCAATAATCAATTCAAAATCATCTTTGCTTTCTCAATCGCTGCTTCAATACCTTGCGGATTCTTTCCTCCTGCAGTTGCATAGAAAGCTTGTCCACCGCCACCACCTTGTATTTCCTTCGACAGCTCGCGCATAATATTAATGGCATTAAGATTTTTTTCTTTCACCAGGTTGTCAGAGATGATGAGAGAAAGATGCGCTTTACCTTCAATCTCTGAGCCAATAAAAAGAAACAGATTTTCTAACTGGTTGCGCAATTCGAAGGAGAGGTTTTTGATCGCATCAGCAGATGGCAATTCAATTCTCTCAGCAATCAGGTTGATTCCATTCACGGGTTTTACTTTCTTGATAAGATCGTTTTTCACCCGTTGGGTTTTCTCTGAAGTAAAAGAAGCTATCTTTTCTTGCAGAGTAACATTCTCATCCATCAATGCCTGAACGCCTTTCACAATATCCTTCGGGTTTTTAAGCAGTTCTTTCACTGCCTGCAATTCTGAATGTTGTTTTCTATAATATTCTTCTGCTTTGTCAGCGGTAATAGCTTCCACTCTTCGCACACCGGCTGCCACTGCGCTTTCTGAAACAATTTTAAACAAACCGATTTGCCCTGTTGCAGGCACATGTGTTCCCCCACAGAGTTCCCGTGAATAGTTAGCATCGAACGTTATGACTCGAACAAAATCACCGTACTTCTCTCCAAACAAAGCGGTAGCTCCCATCTCAGTTGCCTGCTTTATTGGCACGTTTCTTTTTTCATCTAAGGCAATGTTCTCGCGTATCTTTTCATTTACGATGTGTTCAATCTTCTGCAATTCTTCATAGGTAACCTTTGCAAAGTGCGAAAAGTCGAAGCGTGTTACATTTTCATTCACAAGAGAACCTTTCTGATTTACATGGGCACCCAGCACTTTTTTCAGTGCGGAGTGCATCAAATGTGTCGCTGAATGATTATTTGAAATCATTCGCCTCCGATCTTTTGAAACAACGGCATGAAATGTTGCAGCAAGATCTTTCGGAAGCTTATCAGCAAAGTGTATGATGAGATTATTTTCTTTCTGTGTATCGGTGACTGAAATCTTTTCACCGCTGGCCTCTATATATCCCGTGTCTCCGACTTGTCCGCCGCTTTCAGCATAAAAAGGAGTGCGGTTAAAAACAAGCTGGTATTGTTCTTTGCCTTTTGCTTTTACTTTTCTATATTTAATGATTTCGAGATCGCTTTCCAATGCATCGTAACCAACAAATTCAACGGCCTCACTCCGACCCTCTCCAAAGGAGAGGGAGACGGAAACCCAATCCTCAGTGTCAACCTGTGCAGCAGCACGTGAACGTGTCTTCTGTTCTTCAAGGCATTTATTGAAGCCTGCCATATCAACATCCATTACTCGTTCGCGAGCCATCAATTGCGTTAAGTCAATCGGAAAGCCAAAGGTGTCATATAGTTCAAAAGCGAATTCGCCCTTTACTTTTTTCTCCTTATACTCTTCAAACTTCTTTATACCGGTTTCAAGAGTACGAAGAAAGGCGTGTTCCTCCTCAGTAATCACTCGTATAATGAAATCCTGTTGCGCTTTTATCTCAGGAAACACATCTTTGAATTGTTCAGCAAGAATATGCACAAGCTTATTAAGAAATGGTTCTTTCAAATTCAAAAAAGTAAAAGCATAACGAACGGCTCTCCTCAAAATCCTTCTTATTACATATCCTGCTTTGTTGTTAGAGGGAAGCTGCCCGTCAGCAATGGCGCATATTATAGCACGAATATGATCAGCCATTACACGCATGGCAATATCAGTTTTTATGTCACCGCCATATTTTATTCCTGAACGCGCAGCAATAAACTGAATGATGGGTTGAAAAACATCGGTATCATAATTAGATGTCTTGCCTTGCAATGCCATGCAGAGCCGTTCAAATCCCATCCCTGTATCCACATGCTTTGCGGGAAGCAGTTCAAGAGTTCCGTTTGCCTTTCTGTTAAACTCCATGAACACAAGATTCCAAATCTCTATTACCTGCGGATGAGATGCATTTACAAGCGCTTTGCCGTCCTCTTTCTTTCTTTCCGTATCGTTTCTTAAATCAATATGAATCTCTGAACACGGACCACAAGGGCCGGTGTCTCCCATCTCCCAGAAATTGTCTTTCTTATTTCCTTTCAGGATGCGGTCTTCAGCAATGTGTTGCTTCCAGAAAAAAAAGGCATCCTGGTCGGTCTTTAGCTTTTCTTTTTCGTCGCCTTCAAAGATTGTTACATATAACCTGTCTTCAGGAAGCTTATATATGCCTGCCAGCAGCTCCCATGCCCATTCAATCGCTTCTTTCTTAAAATAATCCCCGAACGACCAGTTGCCAAGCATCTCAAACATGGTGTGATGATAGGTGTCAATGCCCACTTCCTCCAAATCATTGTGCTTGCCTGATACACGCAGACATTTCTGGGTATCAGCAATACGGGGATACTTTGCAGGCTGATTACCAAGAAAAATATCCTTAAACTGATTCATACCCGCATTGGTGAACATGAGCGTGGGATCATTCTTCACCACCATGGGCGCACTTGGCACCACCTGGTGTCCCTTGCTTTTAAAGAATTCAAGAAAAGTGTTCCGTATCTCAGCCGAAGTCATTAAGAAAATTATGAATGATGAATTTTAAATTATAAATGAGTTTATAGTTAACAAGATGATGCTTGCTCATTTTTGAGCCATTTACCTTATATTTGCAGGCATATTATGTAATTGCGCAAATGTAACTGAAAAGCCAGAAACTTTGTCACCTGATTCATGGCTTAGACAGTTGCAATTATTTATAATTTAAAATTCATAATTTATAATTTCAAAGGAGTGCCAAAGGTAAAGTACCATTTTAATACCCATTCGCTGAAATACGAAAAGGTGGTTGTGGGCATTCGCAAAAAGCTGTTGCGTGTGTTTGGCTTCCTGTCAACGGCAGTGGTTTTCGGTGCGGTGATTGTGCTCATAGCGTATAACCTTTTTGATTCACCTAAGGAAAAGCAGCTTCGTCGGCAATTGGAGGAATCCACTTACCAGTTGGAATTACTTAAGCAACGAACTGACCAGGCAGAAAGCGTGTTGAAGGACATCCAGGAAAGAGACAATACGATCTACCGTGTTATTTTTGAAGCAGACCCCATTCCGGAAATGGTGCGTGAAGCCGACTATGGAGGCGTGGATAAATATCGCCGGTTGAAAGATAACTACAATGCCGATAACCTGATTGATATAACGGAGCGCATTGATAAGCTGTCAAAACAACTATATGTTCAGTCAAAATCGTTTGATGAGGTGTTTGATCTTGTGAAGGATAAAGCCAACATGCTTGCCTCTATTCCTGCCATTCAGCCGGTGTCTAACAAAGATCTCAAGCACATGGCTTCCGGTTACGGATGGCGAATTCATCCTATATATAAGACGGAAAGAATGCACACGGGAATGGATTTCACGGCTCCCGTTGGCACGGAGATTCATGCAACAGGAAACGGCGTGATTGAAAATGTTGAAATTGGCGGACACGGTTATGGTAACAACGTATTGATCAGGCATGGCTATGGTTACGAAACGCTTTACGGACACATGAGCAGGATAATTGTTCGCAACGGACAAAAAGTAAACAGAGGCGATCTCATTGGTTACGTAGGTAATTCAGGCTCCTCCACAGGGCCTCACCTGCATTATGAAGTGCATAAAAACGGTTCGCCGGTTAATCCCATCAACTATTACTTCAACGACCTCACACCGGAGGAATATGCGAAGATGCTGGAAATATCTTCCAAGCCCAATCAGTCTTTCGACTAATTGGTTTCTGGTTTCTAGTTGTTGGTAATGAATTGGTTTGTCCTTATGCATGTTGAAAATAATTGTTATATTCGTATCATATTTTTGTTGAAGCATTTAACAAGAAACTATAAACTCATTTTAATATGCCTTACAAAGAAAAAGAGATCGAAAAGCTTTATTACTCCATTGGCGAGGTTGCACAAATGTTTGATGTGAACACTTCGCATATTCGCTTTTGGTCAAAACAGTTTGAAATTATTAAGCCTGCTACCAACAAAAAGGGTAATCGCCTTTTTACAAAAGCTGATGTTGAAAATCTGAAAAAGATTTATCACCTGGTGAAAGAAAAGAGATTTACACTTAAAGGCGCAAAGGTGGAACTGAAAGAAGAACGAAAACGTGAAAGACAAAATACTACAGACACCGCACAATCATTGGTTTTAACCGGTGATACATTACCTTTTGATGAACCGGCAGACAGCCTTGTTGACAATATAGCGGTCATGAATTCACTGTGTAAAATTAGGGCATCGCTTATTGAAGTACAGAAGGAGCTTTCATTACTGGAGGTACATTAAAAGATTTATCCTGTTTTTTTATTTTGTTACAATCTATCTATCCTGCAATCTTTCTGACGTTTTGAGAAATAACATTTTTAATAAGTTCCTAGGCAGGCTCTTCGTTTAAGAAGATGATGTCAGGATCATTTTCAGCATCTTCAAAATAGTTTAAACTTCGTAATGCCATCAATATATTTCCGTCCGGGTATTTGTTTCTATAGTACGTAAGAATATCCTGCAAGGTAAAAGTTTTAAACAGGAAAAACAAATCTGCAAAATCACGCCTTCTGCCACGTCCGGTAATGGCGGCTATCTTCATGGCTGCAATATCCATGAGTGCTGCCAATGGAATACCGTCTTGGATTTGAGACGCTTCAAGAAACGGGTATGCATATTTTACAAAATCAACTTTAATATTATTGATATTGAGAGTAAAAGAGTTTTTGCTCTGAGACAATAGGATGAACGGCTGAAGGAATGAAAGATGCTCCATCAACCTTTCGTTTTCCATTTTGCAAAAGCAAAAAAAGTCAAGGTCATAAGAAATTCGGTGTCCTATTTGAAGGGCAAGAGCAGTGCCACCCACAAGCCGAAAATCAGACAGCCCTCTTACCGGAGCTATTTTTTTTAAAAGATCGAGTGTTGCGGGGCTGACTGCCTGTGTATATAACATGCAAATTGTTCAATAGGAGTATTTGTTATAGCGCTGATAAACGCAAGGGAACGCGGATCCAATTCTTTTTCTTTAAGCATTTCATTTTTGATTCGCTCCAACCCATAGTGGTTTTTAATCTTTTCCCAATCGTCAAAAATGCCATACATCAGTACCCTGGTGATAATATACCTCGCATGCTTTTCTGCATTGAGCTGTGAACGATCAGTATCCCAAAACAACACGGGAGATAGATTGCTTATCATGCATGCAAAGTTAGGAATAAGCGATTATGTTTTACATGGCATAGCCCCTGGGTTTTGTGTATTTCTTCATTGACAGTCCTGCTTTTATTTGTTATCTTTACGAGAGAGAATATACTGAATAGTGTGATCAGCCTCAGTAGTATGCAAAACATGTTAAATCTGCGACTCGAAATTACAAATTCTCGTTCGAACATTTTCATTTCTCGTTCGAGCATTGGAAATTCTCGTTCGAAACTTTTTGATTTTCGGTCGACGCTCGATAATTTTCGTTCGAACAAATCTTTATTCAAGTCAAAAAAAAGTACATTAAAGCTATTTTTGCCGCCAATCTAAATGTCCTCTACATGAAAAAGACAGTACATGCAGCATTAATGCTAATGACAATAGTAGCTTGCAATCAAAAAACTGTACAACAACAAGATGAAATATCCCAAAACGTGAATAAATTATTTGATGATTACTACGAAAAGCGCCTGCAGCTTTTCCCGCTGGAAGCCA
The DNA here is from genome assembly GCA_003151745.1 of Bacteroidota bacterium. GTDB lineage: Bacteria > Bacteroidota > Bacteroidia > AKYH767-A > 2013-40CM-41-45 > PALSA-967. The sequence continues at coordinate 7,043 of PLYJ01000090.1, forward strand.
CAGCCATTGCTGACAAGCGCTACAACGATCAGTTGCCTGTTGACATCAGCGATTCATACCGCGGAAAGCTAAAAGCCTTTTATCAGAAAAACCTTGAGGCTATTGCTAAATATGACAGAGCAGCATTGAAAGGACAAGACGTTCTTAGCTACGACATCTTCAAGCGTGAAATGCAGATGCAGATGGAGGGGCTTACTTTCAAGGACAACCTGATGCCGGTGAACCAGTTCTGGAGTATGCATCTCACTTTTCCACAATTGGGATCAGGCAAGGGCAATCAGCCATTTAAAACAGTGAAAGACTATGATGACTTTCTGAAGCGTATCAGCGCTTTCGTAGTGTACCAGGATTCAGTCAATGCAAATATGCGCAGAGGTATGGCAGGAGGAATAACGCCTCATATGTTTGCCGCAACTCAAAGGCATCATCGTAAACGATGCGAAAGAAAGCTTGTTCTATGATCCTGTTAAAAACATGCCTGATTCATTCAATGCAAATGATAAGTCACGGTTTACAGAGGCATATATAAAAGCAATCAATGAGCAGATCATTCCGTCCTATCAGAAGATGTATGATTTTGTTAAAGATGAATATATGCCCAAGTGCCGAACCACATCAGGCATCTCAGATATTCCAAACGGCAAAGCATATTATACATACATCACAAAGTTTTGGACAACAACAAGCATGACTCCCGACGAAATCTTCGACATAGGGCAGAAAGAAGTGGCACGCATTAAATCGGAAATGGAAAAGGTGAAAGATGAAACAGGCTTTAAAGGTGATCTGAAAGCCTTCATCAATTATATACATACTGATAAAAAATTCATGCCTTTTAAAACTGCGAACGATGTTCTTAATTTTTACCGTGACATAGAAAAACGTGAAGAGCCGCAATTGAAAAAGCTGTTCGATCTTGTACCTAAAGCAAAGTTTGAAGTGCGTGAAACAGAGAAATTCAGGGAAGCCTCCGCCAGTGCAGAATATAACCAGTCCGCACCAGATGGTTCACGGCCTGCAATATTTTATGTGCCCGTTGTGGATGCTACAAAGTATAACGTTGTAGGAATGGAAGATTTGTTTTTACACGAGGCCATTCCCGGACATCATTACCAGATTTCCATTCAGCAGGAAAATACACTGTTGCCAAAGTTCAGAAGATTCGGATGGTATGGCGCTTACGGAGAAGGCTGGGCTTTATATACAGAATCACTTGGCAAGGAATTGGGCTTATATACCGATCCATACCAATACTTTGGAAGTTTGGGGGAAGAAATGCACCGTGCCATACGCCTGGTGGTAGATGTAGGAATACATACAAAAGGCTGGACACGTGAGCAAGCCATTAAATTCTCTTTAGACAATGATGCGGAAAGCGAATCAGACATCACTTCCGAAATTGAACGTTACATGGCCATTCCCGGACAGGCATTGGCATATAAGATAGGGCAGATGAAAATTATTGAGATCAGGAAGAAAGCAGAATCAACATTGGGTGCTAAATTCAGCATTCAGAAGTTTCACGATGAAGTGCTGAAAGACGGATGTCTACCGCTGGATGTCTTCGAGAATAAGATGAATGAATGGATTAAAAGTCAGCTCTAAGATTACGGAGTTGAATTGGAAACAGGAATTACTTTGCCGTTGAAATATTTATTTCCATTCAAAGCAAAGTCAGCAACATAAGCTGCCATATCTTTTGAAGACAAAGCAGCTTTGAAGGATGGAAACGCTGAGGAGAACATTTCTGTTTGAACAGAGCCAAGTGCAAGACAATTTACAGCGATGCCCCTATCTTTAAATTCCTCCGCAAGACATTCTGTAATATTAATCAGCGCTGCCTTACTCGAGCTGTAAGCAGAAAGCCCTTTAAACTTGGCGCTTCCCCGCATACCACCCATGCTGCTGATATTTACAATATGAGCATTACGACTCATCAACGGCAGCATATTTCTTATCACATTAACAACTCCGAAAACATTTGTTGAATAGACGGCAAGCCAGTCCTCTCCCGTAAGCTCTTCAAACGGTTTATTGATGAGATGCCCTGCATTGTTGATTAATATATCTATTGCATTATATTTTGTCCCGATGGATTTAATGACATAATCAAGGGAGTTTTCATGTGAGAGATCTCCAACAACATAATCAAGCCTTGAGGATGTATTTCGTTTAGACGCTTCTTCCTTCAACGATTTCAAATGATCTTCCCTTCGGGCAATGGCTATTATTTCATTAGCAGGGTTTTCAGAAAGCTTAAGCGCTGTTTCATAACCAATTCCTGCGCTTGCGCCTGTTATTACTATCTTCATAATTATAAATTAAACTGTTGATTAATTAACTTGTCAAAAATACCGAATCAAATTAACTTACGTCTTTATCGCCTTATCATTTGATTCATTCCAATCACTTAACTTTACGGTCGCTATATTTTCGTGTGTGAAATATCCTTTAAAAAAAATCATATTCATCATTCTTGCTGCTCCTCTACTAGTGTCTGGACAGCGGGAAGCGCCCCAGCCACAGTCTTCTTTCTTCGACAGCAGGATTTTTACAGGAGGTGCTTTTGGCTTGCAATTCGGAACCTTTACATTAATTGAACTTTCGCCGATGGTAGGTTACAAGGTGACTGATAAATTTGCTCCAGGAATCACACTGACTTATATATACGAAAAATATAAAGACCCTTCCAATTATTACCCCACATATTCCACAAGTGTTTATGGAGCAAGCGCATTCATGCGCTATTACATTATTCCTAATGCCTTTGCACATGTTGAGTACCGGGTTCTAAACCTGGATGTACCTGACGAATCAAATATTAATTACGTTACTTATCGCAGGGCGAATGTGACAGGTATTTATATAGGCGGCGGCTATAGGGAACCGATTGGAAAGCGATCCTCTTTCAATATCCTTTTATTATATGATATTGTTCAGGATCCTAACTCACCCTACCAGAACCCGATTATAAAAGTAGGTTTCGGCATTGGCATTTAATCCTTCGCATGCGGGGTTTTAACAAATGGTATTGCCCCGTCTTCATCCAAATTAAATCCTGCTTTCAGGTGATTAAAAACTTCCGCCTGCGGCAAATAATAAACCTTGCAACCCCTGTCAAATGCATCATGCAATTCATCGTGCATAATGTAAGGCGCAAACCTCGCAAAAGATTTTGCAGGTTCTTTCCACTGTAGGATAACCTGGTTATACCACTTACCGGAAACAATAATTGCATTAATTTTCAACGTATCGGCTGACTGAATTACTTCTTCAACAAATGCCTGTCCGCTTTCTTTTCTTAATTGATAGGTAATGAGCGGTCCTGTAAACGGATCGAAAGCGAGCCGTTCTCCGCCAATCTCAAGATACTTTTTTTCAAATTGGGCAGGCTTAGGAGCATCCTCACGATCTATAGCACTGATGCCTCCCACAAACGGCGAAAGAATAATCGTCCATGCAAAAAAGACAAATGCTTTGTCATAGAGATACTTCCCAAAGATGAGAATGACAAAAGGAATTAAAGGAATAAGATAGCCTGATTCCATAGGCAATACAATAAAAGAAATGATGTAAAGATCAATGGCTATAAGCCATGGCAATACATAATTGATGTTCACTCTTCGCGGGAAAAGATATTGGCGGACTTTATGTTTCGTTGGGGCAAAAAGCATCAACACCGAGCAACACAGTCCGAAAAAACCAAGCACTCCCCACACATCAAAAGTAAATTTGTAAAGTACCTTAGGAATAGAAGGATAGGGAACATCATAGTAAGTAAAAAAGGATGTTCCATATTTCAAATACACAGGTAAAAAACATAAGCCTCCCATGACGAGTGCACTAACAATAAATAAAAACTCTTTCACCATATTTTTCCCTGAGTAGTCTGACCGGAGAAGCATAATGGCATAAGGCAAAAGCATTGCTCCGGACGTAATTCTGCATCCAATGGCGAGGCCGAGCATAATGCCTGCCACAATTGGTTTGTTAATTATTATGAAATACATGCTTGCCATTAAAAATGCAAATGCCCATATATAATCCATGGAAATAGTACTATTAATAAAGATCGTTGGAACAAAAGCAAGTGTTGTGCCGGCAAGAAAAATATATTTAAACCGGAGTTTGCGCAATGTGAGGGCAAAGAAAATAACACCTGCCACACTCATCAGGGCAGTTACAAGATTAAAAAGAAATGGCCCCCCTTTATATAAAAGTGAGAGTACCAGTTCCTGAAAAGGATAACCCGGGAATCTCGATACTGAATACTGCCCGCTTTCAGCGATGAATTTAGCTGTTAGCGCAACGCCCCATGCATCGCTGTCCACGCCGTATCCATGTAAAAAAAAAGGCAGGCGAGTACCGAGGATGAATAGGCCGAAAAGCACGTAGCGAAGAGGATCTCTTTTAAAAGGGTTCAGTGTCGCTGCCATTGGGAAAATTAAGGTTCAAATGTCGTCATAAAAACAAACATAAGGATTTATTTAATAAAATCATCTGCTTCTACATCCTGCATATTACGCAATATCCATCTTTGCCTTTGAAGAATGTATGCACTTGGTTTTGCAGGAGACCACCTGCGCGGATTAGGAAGCACTGCTGCAATTAACGCTGCCTCACGATTAGAAAGCCTTCCTGCAGGTTTATTGAAATATTCCTGTGATGCAGACTCCACTCCATAAATACCGTTACCTGTTTCAATGACATTGAGATACACTTCCATAATACGTTGTTTGCTCCAAAATATTTCAATTAGAAACGTAAAATAAACTTCGAATCCTTTTCTTATCCAGCTCCGGGTAGGAAAAAGAAACACATTCTTTGCAGTCTGTTGACTGATGGTGCTGGCACCTCTCATCTTTTTTCCATGATGTTTCTCATTAAATTTTTCCGCTTTCTCAATAGCTTCCATATCAAATCCATTATGCTCCTCGAACTTCTGATCTTCTGAGGCTATTACAGCAAGTGGTATGGAAACGGAAATATTTTTCAAAGAAGTCCAGTCCTTTTCCATCTTCATTTCCTTTCCGTCAAACTTCTGTTCAATGCATCTCATCAGCATAAGGGGGGTAAAAGGTACAGGCGCAAAACGAAAGATGATGGTGGAAACTATGCTCAGGATGAGAAACCACTTGATAATTTTCCAGATGAAACGAAGAATGGTTCGAAAAAAGCTTTTCATAAAGGTGCGAAGATAATAGAACAGGGATGACACAGATTAGGCTGATCAACACGAATTGAATCAGCTTAAAACAGTCGCATCTGCATCATTCCCGCACGTGTGGGATTCTATTGTATTTACCTATTTTTGTTTTTCACCTATAGAAAACCTCATGCGAAGCGCCTATATAAAAATGCACCTTTCCATATTCCTTTGGGGATTCACCGGTGTCGTAGGTAAAGCAATACAGTTGAATGAAGGATTGTTGGTGTGGTATCGCTTGTTGATAAGCAGTGCCGTGATATTGGTTGTCATGCTTTACCGAAAATCGTTTCAAAAGATTTCCATGCGCAGTCTTATATCTATTACAGGGGTTGGCTTCCTTGTTATGCACCATTGGGTTACGTTTTACGGAGCCATCAAGATTTCAAATGTAAGTATTACGCTTAGCGGCCTCTCCTCCATTGCCCTTTTCACTTCTATTCTTGAGCCGCTTTTTAATAAAGCAAAATTTGACTATATGGAGATTCTTTTCAGCGCACTTGCGATGGCCGGCATCTTCACCATCTATCGTTCAGATACAAGCGCAATATGGGGGATTGTTATTGCATTAATCAGCTCACTTTTCAGTGCCACTTTTGCAACAATTAACAAAAAACTTGTTGCTCATCACGAGCCCTTTACTATCACGCTTATTGAATTATCAGGAGGATTTATAATTCTCTCTCTGCTCCTGCCCTTCTACTTTCATTTTGTACCAACCACAAAGTTTATCCCCTCTTCTTCCGACTGGATGTACTTGCTCATCCTTTCTCTTTTCTGCACAGTTCTCACCTGGATACTTTCATTAAGCGCTTTGAAAAGATTTCCGCATTCACAGCAGCCCTTGCCCTCAACCTCAAACCGGTTTATGGGATCATCCTTGCTATTGTATTAATGCATGAAAACAAAATGCTGAATGTTGGGTTTTATACAGGCACAGCAATCATTCTGCTAACAGTTGTATTGCATACTTTCTATAAGTTCTCTAATTTATAATCCTGTTCAGCTTTTAATGAGCTTATTTACAATATAGGCGTCCGTTACACGATACCAGATAAAATAAACCCCTGGCTTTAAGTTGGTAAGATCCATCTGTTTTTTTAAAGCGCCGGTGCTTACAAGGCTTATACTATTAGCCATTATATAAT
>PLYJ01000268.1 GCA_003151745.1 Bacteroidota bacterium
TCTAAATTTTGGGGAGCATTACAATTCCGATATATTTGCCGTCTGAAACGAAAGGATTATGAAACTTAAGAATTATGCACAGGGCAAATGGATAGAGGGAACTGATAGCGGCACTCCTTTATTTAATGCCATTACGGGCGAGGAAGTTGGAACGGCAAGCAGCAAGGGGCTTGACTTTGGTGCGATGCTGGATTATGGAAGAAGGACAGGCGGAGTTGCGTTGCGCAAAATGACTTTTCATGAACGCGGCAGAATGCTGAAGGCGCTTGCGTTGCATCTCACCTCGAAAAAGGAAGATTTTTATAAGGTGAGCTGGGCAACAGGCGCTACGCGAGGTGATAGCTGGGTGGATATTGAAGGTGGCATCGGTAATCTTTTTGCTTATGCAGGGCTGCGCCGCCAGTTTCCTGATGAAACGTTTTGCCTGGAAGGGGATGTTGCAAAGCTTAGCAAGGGCGGCACATTCATCGGCCATCATATATGTGTTCCGAAAGAGGGAGTAGCTATACATATTAATGCTTTCAACTTTCCTGTGTGGGGAATGCTGGAGAAGATTGCCGTGAATCTGCTGGCAGGTATGCCTGCGGTTGTGAAACCGGCCACGATTACTTCATTTCTTACGGAAGCAGTCTTCAGGGAAATGATTGCATCCAAGATTTTGCCTGAAGGCGCAGTTCAACTGATACTTGGTTCTGCCAACGGCATACTTGATCACGTGATGAACCAGGATGTAGTGACATTTACCGGTTCCGCCAGCACAGGTAAGATGCTGAAATCACATCCCCGCATTTTGGAAGAAGCCGTTCCTTTTAACCTGGAAGCCGATTCATTGAATTGCTGCATACTTGGCGGGGACGCTGTGCTCGGTACTCCTGAGTTTGATATTTTTATTAAAGAAGTTCACAGGGAGATGACTACGAAGGCGGGACAGAAGTGTACCGCTGTCAGAAGAATTATCGTTCCTGAAAATCTCGTGGAAGATGTGCAAATAGCGCTTGGCAAACGGTTGGGCAGCACTGTTGTCGGCGACCCGAACGTGGAAGGCGTGCGCATGGGGTCTTTGGCAGGGATGACGCAATTGAAAGAAGTGAAGGAGCGGGTTATGCAATTAAAGAAATCGCAGGAGATTGTTTTCGGGGATATAGATAACGTGGAAGCGAAAGGAGCTGATAAAAACAAAGGCGCATTCATTTCTCCTATTCTCTTTTTAAATAAAGATCCTTTTAAGAACCAGGATGTTCACAACATTGAGGCGTTCGGACCGGTATCAACATTAATGCCTTATAAGACGATTGATGAGGCAATAGAGCTTTCGAAGTTGGGGAAAGGCTCGTTGGTTAGTTCCATTGTTACTGCCGATAATCGCATTGCAAAACAATATGTGATTGGCGCGGCTGCATATCATGGGAGAATCCTAGTGCTTAATAATGATTGTGTGAAGGAGAGTACAGGACATGGTTCACCGATGCCGATGCTTACCCATGGCGGGCCTGGCCGTGCAGGCGGCGGAGAAGAAATGGGCGGCAAGCGCGGAGTATTTCATTATTTGCAGCGCACGGCTATTCAGGGTTCACCGACAACGATTACAGCCATTAGCAATCAATATCAAAATGGCGGAAAATATATAGAGAAAGACGTTCATCCGTTTAAAAAATATTTTGAAGAGCTTGAAATAGGCGAAACGCTTATCACAGCAAAACACACGGTGACTGAGGCTGACATTACAAACTTTGCTAATGTGAGTGGGGATAATTTTTATGCTCACATGGATGTCACTTCCCTGGAAGGAACCATCTTTACCGGGCGTGTAGCACACGGCTATTTTGTGTTAAGTAAAGCAGCGGGGTTGTTTGTGGATGCGAAGAAAGGGCCTGTCCTTTTGAATTATGGTTTGGATGAATGTCGTTTCACTAAACCTGTTTATCCGGGCATGACCATTGGCGTGAAGTTTACTGCGAAAGAGAAAGTCGCTTTGGAGAAAAAAAATGCAGAAGACATTGCAAAGGGAATTGTGAAATGGTTGGTGGATGTGTATGATGAGACAGGAGAAACAGTTGCGATAGCCACTATTCTTACAATGGTGAAGAAGAGAGATCAAAATTAAGGAAAAACTTAACCGCAGAGAACGCGGAGAAACACAGAGGAAAAATGGAGGAGAATCAGATTACGAAAATAATAATCGGCAGTGCGATAAAGGTTCATAAGGCGCTTGGTCCGGGATTGCTTGAATCGGCTTATGAAGAATGTCTGCATTATGAACTTTGTAAATCACCGTTGCAAATTGAAAAACAAAAAGCTCTTCCGTTGATTTATGAAGAAGTTAAGTTGGAGTGTGGTTAAAGAGCAGATTTAGTTGCAAATAAAAAAGTTGTTATTGAAATAAAATCGGTAGAAGCATTGAATGATATTCATCTTGCACAAGTCCTGACCTATCTTAAGTTGGTAAATTGCAAAGTAGGTTTGTTGATTAATTTTAATGTTCTTCGATTGACAGACGGAATAAAACGAGTCGTAAACAAATACTAATCTCCGCGAACTCTGCGTTTTCTCTCAGTGTTCTCTGCGGTTAACTTTTTTAAAACATGACCGGAAAAGTAGCATCAAAGATTGAAAACGGAATAGGAACCGTAACATTTTTTCATCCGCAAAGCAATTCTTTGCCGGGAGAGATTCTCAGTAAGCTGTCAGAAGAAATTACATCGCTTGGAAATAATCCGAATGCAAAAGTGATAGTACTTAAAAGCGAAGGAGAGAAAGCGTTTTGCGCCGGCGCTTCTTTTGATGAATTGATTTCTATTCATGATATTGAAACGGGGAAAAAGTTTTTCTCGGGCTTCGCCAATGTGATCAATGCGATGCGCAAAGTTCCAAAGTTTATCATAGCGCGGGTGCAAGGGAAAACTGTTGGCGGCGGTGTTGGCCTTGCTTGTGCTGCAGATTACACGTATGGATTAGATGCTTCAAGCGTTATGCTCAGCGAACTTGCCATCGGAATAGGACCTTTTGTAGTGGGTCCTGCCGTTGAAAGAAAAATTGGCAGCGCTGCATTTTCAATGCTTTCTGTAAATGCTACTGAATGGCAGACAGCACAATGGGCAAAAGAGCAAGGAATGTATGCTGAATTGTTTTCTTCTATTGATGCCATGGACAATGCAATAAATATTCTTGCCGACAAGCTTTCAAAGAGTAATCCGGAAGCTATGATGCTGCTAAAGAAGATTTTCTGGCAAGCTACAGATCATTGGGATACGCTTTTGTTAGAAAGAGCTGAGATGAGCGGCAAGCTGGTGCTTAGCGATTTCTCCCGCCAGGCTATTGAAAAGTTTAAGGCGAAAGCCTGATATACTTTCTTCGGCAGTTTTGCCTGATTTTCCCCTCCTACTCTTCTCCTTTTCTTCTGCTTTATTAAAAATGTAAGATTTCAGCACTTTTTGATCTATCTTATACATATATCAGGCGTACTATTATCATACTATTCTTTCACAATTAAAGTATGTCTGAAAAACAATATAAGGTCAGAAAAGTTTTGGTTATTGACGACAGTATTATGGACTGCATGATAAATGAGCACATATTGCTTCAAACAAATTTTACAGAAAAAATAACGATCAAGTATTCTGCATCTTCTGCCATCAAATACTTGCAAAAACAGGTCTCTCATCCAAAGGAGCTTCCCGACCTTATCTTTCTTGACCTGATGATGCCTGATCAGGACGGCTTTGATTTCATTAAACGTTTTGCCGAATTAGATTGCATCATTCATTACTATTGCTCCATCATAGTGCTTAGTTCCAACCTCGATTATATTGATTACCAACGCTCACTTGCAAGCCCTTTTGTTTCTAACTATCTTAAGAAGCCTCTTAACGTTGAGGAACTGATTCAGACATTATCAAGATAGTTTAATGCAAAAAATATCCCGATAGCTATCGGGATATATAAACTTGAATTCCTTTTGATATTACCGAACTTTTAGTTTTCGTCAAACTCAACGTTTGAAATAAGTGTAATATCATCACCGACAACTGCCCCCGGCATGTTAGCGCCGATTCCAAAATCCGCACGCTTTAATGTTCCTGAAACTCTAAATCCTGCAATTTTCTTGGTGCTCTTCATTTGCGTGTTCGTGCCATTGAATGTAACATCCAGCACGACCGGCTTTGTAACACCATGCATTGTTAAGTCACCTGATAATTTATATTTCTTATCATCAACTTTTTTAAATGATTTGCTTTTGAAAGTAAGTGTAGGATACTTTGCTGCATCAAAAAAATCAGGGCTTTTTAAATGAGCGTCACGTTTTTCGTTATCTGTATTAATGCTGTTCACATCAGCATTAAGTTCAATAACGGCATCAGTAAAATCGCTTTTGGAGGAAGTTACCTTTGCATCAAATGATTTGAACCATCCTTCCACATCGGAAACCATCATGTGCACCGCTGTGAAACCCAGCTTGGCATGCGCTTTATCCACCGTCCATGTTTGCGCAAAAGTCGTTAATGATGTGAATAAGACCGATGCTAAAAGTGTAATTTTTTTCATACTTTCTAATTGTTTTTAATTGTTTAATTTGTTTATAATATATTTCAAATCTTCTCCTAAATAAAAGAAGGCTTTATTTATGCAGCAAAGATGCAGGGATTTAAAAGTCCCTGCATTGATGTATGATAAGAAATAAAGGAAGTTGAGAAGAAGCGCGCCTTACTTAGAGGCAATCTTCAATTTTTCAAAAGTATTGTTCTGAATTGCTTCTATGGCCTTCGTTAATGGATGATTGAGGTCGCTGATTACTTCAAAAAAAGCATCACTATCCCAAAGATCACGCGCTATCAAGGCTTTAATTTCCGTCCGGATCAACACTCCTGATGTAGTATAGCCGGTGCTATCAAGATGAACTTCATGCTTATCAGCAAAAGCAAAAAATTCATCCGTCATCTTAGTGTCTATTTTGAAATTATTTTTAAAAGCATCAATTGTTGGATACTCCGTCAATAAAGCCTTCCTGTTATTATCAGTATAAGTAAGTGTAAATTCGTTCAGCACTCCCTTACGCAATAAATCCCTGTAATAGGGGCTGTTCATGGTTGTGTCAATGGGAACAAACACATCAGGAACAATACCTCCGCCACCATATACAACCCTTTTAAGGTTTGTATAATATTTTAAGGTGTCGCCAATATGGATGCTGTCTGCATTGCTGAATTCACCATGCTTATAACGGTTTGTCATATCCATCGCATAATCTTCCTCGTCGCCCTTCTCATAAGGTTTCTGAATGCAACGACCGGAAGGCGTATAATATTTGGCTACTGTGAGACGAACTGCAGAACCATCAGGCAACGTATATGCCTTTTGCACCAACCCCTTTCCGAATGATCGCACACCTAACACAAGGCCGCGATCCCAATCCTGTATAGCGCCTGTAACAATTTCACTTGCTGAAGCCGAGTATTCATTGATGAGAATAGCCAATTTTCCTTTTTCAAATTCACCGCCATCGGTAGCATAGTAATCTTCCGGTGTGCTGGTACGTCCCCGTGTATATACAATTCGTTTATGGTCATTCAGAAATACGTCTGCCAGCGCAACAGCAACGTTCAGGTAGCCGCCGCCATTGTCCTGCAGGTCAAGCACAAGACTTTTAAGCCCTTTCGCTTTAAGCTTAGCCAGAGCGGCTTTGAATTCATCCGCTGTCCCTTCAGCAAAGCGATCCACCTTAATGTAACCTATCTCAGGTGTTACCATATATGCAGCCTCGACGCTAAACAATGGAATTTTATCACGCGTAATAGTATAATCGAGAAGATCCTTCGTGTTTCTTCTGAAAATGGTAACGTTTACTTTCGTTCCCTTATCTCCGCGAAGTTTTTTTAACACATCGTTATTCTTGATTTTTACGTTTGCCACGTTATTGCCATCAATCTTCACAATACGGTCGCCGGCCATAATGCCAAGCTTTTCTGAAGGCCCGCCGGGAATGGTTTGCGCAACCATGATGGTATCATTCAGTATGTTGAATTGAATACCGATTCCTTCAAATTTCCCAACTAGGGGTTCATTCATTTCTTTCACCTCGTCGGCAGGCATATATACTGAATGCGGATCCAATTCCTTAACAGCGGCTTTCACTGCGGCTTCATTAAGAGCACTTTCATTGATGGAATCAACATAATTAGCCTTCATCACCTCAATCAGGTAACTAAACTTATTGCCCTGAGCAGATATTTGATTTGAAACAGATGAAACAAAAAGGAAAAGAGTTAAAACAGACAAAGCTTTATACCCTTTAATTTTAACTTTAGCTGAAATCATTATTTAAACGGATTGATTATTAGGCCACAAAGATCGCATTAATTTCCGGTAAGAATTATGAATGAAAAGTTAAGAAAGGCCGGTGGGGAGTAAAAGACTCAGGTTGCCGCCTGTGAAAGTATTTATATAGGCGGGAGTGAAGACCGGTTTTAAAACGTCGGGTTTAGAGTTGAGTGCGGTCAGCATAAACTAACCTCTAAAGATTATAGTGTAATCTCTAAAAACAATAGAATCGCTTCTAAAGATGATAGAGTTTATTCTAAAAGGCGCGGAGTAACCTCTAAAACCTAAAGAGTAACCTCTACATGGTTTAGACGATACTCTAAAGATTGCAGAGTTAAGTCTAAAAGATTTAGAGTAGCATATAAAAGGCTTAGACACATGCTCTTATTTAATGCTTTCTATCTTTGCCGTTATGAAATCGCTTCTTCTTTTACGAGGATTGCCCGGCAGCGGCAAATCAACATTAGCTGAATCGCTTTCGGAGAATGGCAAGCGCCCTGTCTTTTCCATTGACAACTATTTCACAAATGCTGAAACAGGTGGTTATAATTTTGAATTTGATAAAAATCATATCGCTTACAACCAATGCATAGAGAAAACAAAGGCCGCTATGCAAGCCGCTGTATCAAAGATCATTGTTGACAATACCTTTACTATGGATTGGGAGATGGAACCCTATTTCAAGCTTGCTTCGGAATTTAATTACCGCCTCTTTGTTGTAACGGTGGAAAACTATCACGGCAGCAAAAACATACACCACCTCAGCGAGGAACAAATAGAGAAGATGGCGGCTAAGTACAAAGTGAAATTATATTAAAAAAGAATAGCAATGAAAAAGAAATGACTATATATCTTACTCCAATAGATTTACTGGTTGATGAAGTTCCTGTAGTTGGTTATAAGATAAGAACCATTCTGAAGAGAGCAGAAGAAAATATTCCAAAGAATTATCCCGCCGACGCTTTCACCATGAGTGCCTTTTACAGTCAATATCATAAAGAGAATGGCAAGTATGTTCGTTTGATTGAAAGCGATCTGGACGTTTATCATAAGCCTGCTGATTCTATCGGCGCCTCTGTCCAAAAAGAATTAGTAAAAATCAATCATATCCGCAGAAGCATCAACTATGAAGAAAACAAAGAGCAACATGGTGATCATCTTATTGACCTTCTTTCAGAAAACCCTATAAGGTATGTCGTCGGAACGGTGCTCAATTCAAAAGCCTTCGACTTTTATACTTTCAAAATGGAAGAGCAACGCCTGTCACCTGAAAGAAAGTTTTACCACCTATCTTTTTTATCCAAGCCGGGGTTAATGAAAAAAACTGAACGTGGCGAAATAGTGATTAACGCAGAAACTTTTGCAGTCACGTACATTAAGATCATTGAAGAAAGGAATAAAAATGCAAGGGCAGACCGCCATCCTTATCCGGGTTCTTACACATGTGGATTCATAAATGGCATATATGAAATGTACTTTGAGGAGCACGAAGGCAGATACTATCCCTTGGAATTATTCAAGTCGTATTTACATGAACTCGTAAACAATAATTTTCACACTGTTGATTATACTGTCGAAGAAAACTTTCATCTGTTTTACAATATAAAGTCATACCATGAAGTAAAGGATGCTTCGGAGAAAAAAGAATTTAATGCAGTCAGCAATCTCTACGGCATGAAGTATAGTTACGACAAAAGCTTCTGGAATAGTTTTAAGACAAAAGAAGATCACTTTCCATTTACTGATATTAGCAAAGACCTGTCCATTCATAAGGCATTGGATGAGCAGTACATTGAAGCAGGAAAATAAATTTAATAGATTTCAAATAACCTTCCCGGGGTTCTCAACAAGAAAGGATTTCCAACCGGTGTACGGTTTCTTCCCGCTTGTTTTTTTTCCATTCTGAAAATAATGACACACTGCAACTGCTAATCCATCCGTTGCATCAAGATAAGAAGGTAGCTCTTCAAAATTTAAAAGCGTTTGTAACATGACAGCAACCTGTTCTTTGGATGCATTCCCGTTTCCCGTAATGCTCTGCTTTACTTTCTTAGGAGAGTATTCAAAAATAGGAATGGTGCGATATAAGCCAGCGGCAATAGCTACTCCTTGCGCCCTTCCCAGCTTCAACATACTCTGAACGTTTTTACCAAAGAAAGGGGCTTCGATGGCAAGATCATCGGGCTTGTATTCATCAATGAGGGAGAGTGTTTTTTCAAATATCCTCTTAAGCTTAAGCGCATGGTCAGTACACTTATTCAACTGAATAACACCCAGAGAAAGCAGCTTCATCTTATTTCCGCGCAATTCAATAATACCGTACCCCATAATGCTGGTGCCGGGGTCAATACCTAAGATAATGCGGTCAGGATTCAAAACTTGTTTACAGTTTACAGCTACGAATAACGAATCAGTACGAATTTACGAATCGCGTCAATCGAACATTCAAACTAATTCGTAATTCGTACATTCGTAAAAATTCGCATTTCGTAGATACGTTTCTCATGCAGCAAAGTAAGAAAATAAATTCCATACGGTATCTTGAATGGCTTATTAAAATCATAATCGCTTCCGCAACGATATGGTTCATCTATAAGCGCATCTTTAAGAAAGGAAGTATTGATGATCTTTTCGCCTCATATAAAATCCTTTTCAATGATGCGTCATCATTGCTTCTCATTATTATTATTTTAGTTTTAATGTTCTTGAATTGGTCATTGGAAGCATGGAAGTGGAAGCTGATGATAAGCAAGATAGAAGGAGTTGGCTTTTTTCGCTCATTGGAAGCTGTATTCAGCGGGCTTACAGTTAGCTTCTTCACACCGAACCGAACGGGAGAATTTGCAGGCCGCATATTCCATTTGCAAAAAGCGGATCGCATCAAGGCAGCCATCATCACCATCATTGAAAATAACAGCCAGCTAATCATCACTATTGTCACAGGCTCCATTGCTTTGATTTTCTATCTCTTCGGTTACGTGGAAATGAATACCTATTCGTTCACCGCATGCACCGTATTTTCATTGACTATTGGCGGCACTGTGGTTTTTCTTTTCCTGAATATCTCCTTGCTCGAAACTTTTTTTGACCGCTTCAGGCTGTTGAAAAAGTTTCACCCTTATATTGAAATATTTTCTTTCTATTCTAGAAAAGATCTCGTTCGTGTACTGATGATTTCTTTTCTGCGTTTCTTCGTCTTCACTATTCAGTTTTACCTGCTTTTAAAATTATTCGGCGCGCCTCTCCCCTATTTGCCTGCTCTTATGATGATCACCATGATCTTTTATGTAATGACGCTCGTGCCTACATTTTTCATCACAGAACTGGCGGTTCGCGGCAGCATAGCAATTACATTCTTAAGCTCACTTACAACAAACGAACCAGCCATCATCAACTCCACTGTTTCGCTGTGGCTTATCAATATTGCATTGCCAGCCCTCATCGGCTCAGTCTTCGTATTTTCATTCAGGCTCCGAAAGATTAAAAGCGCATAATGGGAATTATTATATATATATATTGGACAACTGCCATCATTTATATTTTGTTTATTTTCTTTTGCTGGATTGGATGGCAACGAATTCCTGTGCAACAATCCATTTCCTATAACCCTTCCATTTCCGTGAGCATCGTCATCCCTGCCCGCAATGAAGAACTAAATATTCTCAATTGCCTCGAAGACCTTGCAGAGCAAAACTATCCTGCCGCCATGTTTGAAGTAATTGTTGTGGATGATGACTCAAGCGATGATACATCAGAACTTGTAAATGAATTTATCGAAGTAAACACCGATAAATCATTCCGGCTTATTCAGCTTAAGGAAATAAAACATGCCCGCACTTACAAGAAGATGGCAATTTCAAGAGGCATCGAAGAAGCACGCGGACAGCTTATTGTCACCACAGATGCCGACTGCAGTTTTTCTCCAATGTGGATTTCATCTATTGCGCAACAGTATGAAATTACCAAGGCAGCTATGATAGCCGGACCTGTATGCTTTTCCAAAGAGCAAACACTGTTTGAGAAAATGCAATCGCTTGAATTCCTCGGTCTCATCGGCATTGGCGCAGGCTCTATAAGAAACGGCTTATATATGATATGCAACGGAGCGAATCTTGCTTACAATAAAAACGCTTTTCATGATGTCAACGGCTTTGAAGCCCATCCCCCAACCCCTTCCCCAAGGGAAGGGGAGTACTCCCCTTTGGGGAGAAGGGGGGCTTTTGCTTCCGGTGATGATATACAATTGATGTTGAAGATTGCATCTAAGAATACTGAGAAGATCAGCTTTCTAAAATCGAAAGATGCTATTGTTTATACCTCGGCTAAGAACTCTTTGGTTGAACTAATTCAGCAACGCAAGCGATGGGCTTCCAAAATACCGCAACACACTTCAGCATTTACATTATTTATAGCATCATCAGCATACTCGTTACATGTTGGAATCATTGGTGCAGCACTATGGATGATCGTAAATATGCGATTCTCCTGGTTGCTTTTTCTTCCCTTCGCAGGCAAGTGCTTTATTGAGCTTATATTTCTCTTTGATGTGTCCCGCTTCTTTACAAGGCAAAAATTATTATCGTTATTTTTACCCGCACAGATCATCTATCCTTTTTATATTGTCATCATCGGAGCCATTGCACCCTTCGGAACATATTTGTGGAAAGAACGAAAAGTAAAATAATCAACCCTGTTATTGCAAGCACAGCGCAGCAATCCCTATCCCCTGCTAAACAGGTCTGGAAGCGATTTCTTAAAAATAAACTTGCTGTCTTCGGACTCATCATCGTCGCTTTCTGTTTTCATTTCCATCTTCTGCTATCTATTAATGCCTGATCGCACCCCTGATGCAAACCGAATGTGCCTTCCCATTACTACGCAAAGCCCCGGCTTCAAAGCCACTTTCCTACTAATCAAAAAAAGTACTGCCCCGGAAGAAACAGGTTTTCCTAACCGCACGTTCTTTGGAGGCAAAAGCTCTTATGATCAAATCCCCATCCGGAGCTACAGAAATAAAGTCGCTGCTCGCGATCCTTCCCGGCATAGCCATCATACTGATGGTAATGGCTTTTACATTTGTCGGCAATGGTCTTCGTGATGCCATTGATTCAAAACAACAGGTGAGGCTGATAGGATAAAAACTGTGTCATTTAGCAGCGACAGTCATATTAGACACTTCATCCCATATCTCAGCAGCAATAATATGAGGCGCCCTGTTACCATCTAACACAACAATATTTTCCTTCAGCTTAAGCATTTCAATAGCCTCTTTATATTTTTGACGGACATTGTGTAAGTTTTCCGCTGTTTCATAAAGCTCTATTATCTCGCGGTCATTCGTTAAGCGTTCCATGCCTGTTTCAGGAGAAATGTCAATATATATATTCATATCCGGGCGGAGGAGATTGGTGCTTAGCGAGTTCGCCTGTATCACCCATTCAATCGGCACATGTGTACCCTGGTAAGCTAAGGAAGATAAATAATAGCGGTCGGTGATGACGGTATATCCCTCTTCCAGTTTTTTAAGAATACCGTTTGTCTTGTTAAGCAAATGGTCAAGCCGGTCAGCAACAAAAAGTGCAGCAATTGTTTTATGGTCTGCCTCCATTTTATGACTGAAAATGTCGCGAATCATCTTTCCAATCGGACTATCCGTGGGTTCGCAGGTAAGATAAACCTTATGACCTGCATTCTTTAAATTGTAGGATAAAAGCTTTACCTGTGTGCTTTTCCCGCTTCCGTCAATGCCTTCAAAGGCAATAAATAAGTTCTTTTTCATGCTATTAATAGGTTCCCAAAGATAAATTTAATTATCCCTTCTAAGCACCAAAGCTATATTTTTATCCGCAGTCTGTTTATAAAACCATCGGGGCGTAAATCCAAAGGAGCGGGATACAGGGTAGAATTGCTGCACAACCATTAAAACATTTATGTTGATCTGTTAAAGGGTGCAAGGAATGTAACTAAATAATAGGATATTTGTCCTGCCTGAATGCTATTAAAGTGAAAAATAAAAAACGGTGGATTGATCTTGCCTTATTGAATCTATGCACGGTGGCGTTTTTAGGGATGACGCTGCGAAGCAAAATACTCTTTTCGTTGCCGCTGATTAATTATAACAATCTCTTGCAGGCACATGAACATTTTGCTTTTGGCGGATGGGTTACACTTGCCTTAATGGTGCTGATGGTATATGAATTACTCCCCGAATCACTTTATAAAAAAGCCGGTTATCAATGGCTTTTCGGAAGCATCTTTTTGTGTTCATGGTGCATGCTATTGAACTTTTCCTTCTCAGGCCTCAGCTCTGTTGCTAATTTATTTTCCACGTTGTTCATCGTGCTCACTTATTTCTTTTCCTATATATTTCTAAAGGATATTTCCAAAACAGCAGTCAGCAGAACCGTGCGGCTTTTGTCGGTTACGGGCATTGTGTGCATGGTACTATCCTCCACAGGCCCTTTTATGCTGGACTATCTGTTTACTTCAAAATCATTGAATGCCATTTTATACAGGGATGCACTGTTTACTTATCTTCATTTAATGTACAATGGGTTTTTTACGCTGTCGGTTTTTGCGTTGCTTTTTGCCAGGCTTGAACCGAAGATTACAATAGGAACTAAAAGAAACACTTATCGCTTCTCTGTCTTACTCTGCCTTTCTATACTTCCTTCTTTATTTCTTTCTTATCTCTGGCATGATGCAGATGCTTTATTGAAGGCCATTGCACTGGCGGGAAGCTTGCTCCTGCTGCTAAGTTTTATTTGGTTTATTATTTTCGCTCTGCCGCTCATTAAAATTTACAGAACGATGCCTTCAACGTTAAGATATATAGGATTGTTATCCATGGCAGCGTTTATGCTAAAGCTGATTTTACAAAGCCTAACTATCTTTCCTGCTGTCGGAGATGCTGTGTTCGGCGACAGGCCAATCATCATCGGCTTTCTGCATTTGGTATTTCTTGCTTTTGTTTCACTTTTTACCCTTGCATATTTGGTGCAAGCAGGATGGCTGGATATTGAAAATAAGTTTACGAGGATTGCGCTGGCTGTATTTACGCTGGGAGTCTTGCTTAATGAAGGCTTCCTGATGGCGCAAGGCTTAGGAGCCATGTTTATTAAAAGCAGTCATTTATTTCCCTGGTTGCTTTGGATAACGAGCATCTGTCTGTTTATCGGAGCGTTATTGATTGTTATTGCCCGGGCTAAAACAAATGCGGCTGCTGTATTGCCTGCATTAAAATAGCAGGCATTAATTTTTACCGTCGTTTTTACGCATGAACTCCAACAACTGCCGGGCTTCATCATCGGTGAGACCCTGCTTAGGCATTCGCACCATGCAGGTGACCATCATCTTTTGCGCCACGAGATCACTATCCAGCATAACATCCGTATTCGTTATAAAGTTCATGATCCATTCAGGGGTGCGTCTGTCTGTGACTCCTTTCCAGCCCGGACCGACTAATTTTTCGTCTGTCGTTTTATGACATGCAGAACATTTTGAATCGAATATTGGCTGTCCTTTAGCTATCATGGCTTGGTCCAATGGATGCGTTAATTGAATATCCTTAAACTTTCCTATTCCATTATTATCACCCTTTAGTAGTTCTGCTTCCTTCATCAGGTTGGGAGGCGCAGCCGTGTCCTGTTTATTTTCTGCATCCTTCTGTTGATTAGAAGAGCAGCTGATAGCTAAAATGTTTATTAATACTGCAATTGCGATTAATGTCAGGCGATTCATAGTTATAGGTTTTAGTAGTGGATGTTAAAATTAATAAATGTTTTGAATTTAAATTCCTTTTAGTTTGCCGACTTTAAAAAAGTCCTGATCTTGGTAATTTCAACATCCGTGAGAAGCGCTTTTTGACGCATATGCTCCGTTGTTACATCCCATTGATCATCACTATACGTGGTCGGATCAGGTGCATTGTGGCAACGGTTGCAGTTTTCTCCCCATAACTGGGCGCCTGATTTACTCGCTATTGCTTCAGGAGTTTTACATCCGTTAATTAGTGTGGTTGCTATTATGGCAATAACTATCAGCGTGGCAGATAGAGTTGTAATGCGATTTATTTTTTTCATTTTTATATTTCTTGATTAATGGTTTTTTAAAAGAAAAATATTAATCTTGTATAAAACGTCTTTATTGTAGGTGCATCTTTTTGCGTCAATACATCGTAGGCAAAGTTCAAGGGGGTTTTCCAGGTAAACCAGTACGTCAGACAAACCGTTGTTTGCGTTCTGGAATTTTCTCCCCAAGGAGAAACGGCAGGCGAAGCATTGGCAAGTGCGGCATCTGTGTATTTCGGAGGAGTATAGCCGCCAACACGACATCCCAATTCCAGATTACTTAGAAATTTACTTTCCACGCCTGAGGGGCGTACCGTAGCTCCTGCAAACCAACCACTCAACCGGTTATCAAATGCAGGAATAACGAGTGATTTGTGGCCGCTCGAATCTGTAGTGGAGAACGGATAATTATAATTTTGGGTTGTGGTTTGATTATATTCCGCTAACACTCTTACCATCACAGGGCTAAATACATGATAGTAATTCAAATCAAATGCCCAGGAAGTGCTGCTGGCAGGATATATACTATCCAAGGCAGTTCCATCAGCACCTGTTTTTGCGGCATATTGACCTGATACATCCATTTGAAGTGAAGAATTTGAAAAGGGCAGAAAGCCGATAGAACCGCCTACCGCTTTATTCCGGTTATTATCTTGATAATTATTATAATTTAATTGTCCCGTCAGGTTAGCATTTCCCATGGTAGTGGTATCTATGACCTGCTGGGGTCCGTTGGAAAGATAAAGTTGATAGTTAAACTTGGAATAACCGGCCTGCACACCTCCCTGAACACCAATGCCTGTCTGTGTTTGTGGTCCCCTGTTCATACCAATTGGGTTAGTGGCATAACGGTTAGTGAAATCATCCAGCACTCCCATATATATTCCATACTTAGGACTGAAATTTCCAAAGAATACAGAAGCCTCCGGACAAAAACGGTAATAAATAATCATTTCATTTAGTTTAATAGCCGCTCCTCCTCCTGTTGGATTTGCATCCACTTCCACCTGTGCATCCAGAAAAAGCTTGTTATTAATCTTCACAAGGGGCATCAGCATCAACGCTTCGGGGGAGAAATTGTTGGTGCGGGTAGTGGTGGTAGAACCATCCGGATTAGTCACGGTTGTATTAGCACTTGTCCAAGACACTGTAGCTTTTCCGGCAAGAAGGAATTTAGTCGCTCCGCCTTTTGCTTTATTCGGCGCTTCGTCTGTTCCCGAAGTGGTAGCGCTTGAATCCGTTTGGCCGTTAGCAAAATTGAAACAAATGAAACAAACAACAAAGAGTAAGATTATTTTTTTCATGCTTATCGCTTATTAATTATATATTTAACCTCTATTATTTATGTGATTTAGGTTTTAATGTTCTTATAAAACAGACAACCTCCCAACGCTGCTTATCAGTTAGGGCTGTTTTATAAGAAGGCATGGGAGCATGACCGTTTGTAAGTTCCCAGAACAATTGACCATCCGGTGCAGCCTGAACTGCAGCAGATGTATGATCTGCCGGACGGACGGCTAATCCGCCTGCAGCCACTCCATCGCCTTTGCCTGAATTGCCATGACATACAGAACATATTTTCATATAGATAACTTTTCCGCTATCCGCTGAGCCTGGTGCATTGACAAAAGGATTTTGCACTGCTTCAATTCCTGCGGGTTCATGCCACCGGGCTTTGTGAGCCTCAGCAGTTTCTTTTTGAGCGAGCGTCACTTCACTTGCAGACAGGCAAAGAATGAACAGGAAAAAAAATTGAAATTGTTGTTTTATTGCTTTCATTTTTTAGAATTTGATTGGTCAAAGATGCTATCGTTTTTTATTGGGAATTATGACTTTTGTCATGTTTGCACTTGATCTTTATCATAAAATGGGTTGCGTATACACTACCTAATTATTAAGAGGTCAAAGAGAGCACAATTAGTTGGGGAAAGTGTTATATAATTTTAGAGACTTATTATAAAATTCCTGCATTTCTTTAAGGACAGTATAAACTTTTTTAATTAAGCGGTAGAACTGAATATATTTGTCTTCGGATGGTTTCGCCATAATCGTGCATCCAAAGCCATGCATATGTTTCTAATAAAAGCTCTTCCTTTTTCAGTAACACGAAGACGGAACGGCTCGATTACTACCAAACCATCTTTGGCCATTTCATCCATTCTTTCAATTCCTTCATAAAGAGAAGCAGGCTGTTCGTCCGCATTGTGCCAGTATGTTTCAAAGCGACACATGATATTGAGAATATGTCGGCGAAGAATTAAATCTTCATCACTAAGGAAATGCCCTTTGAAAACAGGGAGTAATCCTTTGTCAATAAGGTCTAAGTACTCCTCCACCACTTTCACGTTCTGCGCAAATGCATTCCAAGAATCACTGATGCTTGAAACCCCAAGACCGATTAATAATTTGGTTGAAGAAGTTGTGTAACCCATAAAATTTCTATGAACTGAATTGTTTTGCAGGGCTGCGTAAAGGTAATCACTTTTCAACGCAAAATGATCCATTCCTATTTCAACGTAGTCGGCGCCCTCAAGCATTGATCTTCCTGTTTCATACAATGTTCGCTTTGCTTCACCTTCCGGCAAATCAAGCTCAGTAAATTTCCTCTGCCCCGGTTTCAGCCAAGGAACATGAGCATAGCTGTAAAATGCAATACGATCAGGATTGAGTTGCTTTACTTTTTCAATCGTGCATTTCATTCCAGCCAATGTCTGTAACGGCAGACCATAGATTAAATCATAGCTGACAGATGTGTAACCGATGGCCCTGGCCGTTTTAGTAGTCTGTTCAACTGCTCCGAATGTTTGATGACGATTTATCACCTCCTGAACCACGGGATCGAAATCCTGAATGCCGAAACTTACCCTGCGAAACCCCAGATCATAAAGAACTTTAAGGTGTTCTGCACTTGTATTATTGGGGTGTCCTTCAAACCCAAATTCATGATCATCGCAAATGTTAACATCCGTGAGAATTCCGGTTAGAAGCTCTTGAAGGTGTTGCGGGCTGAAAAAAGTGGGCGTCCCTCCTCCAAGATGTATTTCCCTGATTAAGGGTTTTGATGGAAAAATATCCAAATATATTTTCCATTCTTTGATTAAAGCCTGTATATATGGAACTTCAACACCATGATTCACCGTGATGCGTGTATTGCATCCGCAATACGTGCAGAGGCTTTCACAAAAAGGAAGGTGAATATAAATGCTGATGCCCTGCTCATTATTAGTTGCTGAAAATGTTTGTTTAATTTTTTCAATCCATCTTTTTATGTCAAGTTCTTCTTGCTCCCAATACGGTACAGTCGGATAGCTGGTGTATCGCGGCGCGGCAATATTGTATTTTTTTATTAGCCCGGAATTCATATTTATTGAATATGATTGTTAGCTGAGAAGTGAAATAGTTGCTTGTCGTCACAACTTTAATTGGTTTCTGAATTCAACGCCGATTGGCTTGATGACTGCAGGCATTGCTTTTTCTTCCCATGATTTATTTCCGCGACTGTGATATACCAATGCTTTCATGGTTTTCTTAGTTTCAACTCCATTTTGATTTTCGCCGGAAGACAGATTCATCTTCTTTACTTCGATTTCGTTTGCTGTAGTTTTCATTTTTTATTATTGATTAAATGGATAATGAATTATGATGCGACAAAAATACCCTCACCGCTACCTGGTGTGAATGACCATAGTCAATATTTTATATGATTTATATCATGTAAACACAGTGCACTATACAGATAAAAAACCATTTACTTTTGACGCAATTAATTATTTAGATACCTAAGTGAAACGAACCATTAAATATTACCGCATCATTTGGCTTAAACACGATCTGCCTGCGGGACTTTCCGTTTTCTTTGTTGCACTTCCGCTTTGTTTAGGAATTGCTTTGGCTTCGGGAGCACCTCTCTATGGAGGACTTCTATCAGGCATCATCGGCGGCCTTGTAGTTGCCTTCATCAGCGGTTCGCAGCTTGCTGTTTCAGGCCCTGCTGCCGGCTTGTCAACGGTGGTTGCAGCGAGTATCATTTCGCTTGGCGACTATAAAATTTTTCTTCTTGCCGTGATGGTGGCAGGCGTGTTTCAACTTATGCTCGGACTATTGAAACTGGGAGCAATCGCAAATTATTTTCCTTCGTCTGTTATCAAAGGAATGTTAGCAGCAATCGGAATCATTCTCATCTCAAAACAAATTCCGTTAGCATTGGGTTACGACCAACCCGACTTTTGGTCAAGCGGCTTTTTAAAATTATTTTCTCCCGACCACTTTCTTGGAAGCTTTAAAAGCTTCAATCATCACATCACAAGAGGAGCCACACTGATTACAGTAGTTTCTTTAGGCGTTCTTATTTTTCTTCAACTGCCATCTTCTAAAAAGCTAAAAATAATTCCTGCGCCTTTATTGGTTGTTCTTATCGGCATCATCACAAACATTATTTTCACCAATGTTGCTTCGGCTTTTTCGCTCAGGCAAACGCAACTGGTAAATATTCCTTCCAATGTTTTTGCAAGCGTTTCGCTTCCTGATTTTTCAAAACTGTTCTCTACAACTCAAATCTGGAAAGACGGAATTATTCTCGGGCTGCTTGCAACGCTGGAAACATTACTTTGCATTGAGGCCATTGACAAGTTAGATACGCGCAATCGAATCACCCCGGTCAACCGTGAACTTATTGCACAAGGCATCGGCAACATGACTTGCGGGCTTCTCGGAGCAATACCTATGACGGCAGTTGTAGTGCGGGGTGCAGCCAATGTGGATGCAGGTGCAAGAACAAAACTGTCGGCGTTCACGCACGGACTTTTTCTTTTGCTTGCCGTGCTGCTCATTCCTTTTCTGCTGAACAAAATTCCTTACGCCTCGCTTGCAGCAATTTTGCTTGTGACAGGTTATAACCTTACCAAACCAAAACTGTTTCGCAATGTGTGGAGCCTGGGCTGGAAACAATTTATTCCTTTTGTTCTCACCATCCTTGTTATTCTTTTAACCGATTTACTTATTGGCGTAAGCATCGGGCTTTTGATCTCTATATACTTCATCGTTCAAAATAACTTCAAAGCAGAATATAAAATAACAAAAACAGAACACCTCGGAATAGAAACGCAATACATCAAGCTCAACAGCAACGTTACTTTTTTAAACAAAGTAAAACTGCGGAAAGCGCTGGATGAGGTTCCTGAATACTGCGTCCTAACCATTGACGGAAGTGAATGTAATTTCATTGATTACGATATTTTGGAAATAATAAGTGGATACGCCCACAAAGCCCACGACAGGCACATTAAATTACACATGAAAGGAATTGAGAAGGTAAGCATTACAGCAGTGCATTGAATGAACCGGGCGGGGAGGTTTTGATTACAAAACACCCAAGAAGTTTTTTTACTTCTTCAGTGCTACAAACTAAGGAAATTTTTTTGAAGAATAATAATCGTCCGATTAAGGTTTTAAGTCCCGTCAGGAACTGTATTTTGGCAGAAGGATAACCACCACAATAACCAAGTCCCATAGGGACGGAATAAATAAATGTGCCCGTACCTGCGGTATTGGATTGCGTTATATTATGATTTCCTGCCAAAATTATGTCCCTCAGGGACAAGCCTCTCAAGGGATTCACAAGGTTCCGTACACTACTGATTTGTAATCCTATGCTTTTCTTCAAGTGCAGGATTATAATCCTGCACAGCAGATGTTTTTACACCAAACTCATCATTTTAACACAAATTTTTCACATTTCACCCAAAAACGACGCGTCACCACACAAAAGTGGTGCATCGCTTCATTGAAGTGACGCGTCGCTTTATTGAAGTGATGGATCGCCTTGTTGAGGTGGTGCGTTGCTTTATTGAAGTGACGGATCGCTTCGTTGAAATAGTACGTCGCCTTATTGAAATGACGGATCGTTACGTTGATGTGGTGTGTCGCCTTATTGAAGTGACGGATCGTTTTGTTGAAGTGATGCGTCGCTTCGTTGAAATGGCATGTCGTTTCACAGAAGTGAGATGCCTTCTTATTGAAAAAATCTTACGTTTTTGTCATTCGATCGAATAAACGAACTATGCGAATTTATGAATGGTGCAATTCCTTGCGATTCGTAATTCGCATATTTCAATGATGAAACATTCTTGTTACCGCAAAAACAATCACAGCGGCAAGGACAGCCTCAACAGTAAAAAGCTTCACCATAAAGTAGGTCTGTGTGTGCAAGGCATGCAGGAAGCCGGTTGCATATACTATTAACGAAGCGCTTATAACTACTGTCATGGCTGCTCTTGTTGTTCTTCTATCTTCTTTTGAATGCTGATTTATTTTTTCCATATTAATAGTTTTATAATTTAATACATCAAAAGTATCGTAGAATAAAAGTGCATGAAATGAGAATAATCAGATCGAAACATGATGTTTGTCATGTTTCATTAAAATGACGGGTAATACTTTTACAAGCCAGACGGAATAAAATAATTAATTTGGAAGCCATTAATTTATTCGGAAAGAAAATGGAAAGTAAAGAAGGAAGTGATGCTCTTTTTCAGTATGCTACAGAAGCAATTCTTGTGGTTGACGGGAAAGGCGAAATCATACGCATCAATCCAAGCGCTGAAAACCTTTTCGGTTATATTAAAAACGAACTTTTAGGCAAAAAAATTGAATCTTTAATTCCCAAAAGATCGTCCCAAAAACATGAGGGATATAGAGATAAATACAATAATAATCCATATCCCAGATCAATGGGCATCGGGATAGAGCTTTTTGGATTGAGAAAGGATGGAACGGAATTCCCCGTGGAGATAAGCTTAAGCCCATATTCAAATTCAGAAGGAAAATTTGTCATCGCTTTCATCATTGACATCACCTTCCGCAAGCAGGCAGAGAAAAAACTAAAAAATCATTCGTTGGAACTTGAGAAGCAAGTAGAAAACAGAACGCTCATTTTGCGGGAAGCTATTATCGAACTGGAGAAAACCAAAAAAGGGTTGAACGATGCACTGGAGAAAGAAAAGGAATTGAACGAGCTCAAATCACGTTTTGTCTCCATGGCATCACATGAATTCCGCACTCCTCTTGCCACGATCATGTCTTCGCTTTCACTGGTGAAACAATATGGAGAGAAAGACGAAAAGGAGAAGCAAAACAAGCACATTAACCGGATAAAATCTTCGATCAATAATCTCACGGATATTCTCAACGATTTCCTGTCTGTAAGCAAACCTGAACAAGGAAAGGTGGAAAATCGTTCTGAAGAATTCAACCTAAAGGAATTTATTTCTGAAATTATTGCTGATATGCAACCTGTGGTAAAAGCAGGCCAAAAAATCGTTTCCACTTACTCCGGAAAAGAATCTGCGCGCTTCGATAAAAAACTTCTAAAAAATATTTTATTTAACCTTCTGTCAAATGCAATCAAATTCTCTGATGAAGGTAAACCAATTGAAATTATCTCTGAAGTGCAGGATTCCATTGTAAAAATTTCTGTCAAAGACAATGGCATCGGGATTTCTATAGAAGATCAAAAACACTTGTTCGAGCGTTTCTTCAGAGGATATAATGCCACAAACATCCAGGGAACGGGACTTGGACTCAATATTGTTGCTAAGTACGTTGAACTTATGGGTGGAACCATTGATTTTATCAGCAGCGAAAAAAAGGGTACAACTTTTAATATCATGTTTGATCAATGAAAAAAATTCTTTTAATAGAAGACAATAAAGAAATGCGTGAGAATACAACGGAGATTCTAGAGCTTGCGCATTACAAAGTATTGAGCGCAAAAAACGGTAAAGAAGGTGTTGAACTGGCACAAAAAGAAAAACCGGATCTTATCCTTTGCGATATTATGATGCCCGTACTTGATGGTTACGGCGTGCTGCACCTGGTGGTCAGAAGCCCCGACACGGCCGGCATTCCGTTTATATTTATGACTGCAAAGACGGAGCACAGTGATTTTCGTAAAGGAATGGAAATGGGTGCAGATGATTATTTGACGAAACCGTTTGATGACATCGAATTATTAAGCGCAATAGAAAGCCGGTTGAAGAAAAGTGAAATCTTTAAAAAGGAATTTAGCCGCAATGTGGAAGGATTAAACGATTTCCTTTCAAAAGCGAAAGGGCTGGAGGAACTAAGCAAGCTTTCTTTAAACCGCAAATTGCGTCATTACGAAAAGAAAGAAACACTGTATATCGAGGGCGATGAACCCGAAGGCATTCTCTTTATTAATTCCGGAAGAATAAAAACATACAAGATGAATGAGGCAGGAAAGGAGCTGATCACAAGTATATATAAAGCAGGTGATTTCATCGGCTATCTTGACCTCATCGAAGGCGGAGAATATCATGAATATGCTGAGGCACTGGAGGATACTGAAGCGTGCGTGATTCCCAAAAAGGATTTTTTCTCTTTGCTTTATTCTAACCGTGACGTAGCCGCCAAGTTTATAAAAATTCTTTCCAATAATTTACAAGACATGGAAGAACGTTTGATGAATCTTGCTTATAATTCTGTGAGAAAGCGGGTGGCGGACACCTTACTTATTTTAAAAAGCCGGTATCAAAAGGATAGCGAGCCTCAAACTTTTTTTTCAGTTTCACGTGAAGATCTTGCCAAGATGGTTGGCACAGCAACGGAGTCAGTGATTCGCACCTTGAGCGATTTCAAGCAGGAAAAGCTCATCGGGATTAGGGACAAGCAGATTGTGATTTTAAATCCGGAGAAGCTGGAAAAGCTGAAGAACTGAGGAGTATGCTATTTTCAGAACTCTGTTTCATTTCTTCCACCCACCTGACAATTATCATTTTTATTTATGACAACAGTCATTATACGAACTATCATGTGAGGTTATCTTTGACATACAGATAAAAAGCCTGATTGTCCTTTAATTTAATCTATTTTATTTAATGGCTCAGCGAATAAAAATCGTGATTAATGATAAAAGGAAAATATTTGCTATTCAGAAGGAGTTCTGCGAGACGTTTCCTTACTTGAGGATTGAATTTTTTGCCAAACCGAACAAGCCGTCCGCGCCAACATCTCATAAAATGATGAAGCATCCTGCAAAAACCTTAGGCGAGTGCCGAACCGTTCATCATTCCGGAACAATAACTATTACTCCCAATATGACCGTTGCAGACCTCGGAGATAATTTTCGTAATATATATGGGTTGTCCATTATTATTCTAAGAAAATCAGGAAAGGCTTGGCTTGAAACAACCGTAACAGACCGTTGGACCTTGGAAGAACAAAACAAACAAGGAGAAGCGTTGTCAAAATAAATAAACAATATAAAGCCCGTACCAAAATCAGTTTAAAGATTATGGAAGGTATTTTGTAACGCATCTTGGAATAAAAAAATATTTTCGATTTTTTTTATCCTGTGCACCATGGTTTTTTAATCTTAAAGTTTTTGTTTACGAATTTATACCATTAGCCATTATATA
>PLYJ01000179.1 GCA_003151745.1 Bacteroidota bacterium
TTCGTACATATATAAGATCGGTATATTACAAACTGAAGTATTCAAGATACAGGAACTTTAACAAGCCGCAGCCGGATTGGCAGTTCAGGCTGATGCTTGGCGCAAGCATGTGGAGATGGCGTATTGAAAGTTATTGGTTCTTATGTTTTCTAAGACCTGCACTTCCGCTGTGCGATTGGCTGCATAAGGGGTTGATAGATAAGTTTAAGCCTAAGCTAGTTCTTAGGATCAATGCTGAAATATTAAAGCAGCTTGAAAATGGTGAACAGTTCAAAAATGTCATTCAACAGATGACAGGAAATATAGGAATGAAAGAGGCATACCATGATTTGCAAAAGGCGCAAGCAAAAACTGAACAACTTATGAAGAACGCACAGGCAAGAAAGTATGCATCGCTTCGCAGAGCTGCCGCTCAGCGATCATGGCTGCTCAGGCAAATGCCGTTGGCGTGGCGCATGCTATTTTAACAACTTCCCTTTCTTAAAACTCTCTTTATTTTCTTAATTACTGAAGATGCATCGTTAAATTATTTTTCGTATTTTAAGGGAATGAAAAATGACAGTATTACAATCAAAGGAAGAGGGGCGCAGGTAAATACAGAAAGCAGGTTTATTAAGCAGCATCTCGTTACAGAACATATAGAGGGTCTGGATGAGCCGCTGGAGCTAGATGATAAGACGCAGTTGTTTTATGAGTATCCCAAAAAAATAATTAATAAAGTTGACAGTCCCGACCTGATGGGTTTCTCGATGAATCTATACCAGGGATGCGAGCATGGATGCCTTTGCCAATTTTAATGAAGCGCAGCATTCCTGTGTTTCTCCAGATGGTTGCTGCGCCGCGTTTGATGTTAAAGGCATGCATGAAGTCGTTATTGGAGATGAGTCCAAAGTCCTGTGCAGTTGGCTTCTTTTCTTTCTTTACTTCTTCTTTCATTTCTTTCAGCTCTTTGATCACTTCAATGAGCAACTCGCATTCGCTCATCTTATCGTAAGGTGTTTTCATGGTCCTATATGAATTAATGTTAACACTGTCCGTGTATTCCAGGATTCCGGTATATATGCCGGAATGACACTACCTGTTAATCTTGTCCCGCTTTTCTTCAGACGGAATCCAGCAGTATGGCGGGAGCGAATAGAATCAGGTTGATAACGGGTTCGGTGTCACATCCCGATATATATCAGGACTACGTGATCTCATCCCGATGAAACCGGGACTCGACATTCGGACGTTTGGTTATGATTGTATTACCGACAAAATTGATGACACGAATATAGACAAAAGAATAACAAGTAGTGCTGTTAAAAAGTGTTAAAGTTGCCTTGTGATTGAAAATCAGAGTGTTAATTTTAGCCACAGAGACAAGGAGCCACGGAGAAAATAAATGTTTGTGTTTCCGTTTCCTCCGTGGTAAAAAAGGATTGTTTCTTAGATTTTATTAAAATCCCGCAACCGCAGCCTGGTTATGACATTCTTAGTGTCCGTGGCAAATTCGCCTTTCATCATCCAGTCGTAATAAGATTGGTCTTTTGTAAAAACATCCTTCACCGTTTTGCCCTTGTGCTTGCCGAAGTTAAATACTTCCATTCCCTGCTCATTGAAAACGATGCGCCCTGAAAGATCCACGTTCCTGTTCATGGAACTGAATTGTGCTAATGCATCCACATCATTTTTGAGATCAGGATATTTATCAAGCTGTGCTTTGAGCACTTCGAAGGTTGCATTTGTGTCAGCGCCGGCGCTATGAGCATTGGTTAAATCTTTGTCGCAATAAAACTTGTATGCAGCGCCCAGCGTGCGTTTTTCCATTTTGTGGAAGATGTTCTGCACGTCAATGAGCTTGCGGGTGCTTAGATCAAGAATGATACCGGCTCTTGTAAACTCTTCTATAAGCAAGGGCACATCAAACTTATTGGAATTGTATCCTGCAATGTCAGCATTCGAAATGAAAGTGTATATATCCTTTGCAAGATCAATGAAGGTGGGGCAATCCTTTACGTCCTCATCTTTTATGCCATGCACACGGGTAACTTCGGGCGGAATAGGTATGGTGGGATTCACGCGCCACTCCTTAGTATCGCTGCTGCCGTTTGGATTTGCACGCAGTATGGCAATCTCCACAATGCGGTCGGTAACAACATTGATGCCAGTTGTTTCGAGGTCAATGAAGGCGAGAGGACGTTTTAGGATTAGATTCATTTTATCTGTTGTTTAAAGTTTAAGGTCTAAAGTTGGCAGAACATTAAACTTTAGACTTTAAAACAGTCATTTATTTTTTATCGCGCGAATGCACCTTGATTTGCTTAACAACATTTTTAAGAGAAGTATCAATGATAATATCTTCGTTGTAAGGATCGAAATTGGCTCCTTCTATATGCATGGTGTATGAACCGGGCCTTGCAGCCATGATGAAAGAACTGCTGTTTGGCGAAGCAGCGTATTCGAAAACAATGCTTTGGTCTGCTTTATTGATGAGCACAGCTTTGGTAATGGGCGAATGCATTCCTTTATCACTTGCTACCATTCCTTTTATAACAATTAGAAAAGGATGATCGGTGGTGTCGTTGAAAGTAACTTTATATATGTCTTTGTTACCAATGCCGCCGGGCTTCACCTGTGTTATATATGCCGTACGTCCGTCGCCGGTGATGGAAATGGAATTGTCATCATCCGTAGTGTTTATCGGGTAGCCCACATTTACAGGATCGCTCCACTTACCGGATTTGGCATCATAAATAGTTTTGAAGATGTCCGATCCGCCCATGCTGTTATGGCCTTCTGAGGCAAAGTACAATGTTTTGCCGTCCACCCATAAAAAAGGAGAGTCCTCATTGTACTTCGTATTGACGGTACTGCCAAGATTTTTAGGAGTTCCCCAGTCGTCGTTGACATCGGTTCGCACACTCATATATAAATCTCTGCCGCCCTGGTTTCCATCCTTGCGGTCGCTGGCAAAGATCATCATCAGGCCGTCGGATGATATGGTTGCGCCTGTTTCAAATGCTTTCGTATTAATAGCTGCACTGAACATTTCAGGCTTTTGCCATGTTTTGCCTTTTAAATGTGCAAGCCCGATGTCGCCATACGCATCCATGTTGTCCATATATACAATCATTTCATCACCTGCCAGGTTAAGCCAAACGGATTCCTCATCGTATTGCTGGTTGATGGCAGCGCCTATATTCTTCGCCTTCGACCATACAGTATCTTTCCATTGCGTCCAATATATATCAGCGCCGTAAATCAATGCATCTTCATCCAACCCGCCCATGCTGCCTTTTCTGCGTGAAGAGAAGACTAGCGTATTGCCATCAGCCGAGACATACGGATTATAATCCTGCTGGTTGGAATTAATGAGCTTGCCCATGTTCACAATCTTAACATCCACAGGATGGGCAACAAGTTCCTTACCGTTTTCACACATCTCGATCTGCCTGTCTGCATTCAAAAAATCTTTGATAATCTTATTATGCGCCTGGTCTTTGTATTCTTTATAGTATTTAATGGCATCATCAAACCTGTTGGCATAGTGGTAGGCCAGAGCGAGATAGTAAAGCAACTCCTTTTTCTTTGTATTGTTCTCAGCAGCAAACTCCATGTACTTAACCGCTTCTGCTTTGTTCACATCCGTCATCAGGTAACAATAGCCAAGACGAAAATTGACATCCGCGTTCTTTGGATCGGTACGATAAAGATCAAGATATGCCTTAATCGCTAAATCATAAGAACCTGCTGCAAATAATGAATTGGCATCCTGCTTCACGCTTTTCGCCTGCTCTTTTGACAAGGGCTTTGGCTCTTGCTTTACACGCCTTTGTGCTGTTGCGGAGAATACGCTTAGAAGAATTGCAAGAATGCAGAATGCAGAATGCAGAATGCAGAATTGATTCCTTATTCTATATTTTGCTTTTGCATGGATATTCTTCACAGTTGTGCGCGCAATTAATTTTGTATTCTTAATTTTTAATTCTGTATTTCTTCAAATGGGTCGCTTGCTGTC
This sequence comes from Bacteroidota bacterium, assembly GCA_003151745.1. GTDB lineage: Bacteria > Bacteroidota > Bacteroidia > AKYH767-A > 2013-40CM-41-45 > PALSA-967. The sequence continues at coordinate 4,001 of PLYJ01000179.1, forward strand.
GAAAGCTTCGAGGTAATCAGCAACCCTGCGCAGGAAGCTGCCTCCAAGCGCACCATTCACTACTCTGTGATCATAGCCCAGCGAAAGAAACATCATCTGGCGTATGCCTATCGTGTCGCCGTCAGGAGTTTCAACCACAACGGGCTTTTTGCGGATTGCACCCGTAGCAATAATTGCCACCTGCGGCTGGTTAATGATTGGCGTACCCATCAGGTTGCCAAACGTACCAACATTAGTTATGGTAAAAGTTCCGTCTTGTATCTCATCCGGTTTTAGCTTGTTATTGCGCGCACGGCTTGCAAGATCATTTACTGCTCTTGTAAGACCAATAAGGTTCAGGTTGTCGGCATTTTTAATGACAGGTACAATAAGATGGCCACTTGGCAATGCTGTCGCCATTCCTATGTTTATATATTTCTTCACAATGATCTTTGTTCCGTCAACAGAAACGTTCACCATCGGGAAGTCCTTGATGGCATGGCAAACAGCTTCTATAAAAAGAGGAGTGAATGTAATTTTCTCGCGTTCGCGCTTCTGAAATTCATCTTTAACTTTTTCTCTCCACTTCACCATGTTGGTTACATCCACCTCTACAAAAGAAGTAACGTGAGGAGAAGTATGTTTGCTCATCACCATGTGATCTGCTATGAGCTTGCCCATCCTGTCCATCTCGATGATTTCAGTTGCCCCCCCGCCCCCAAAGGTGGGGATTACTCCGAATGTAGATTTGGGCGAACTTGTAAATGCGCTGCTAAGTCCCTCCTTTGGAGGGGTTGGGGAGGCTGTTGTTCTCGTGCGGGTAGATATATAATTCAGTAAATCATTTTTCGTAACCCGCTCATCCATGCCTGAACCTTTGATGCGTTCAAGCTCTTCAACGGTAACACCTTCCTGCTTTGCGATATTGCGCACAAGCGGGGAATAAAATTTCCCTTCCGATGAAGTCCTTGGAACAGATGAAGCTGAAACAGAAGCAGGAGTGCTTACAGGTGTTGCAATTACGGGAGTTGGAATTGCAGCCGGTTTCTCAGCCTTGCCATTACTTTGAGCAGCTGGTGCTGTTGCTGCAACAGAAGATTCTTTTCCCTCATTTATTTGAGCGATCACCTCCCCTACCTTCACCACTGCTCCTTCTTCAAACAATCGCTTACTAAGAACACCACTTACAGGGGATGGTATTTCGCTATCCACTTTGTCAGTGGCAATTTCCAATACAGACTCATCGGCTTCCACTCGATCACCTTCTTTCTTGAGCCACTTTAATATCGTTGCCTCAGCAACGCTTTCGCCCATCTTGGGCATTATCATCTCAACCATCTCGGTTTATAGTTTACGGTTTACAGTTGACCTGTTCAACGAAGAGGTGCAAAGTTAGGAATTAATGTAAAAAGATTTTGAGCGGTGTTCTAAGCCTTTTGATGGTCTTCGTGCTTGGACAATTGCTGGAACAATTCCTTTTCATGCTTTGAAAGATTCTTAGGAACATGAATCATTATTTTTAGAAAAGCGTCACCGCTTACTCCTTTTTTATCATCATCAGAAATTCCCATTCCTTTCAAACGAAATACTTTTCCGCTATCAGTGCCTGCAGGGATGTCCATCTTAATTGTTTTATCAAAGACCTTTACGGTAATCTTTCCACCCAGAACGGCAATATATACATCAACAGGCTGTTCAAAATGCAAATCATTACCCTTTAATTCATAGCGGGGGTGTTTTGCAATATGTGTTACAATCAACAGGTCTCCGTTTTCTCCGCCATTCATTCCCGCTCCTCCCTTACCTTTCATGCGCAGTACTTGCCCTTCATGTATGCCTGGTTTCAATTTCAGGTTTATCTTTTGCCCGTTGATGCTGACTTGCTTTGTTGCACCCTGCATGGCTTCTTCCAATGTTACTTCCATTTGCGCATCAATATCTTCACCACGCCTGCGCAGTGTTGTCCTTCTTTGCTGTGATCCTCCAAAACCACTACCAAATATTGATTCAAAAAAATCAGAAAAATGCCCTTCGTTTCCGAAAACATCTTCCTGGCTGTATTGTGTTTTCCCCCGATGGCCTTGCGCGTATTGATTCCAATCAAACCCTCCTGCATCTCCGCCCCGCTGTTGATATTGGTTCCAGTTCTCACCTAATTGATCGTACTTCTTTCTCTTTTCCGGATCGCTCAACACTGCATTGGCTTCATTGACCTCCTTAAACTTCTCTTCCGCCTTTTTATCACCGGGGTTTTTATCAGGATGATGTTTAACAGCAAGTTTGCGAAATGCTTTCTTTATCTCTTCCTGTGAGGCACTCTTTGCCACTCCAAGAATTTTATAATAATCCTTATAGTTCATTTCTATATCCTGTTTGATTCTGCTTTATGATTACTTTCTCTTATTAAAATTCTTTGCAAGATAAAATATTAAGGACATAATAATTATAGCTCCAATCGCCAAGGCGATTTTAACCCCTGCGGAGGTACCGCTTGCTTCTTGCGGTGAAGCAGCCGGTTGTACTTCAGTTTGAGCCATCGAAATAAAGAACATAAGCAGGAATAAAACAGACGAAATAATTTTTTTCATAATTCTCAGATTAATATTTGTGTATAAAAAGATACTTAAAAGCTAAAATCGGATATAATTATTGATCCTCTATAAAGTCCGCTAAATTACATATAAGTTGCCATTATTCTGAATATAACAAAGCCTTTCTACTACAAATTGATCCTCTGTTGCCCAAAAGCTCTTTGTAATACAAACAATGACATCTTTGTGGTCATTTTCACTACTTTTCTTTCAACGTCCAAACTACCTAGCATGTCTCCAAAATACGTGTTTTTTGCACTGAAATTAAAAACTTTATTTTTCTCTTTTAATGCTGTGAGTAACGGTATTCTAAAAGGCAAATCAAGAAGCAAAGCGAAACACTTTTATTAACATCCCTTTGATAATAAGTTTAAGATATGAAATCAAGACTCTTATTGATTCAAATTAAATTTGCCCTAATACTTTGATAAAATTTCTTTAACAAATTAATTCTTATTTATGGAACTGAAAAGCAAACACGAACAGATTCTTGACATTGTTGACGAAGTATCATCAACGGTAAGTAAATTAGGCATTGCTTATTGCACTACTGAAGATTATGAATTGGATGGGCGAATTGTTCATATCAATGGGCAAGAGTTGCTTAGCTTTGGTTCCTGCAGTTATCTGGGATTGGAGTTGGATCCACGGCTTAAAGCGGGCGCTATAGACGCTGTGCAGCGTTATGGAACTCAATTCTCATCTTCACGCTCGTATCTTTCTGTTAGTTTGTATTCAGAAATCGAGAATCTCCTGGGCCAGATGTTCAATCAACCGATTGTTCTTGCCCCTACGACTACTCTTGGACATCTTTCTAACATTCCGGTTCTTATTGGCGATAATGATGCTGTAATTCTTGACAGTCAGGTTCATGAATGTGTTCAAACTTCCGTTCAGCTTTTGAAAACACGAAATGTAACTGTAGAACTTATCAGGCATAACCGTTTAGACATGCTTGAAGAGAGAATAAAAACATTATCCGAAACGCATAAGAAGATTTGGTACATGGCTGATGGAGTATATTCTATGTATGGTGATTTTCCACCAATTAAAGAACTTGTTCAGTTGATGAATAAATATGAGCAGTTTTATTTATATGTGGATGATGCTCATGGCATGAGTTGGACCGGCAAGAATGGAACAGGTTACGTAATGAGCCAACTCACCACTTATCCTGAAAAACTCTATCTTGTTTGCGGATTAGCTAAAGCATTCGGTTCTGCAGGAGGAGTGCTTGTGTTTCCGGATGAAGCATCAAGAAATAAAGTACGGCATTGTGGTAAAACTATGATCTTCTCCGGACCTATTCAGCCAGCGGTATTAGGCGCCAGTATTTCATCTGCCAAAATTCATTTGTCGGGTGAGATTACAAAGTTACAGAACGATCTTTTGAAGCGAATGGAATTCTTCAATAAAACAGCACGTGCATTAGGATTACCATTGATTACAGAAACCAATTCACCAATTTTCTTTATCGGAGTAGGCAAACCCGATGTCGGTTATAATATGATAAAACGTATGATGCAGCTTGGTTTCTATTTTAACCTTTCTGTTTTCCCAAGTGTATCTTACAAAAATACAGGGTTAAGAATTCCACTTACCTTACATCATACGTTTGCTGATATAGAAAACCTTCTTAAGGCAATTGCTGAACAATTGCCTTATGCTTTAAACGATTCTCATTCTAATATGAATGAAATTTACAAGTCATTTAAGCTGGTTGCGTAAAGGTAAATAGGGGTAATTGGGGGTAAATAGTATCGCCGCCTCAATTACCTTCTCTTGTAACAAACATTTTCGCTGTTTTTCTTACATCGCATTAAAGCGTGTTTTAACTCCCTCATTCGTAAAATTTATTCATTTTACCACTTTTAGGAAATTACCCATCTCCTTTTCATACTTTTTTGTCATAAATCTTACAAAACCGCTAAAAACATTTTCCATCATTTTAGATATAAGCCTGTAACATTGTTATTACCTATAGGATCAAATGAAAAAAATTCTCAAAAAAATCTCTGATCGTTTCTTCAAGTACGATCTATATAACAAAATTCCTTCTGATGATATATTGGAGAAGCAACGTTATCGTTTGTTTACAATTTTTTCGGCAGCAGGTATGGTGGTTGCAGCAGGACTTAGCTGGGAAAGTGTTTCGTTGCACCTTCCTGAATTTATTATCTGGGTTTTGACGGGAAACTTTATAGTATTCGGAAGCAACTACTTTGCTTTGCAAAAACATCAGCAGTTTAATATTGCTTATTGGATAGCTGTTCTTTCTGCATTTATCGGACTTCATTCTCTTACTTATTTTTCAGGAGGCATCAAAGATTCAGGTATGATCTTTTTTGCTTCTTTTATTCTCATCGCCTTTATGCTTCTTGGCAGCAAGGCAGGAAAAATAATGTTTGTTTTTGCATTCATTCATTTATGCTTTTTCTACTATGCTACTACTGAAACTAGCCTGGTATCTAACCTGCTTATAGGAGAAGGTAAAAATAGTGTAGAACAGGATTTTCTTATAACCGGCATACTTGCACTCTTTCTTATAACAACACAAATTAACAGCTTAACGAGCAATAAAAATATTGTCATCGAAAAGATTACTGAATCAAGAAACGAATTGGCAGCTAAGAACCGCCAGTTAGAAGAATACACCATCACACTTGAGAAAAAGAACGCCGAGTTAGATAAGTTCGCTTCTATCGTTTCGCATGATCTGAAAGCTCCGCTGCGTGCCATCGGGAATCTTACAGGATGGATTGAAGAAGATGCAGGCGAATCATTCGCTCCCGATGTGCGCGAGAACTTCAACACCATCAAGGGCAGAGTGAAACGAATGGAAGACTTGATTAATGCCATTCTTGAATACTCTAAAGCTGACCGCAAGAAGAGTGATGATGTTGCAATAGATACGAAAGCGCTTATTGAAGACATTGTTGAGTTTAACGGCAAGCCTGATAACTGCACCATCACCATACAGGAAAAAATGCCTCAGATAGTCGGCGACAAAATCAAGATGCAGCAGGTGTTCGCAAATTTAATAAACAACGCCATTAAATATACTGACAAGGATCAGATTGAAATCAAAATCACTTCGAAGGAAACAAAAGAGAACTTTGAATTTTCAATAGCGGATAACGGTCCCGGTATAGATGCGCAGTATCACGAAAAGATATTTGTGATCTTCCAGACGCTCAACCGCAGAGATGACGTGGAAAGCACCGGAGTGGGTCTTGCCATCGTAAAGAAAATTGTGGATGAGGAAGATGGAAAGATTTGGGTTGAATCCGAACCCGGCAAAGGCGCGAACTTTAAGTTTATTATACCAAAGGAACGCAGGAAGAGTGAAATAACTGCCGTAGCTGCCTGATCAGAAAGTGTAAGAAATCGAGCGAAAACGTTCAAACATAAAGACGTAACCTTAGTAAAACTATAAGAAATTAAAAAACTAAAAACCATGCTTCAAGTTGTAAAATCAAAGACACGCACTACCAGAAAATCAACCATGAAAACCATCAGGGCTATTGACAAAAAGGTGCAGAATGAAATAGAAAGTCACGTAAGAAAAATACGTACGCTCATAGAAAAACTTCCTCCGCGCGACAGGCAGGATTATTTCTCCGGCTTGCTCAATCACATCCTCACCGATACAGAGAAGACCACCAAAAAAACTAAAGGTAAAGGCACCAATCATCTTTCAATGAATGAATTGATTCTCTTAAACGAGCTTTCCACAAAGATGGAGGAACTTTATCGCACGATGGATTACAACCCCTGCCTTTAATTAAGATATTGCATTGCGGCCCCCCGCCTTCCCCGTCAAAAGGGAAGGCTTTTTTTGTTTAAAGGGGTTTCCGTCATCGCGAATCGAGATTTATCGGATGAAGCAATCTCTCACATTAAACCTCCTTCACACGATGAATCGGGTTCACATTGAAAATCAAAGAAATTAACTATCAGAAAACCATGTGTAGCCTTATTAAATCCACGCGTAACATTTTTGAAGTTACATACGATTTTGGTAGCGTTTGAATAACTTTATCAGTGTCATGCATATCTTTATTAATTTCATATATAGCTTTTCTAATTCCTCGCATGATCTTGTTTATTTATATATATCCTCATTAGTTTCATGTGTAACTTTATCAATTCTGTGCATAACATTTCTGATTCCTCGCATGAACTTTCCGGTTGCTGTGCAACCTCGTTAATCTCATGCGTAATCTTAAAAATTCTTTGCATGACCTTGATATAGCTTTGCATGAATTTGATAAAGGTTCAGGTGAAATCAATACGTTCATGCATGACTTCGATAAAGGTTTGATTGAAATCAACGAATTCAGGCATGACTTTCTCCATGTTATAGCTGATTTCAATAAGATCAGCCATCACTTCATCAGAGTTATGATTGAATTTGATAGCGTCATTCATTACTTTAACAAGGTTATGAGTGAACTCAATAGAGCTACCCATAACTTCAACAGAGGTATGGGTGATTTCGATAGAGCTACACATGAATTTTACTCATCCCGATAAATCGGGAGCGTTTTTTATGCTAAATTGTAGTTTTTAGTAAAAATTAGAGCGTTTTTCCTTTCGTAAGGTTTTTATTCTCTTACCGATTATTTCTTTTGCCGTATATGTAAAAGAACTACGCAAAGGAAATTCTTTTGAATAAGTTGACGGTAACCCCAATAGGGCTACAAATAAAAAAGCCCCCGGCTGTTGCCGAAGGCTTTTGATGAACTGAATTTTCAGTTCGTTTATGTTTGCAGAAAAATTTCATTGAGATTTAATTTGTTGAGGTCGCATGTTTGAAAACCTGCCTGCACAAAAAGGGGATGATTTGAGAGGCCGGAGAGCTTCAGCTCATCGGGGAATGTGGAGCATCATCTTTCTTCTGACTCGTCCATTCGTTTGGTGAGATTTGCCTTTAGCAAATCGAGGAATTTTGTGCGGGAGGATTTGCGTTCTTTTACTTCTAACCAGGTGCGGTAGAAATCTCCAAGGTCTATATTGAAAATTATTTCAAAGTAGGAGGCGATGCTTTTGATATCTGCATTGCTATTGTTGAAAGCGCCGGAGGAGTGTAAGGAATATATAAGCTCTATCAATGAAGTTTTGGAATCAGACCAGGTAAGCCGTTCTTCAGGGAGGCGTTGGGGCTTGTCTGCGAAATCTTCCTTCCTGTCGAGCAATGTTATTTCTGCCTTGAGATAAATAGCCAGTAAATCATTTGCAAGAATCTTTGAAACTTTAAAATCATGGCTGGAGCTAAAACGCGGATCTGATTCAAAGAAAAAGGCATCGAGGTTTAACCGTATATCAAATTTGCCTCGCCGGAAATATTTCTCATCGAGGAAAGTGGATTGCATCCTGAAGTATTGAT
>PLYJ01000248.1 GCA_003151745.1 Bacteroidota bacterium
TCTTAGGTTGACGCCTATGCGCACAAGCGGGATAAACTCCGCGACGAAGCAATCCTCAACTTAGTAGTTAAGGATTGCTTCACTTCGTTCGCAATAACAACCATAAACTTATTTATTCACTTTCACCACTTTCTTCCCCAAAGAAACGCCATCTCCTTCAAAAGAGATGAAGTAAGTGCCTTTGGCTAAATTATGCACATCGAGGGTAGTTTTGTCGGTTTGTATTTTTTCTTCGTGAATGAGCTTGCCGATGGCGTCTGTTAACTTCAACGTCAACTGTAAACCGTAAACTGAAAACGGAAGCTTAACTGTCAAGGTATTAGTCGCGGGATTCGGATAAACCTCAAAGTCGAAACTATCTTCCGTGTTAACACTGATGATGCCTGTGGCTTGCCCCGTGGAGTCAGATGTTTTGGCAAAATAAATATTGAGCTTGCCGCTGCGCACATCTCCCCATGCTGCACTGATGGAATCACCAATCAGATGATTGCACATAAAATCATTTCCTTTATCGAGGAGAACGGAATCGAACGGTGCGGTGACGGTGGTTAAAGGAAAGTTTTTAGAGAAAGTGGCTCCGTTATCATGTGACACGGCGCAATACGTGTCACTTGCCTGAAAGAAGCCTGTATCAGCGCCATTGCGCCTGTCACGCCACACAGCAGCGAGATCACCCGACTCATTATAACTGATCCACACCATGTCCTGCGCTTTGCCGTTACCGATGGAGTCATCATTTACCCGCACGGCATTGCCCCATGTTTGCCCTCCATCGTTGGTGGTATAAACAAAAATATCAGGGTCGCCGTATTGAGCACCGACAGCAGCAAAGGCAAGCTGACTGGCATTTGCCGGGTTGGCAGCGAGGCGATAGCCCAATTTGTAATTCGTATCCTGCACTGCCACAGGGTTGCTGATTACCTGGTAATATTGAAATCCCGCTCCGCGATTGTATGACTTGGCAAGAAATATCTTAGTATATATAGATTGTGCAAGATCATAGCTCGGATACGCAATGCACAACGCACCGTCTGCGGTAACGGCAGGAGCTCCCATCGGCTGCACGATGATGCCACCAACCAGGTACCCCATGCTGTCCACATACCGGTACGCGCTCCATGTTTGCCCGCTGTCGGACGATGTTTTCAGGTAAGGACGGTTAGGCGGAGGAATCCAGTAAGCGGGCTTGGTGGTTATATATAACATGCCGTTATTGGCTGTTCCTGAATTGTCGGCAACGAGCCACGGGCGGTCAATGGGATCTTTCGCTGCATCCTCCTTAATATTCCAGGCTACAACAGGGCTGGTCCATGTCTTTCCTCCATCAGCAGAAGTAGAAAGATAGATTACTCCCGAATCAGCAGCTTGGTTAAAATCTATATAACTCATATATAGCGTTCCGTCATTTCGAAAGCTCATGGAGACGTCTGCAGAGCCGCAGGTTGGAGTATAATGCGGATGCACTACATAGTTGCCCCATGTTTGTCCGCCGTCAAAGGTGGCTTTGCTCTTGATGGAAATGCGGATGCCGCCTGTTATGGTCACGCCCATCCACGCTATCACCATATTCTGCGCATTGGTTGGATTAACAGCGAGGAATGGCTCTCCGTCAAAAAGAACATCGTTGGAGACGTTTACGTTTTGCAATTGCGCAAATGCAGGCAAATGCAAAATGCAAATTACAAACAGGAGTAAGTATTTTATTTTCATCATTCTTTAGATATGCTTTAAGGTTTAAAGTTTAACGTTTAGGGTTGACGCTTTTAACTTTGAACCTTGAACTTTAAACTTTAAACTTTTTCTTCCCATCCATCAACATCGCCAAGGCATACGAGATAACAGCGCCCGATGAAACACCTTCCACTACAATGACGATAGCAGCCATGCCGGGATCGAGGTAAGAACCGAACGGTTCATTATCTTTCAGGTACTGAAGAAAGTTATGATCAATAGCAACGTACAACAGCACGATAGATGAATACATGATGGACGTAAGCACAGTCATGGCAAAGGCTGCACCCATGGCATGGAAGAAACGGAAGTTGCCATTGCTAAGTTCGCGGTGCTTCCTCAATACAAAACGAATGGCGAAGAAGATGATTACTACATTTAGCAATCGCAACTCAGAAATAAGAAAGAGACCGAACAGTTTCATCAGCAACGCATAGACGACAAGCGCTGCAGTGGTGATATAGGATACTTTCATCACCAGCTCGAAAGGGGTTCTTATTTTAATCATAGGGAATAAATGTAGGGAAAAGTCTGCAGTTAGCGATTGTCATTGCGAACGAAGTGAAGCAATCCCTAACTTCTAAGCCGGGGATTGCTTCGTCGTTTCTCTCCTCGCAATGACAATAAACTGTGGACTGCAGACTGTGGACTGCGGACTTTTTTCATAGGTTTGCAGCCTCAAATTTTCTCATTCTGGCTTCACTTAATTCAGATATTATCATCGCCGGTGCGGGCCCTGCTGGCGCTACGGCTTCCTTGTTCTTATGCAAGGAAAAGATTCCGCATGTCATCATAGACAAGGCGAAGTTTCCTCGCGATAAGATTTGCGGAGATGCACTGAGCGGGAAGGTGGTGGAAGTATTAAATAAGCTTGACCCCTCTCTCGTTGATAAGCTATACAATGACCCTGCTCTTTTTCTTGGAAGCTACGGAGTGAAGTTTGCAGCACCCAACAGCAACTATATTGATATTCCTTTCAAGACAGACCACCTCTCGCAATTGAAACATGCGCCGGGATTTATTGCCAAACGAATTCACTTCGATCATTTCCTGTTTCAGCAGATTGACAGGCAATATGCAACCATTATTGAAGAAGCTGCCATTACTGAGATTAATTATACAGACGAAGGTGTTAATATATATTATGAACAAGCAGGAGAGAAAAAGACTGCATCCTGCAAGCTGCTAATCGGCGCTGAAGGTGACCGCTCCATTGTTGCAAGGAAGCTTGCACACCACAACATGGAGCCGGAACATTATTGCGCAGGGTTGAGAGCATACTACACAGGAGTGAAGAACTTTCATCCGCAGGATTTTATCGAGCTGCATTTCATCAAAGAGCTGCTGCCGGGTTATCTATGGGTGTTTCCTCTTCCTAACGGCGAAGCCAATGTAGGTGTGGGCATGTTGAGCAAGGCAGCAAGCAAGAAGAAGATCAACTTAAAGCAGACCATGCTGAAAGCGATTGCTGAAAACCCGACCATAAAAGACCGCTTTAAAGATGCAGAGCTGATAGGGGAGATAAAAGGATGGGGCTTGCCATTAGGTTCGAAGAAAAGAAAAATATCAGGCAAAAACTTTATGCTTACTGGAGATGCCGCTTCGCTTATTGATCCATTCACCGGCGAAGGCATTGGCAATGCCATGATGAGCGGGATGATTGCTGCCGTGCATGCTAAAAGAGCATTGCAGGAAAACAGGTTTGATGAAAAAGCAATGGCTGCTTATGATGAAGATATATATAAGTGCCTTTGGGATGAGCTGAAGCTAAGCCACAAATTACAAAAGCTGACTAATTACGGATGGCTTTTCAATTTTGTAGTTGACAAAGCAGCTAAGAGTGAGACGCTGCGTAATACCCTCACTGCCATGTTAGACAGTCTTGAGATTCGTTCAAAGCTGCGCGACCCATGGCGTTACGTGAAGTTGATTTTCAGGTATTAAACTTTTTTAATATCTTTCGAATAAAATAACCCATGGACATACCCAAATTAATATACACTCTCACCTCTCCAATTTTGAGAATGAAAAGTTGGTTACTATTTGTCTTAATCTGTGTTCCTTTATTAGTTCATTTTAAAATCACACCATTCCCGATTATCAACTTTGTTTCAATGCATTTAGGAGAATTTATTATTTATTGTTGGGTGTACGCTATAGGCTATGCAGCAAATCAAAAATTAGTGCATAGGGGAATGGCACTAAAAGAATTTCGATACTTTAATTGGATGTTTGTAATTATTGCTGTTTCCTATTTAATACTTCATTTTACAACGACGAGAACTTCCACGCAGTTTAATTTCTATTATTCTCTTAACATCTCAGAACCGTTTATCATATCGATTCCTTTAGCTTTAGTTTGTATAGCAACATATATTTTCGCCATTCACATTGCCGCAAAGTCATTAATGACCACTGAGTTGAACAGGAAAACCAAAATTGGAGAAGTCGGTTCTACTTCTGTCTTAATCTAGGTGCCGGCAGTAGGCGTTTGGTTTATTCAACCAAGAGTGCAGGAATTGTTAAAGGAGGACTGAATCTATTTAGAGAGCGGATTCTCCTTTTCGAATTCCTTATTCAATCCGTCCACAATCTCTCGTGTGATCTCTAAACTGTCTTTGGCAAAAATGATCGGCCCTCCCTTTTGATAGGCAATCACATAGGGATAGTTACGCCCCTTCGCTTTTATATAATCCCTTATGTAATTTGTAAGATGAGTATATATTTCTTCGTTGGTCTTGTCCTTTTTCTCTTCCATTTGACCACTAAGTGCATCACGCTTTTGGTAAAACTGTTGCTGAAGTTCCTGTAATTTCTTTTCAGTGGCATCACGCTCAACTTTGCTCATGGCAGGCGCTTTCTTCTGGTATTCCTCCACCTGGCTTTGCAGCTTTCCTCCTTCTTCTTTCAGCGTTTCCTTAATTTTTTCCTGTTCCGCCTGCAGCTCGGTTCTCTTCTGCTTGTAGAGTTCATAATTCTCGGTTAAAGAATCAGAATTTACATAAACGATAGAAGTATTATTATTCGCAGACGTGCCGCCGCCGTTGTTTTGCTTTTCTTTAAAATGAAAATAATAAAGTACAGCAACAGCAATTAAAAGAACAACATTTAAAATGATTGAAAATTGTTTCATAGATATGGTTAATTGGTTAAATAGTTCATTTGTTTATTGGTGCAAAGGTAAACAAATGACCAACGAACCAATGACTAATGAACTCAACTTGTATCTTTGCCCTCATGAATTTCTTAGACGAAAAAATATCTGCTTATGCGGAAGATCATACAACGGAAGAAAGTAAAGCGCTTCATGAACTGAACCGCGAGACAAATGCCAAAGTGCTTAACCCGCGCATGCTTTCAGGGCATTTGCAGGGAAGAGTTTTGAGCATGATCAGCCACATGATAAAGCCGAGGCTGGTGCTGGAGATCGGAACCTACACAGGCTATTCAGCAATCTGTCTGAGCGAAGGATTAATGGAAGGAGGGATGATTCATACCATAGATATTAATGATGAGTTAGGCGAGATTGTCAAAAAACACATTACCGCCGCTTCGGTTTCTCATAAGATAAAAACCTATACAGGCAATGCACTTGATATTATCCCAACCATCAGCGAAACGTTTGACCTTGTTTTTATTGATGCTGATAAGATCAATTACAGCAACTATTACGATCTTGTTTTTAATAAATTGAAACAAGAAGGGTTTATTCTTGCAGACAACGTGCTTTGGAGCGGCAAGGTGCTTGAAGACAGAACGAAGATGGATCCTGACACGCTTGCCATTGATGACTTCAATAAAAAAGTGATGGGTGATAAACGGGTTGAAAATGTTATTCTTCCTATAAGGGATGGCTTAATGCTGGTTCGGAAGAAATAGGACTCCTCTCCGAAGGAGTCCGGAGTCCTTTGGACACCCTAAATCCCTCTCCAAAGGGACTTCAGGTGCGCATTAAACCTTATGCCAAATTCTTATTCAAACAACCATATACATTCGGAATTTTAATTTGGTTTGATTTGAATTCAAAAAAGATGGCTGCATAGCCATCTTTTTTGTTTTATTTTGTACCCTCAAATCTATGCCATGAAATATCCTGATATTATTGACTTCAGAAGCGATACTGTTACCAAGCCCACCAAGCCTATGCTTGAGGCTATGTTCAATGCAAAGGTTGGCGACGATGTGTTTGAAGAAGACCCTACTATAAAAGCGCTGGAAGAAAAAGCAGCCTCCATGTTTGGCAAAGAGGCAGCGCTCTTTTGTTCTTCAGGCACCATGACAAACCAGATTGCAATTAAGATTCAAACACAGCCGGGACAAGAGATTGTTTTTGAAAAGGACTCACATGTCTATTACGCGGAAGGAGGAGGCGTTGCTTTTAATTCCGGGCTTTCGATGCGTATGATTAGCGGTGATCGGGGGAGAATAAAAGCGGAAGATGTTATTGAGAATATTAATCCTGATAATGTGCATGCACCAATTACCTCGCTGGTATCATTGGAAAATACGTCTAACAAAGGAGGCGGCAGCTGTTATGATATTGAAACGATAAGAAGCATAGCTGATGCTTGCCAAAGTCATGGCTTAAAGTTGCACTTAGACGGTGCAAGAATTTTTAATGCCATTATTGCCTCAAGCTATTCAGCTACAGAGATTGGAAAACCTTTTGATTCTATTTCTGTTTGCCTATCTAAAGGATTGGGAGCGCCTGTAGGATCGGTTTTAATTTCTACCAAGGAGAATATTAAGGAAGCCAGAAGGGTAAGAAAAGTTTTCGGAGGAGGAATGCGGCAGGCGGGATTTCTTGCTGCTGCAGGAATCTATGCTTTGGATCATAACATTTCGAGGTTAAAGGATGATCATTCGAGAGCAAGAGCAATTGGAAATACATTGACAAAGTTGTCATTTGTTGAAGAAGTGCTTCCTGTTGAAACGAATATTATTCTCTTCAGAATTACAAATAAAATTTCAACGGATGATTTTATCAATAAGCTTGCTGCTCACAATATTAAAGCAGCGCCTTTTGGTAAACAAATAATCCGGATGGTCACACATATAGAGATTAATGATGATATGGTTGAGCATACTTTATCTGTCTTGCAGAAGTTTTAACTGATGAAAGAATTAAACTTAGAGAACCTGTTATCCTTTTTACGAAAGCATGATGTGTTCATGTTTTTGAATTCAAACAGGGATAAATCCCGCATGAGCGGGAATGATAAGTATTCTTCTTACGATTGGGTTGTTGCAGCAGGCGCAAAGGCTGAGCTAACGAGCAGCAACAACGCTTTTGAATCATTAAAACAGTTTTATCAAAAACAGCAGGATTGGCTATTTGGGGTTCTTTCTTACGATCTTAAGAACGACATCGAGAAGCTGTCATCTGTTAATTTCGATGGTATTGAAGCGCCTCTCATGCATTTCTTTTCTCCGCAATACCTGCTTACATGTATAGATGAATTGCTGAATATAGTAATCGGCGATAAAACACTTGTAGAAATAAATGGAGAAGCTTTGAGAAAAAACAATGTGAATTTCAATACGGATCATTCGGTTACCTCTGATTTCAAACTAAGACAACGTGTTTCAAAAGTTCAATACATCCATGATGTAAACAATATAAAGCAGCACATTCACCATGGTGATATATACGAAATGAATTACTGTATGGAATTTTATGCAGAAGATGTCTTCATTGATCCTTATGAAACTTATCTTACCTTATCTGAACTTTCGCCAACACCGTTTTCCTGTTTTTATCGCAATCGCGATATATACCTTATGAGTGCAAGCCCGGAACGCTTTCTTAGGAAAAACGGGAACAGCATTATTTCTCAGCCCATGAAAGGAACGATGAAGAGAGGGATAACGGAAACAGAAGACGCACAACTAAAGATGCAATTGAAAAATGATCCTAAAGAGCAATCCGAAAATGTTATGATCGTTGACCTGGTGCGGAATGATTTGTCAAAGCACGCTAAGCGCGGCACGGTTAAAGTAGATGAGTTGTTTGGCACTTATACTTTCCCGCAAGTGCATCAGATGATTTCAACTGTGAGCGGTGAGTTGGAGCCGGGTACACATTTCACCGATGTTATTAAGGATTCATTTCCGATGGGCTCCATGACAGGTGCACCGAAAGTAAGCGCCATGCAATTGATCGAGCAATATGAAAAAACGAAACGCGGATTATATTCAGGCGCCATTGGATATATTACGCCGGAAGGAAACTTTGATTTCAACGTGGTGATTAGAAGCATTCTTTACAACAGTAAGAAAAAATATCTTTCCTTTACGGTTGGCAGTGCAATCACCGCAGCTTCCGATGCAGAAAAAGAATATGATGAATGCTTGCTGAAAGCGAAGGCGATGACGGAAGCACTTACCATTAGTTTAATGTATAAAGTTTAACGTTTAAAGTTATGGATACAAACATTAGACTTTAAACTTCAAACCTGAAACAAGAATAGTATGCTCGATCAATTTCTACTTTTTATTAAAAAGAATAAACTCTTTGAACCGAACGAGCACGTCCTGCTTGCCGTGAGTGGCGGGATGGACTCTGTTGTTATGGCGGAGTTGTTTCACCGGGCGAAGTTTAAGTTCGCGATTGCACACTGTAATTTTCAATTGAGAGGAAAAGAATCAAATGGAGATGAGAAGTTTGTAAAGGAACTGGCTAAGAAATACAACGTTAGGTTTTTCTCTAAAAGGTTTGATACAGAAAAAGAATCGGAAAGAAGAAAAAAATCAATTCAGATGGCAGCGCGTGATTTGCGTTATGCATGGTTCGATGAAATCATTCAAAAGGAGAAATATAAATATGTTGCTGCGGCTCATCATCTCAATGACGCGGTAGAAACGTTTTTCATTAACCTTCTTCGCGGCACGGGCGTTGAAGGAATAACGGGTATTAAAGTAAAAAACTCAAAGATAATTCGTCCGTTACTATTTGCAGGGCGTGATGAGATTGAAAGGTTTGCAAAAGAAAATAAGATCGCTTTTAGAGAAGACTCTTCAAATCTTTCTGAGAAATACCTGAGAAATAAAATCAGGCATCGTTTGATTCCTGTTCTCAATGAACTAAATCCTCAGTTCGATCAAATCATGTCTGGCAATTTGTTAAGATTTGCTTTTGCAGAAATCATTGTCAGCAATTATATGAAAGGTATGAAGCTTAAGTTTTTACAAACCGGAGAAAAATTCCCTTCTATTCCAATAGCTGCTATTAAAAAAGAGGAGTACCCTGAACAAATCCTTTACGGAATCCTAAACCAATTTGGGTTTAACTTCAATCAATGCGAAGAAATGCTTAACGATGGGTTAGGTACCGGATCAGGAAAGATGTTCTCCACAGGTGACTATCGCATGCTAAAAGACAGGGGAAAGCTTCTTTTGAACAGGAAAGAAAAAAGCTCGGAAAGCGAGCATCTCATTGCGGACAAAGCAAAAGTGATTACTATAAATCATGGTATATTAAAAATGTCACATGCGATAAGAAAGAAAAAAGCACCGTTGCCGTCATCAAATGCAATACAATGCCTGGACGCATCTGTGCTCAGGTTTCCGTTACGTCTGCGTGCATGGAAGGCAGGGGATTACTTCTACCCTCTCGGCATGAATCATCGTAAAAAGCTATCAGACTTCTTTACTGATCAGAAAGTTAATATGTATGAGAAAGAAAAAATCTGCGTACTGACTTCTGAAAATAAAATTGTTTGTATCTTGGGGCATCGTATTGATGACCGTTTTAAGGTTACCGAAAAAACGAAAAAGGTTTATAAAGTAGAAATGAAATATTGGTAGTTATGACTGAAGAAAAAATTCTCTTCCAGGAAAAGCAATATCTCGGCTACAACAAATACTCACTTATCCGAAGGATGGTGCTGGCGCTGTTTTGCTTTGTCGCTTATTGGTGGACGAGGCATCGCGGACAAAACGGCGATATTTTTTTCCTGCTTGGTGTTGCCATCCTGTTTATTTCCATTGTCAGCATGTTTGTACTGCATCTCAAAACAACTGTCTATGCGCACTGCATTGTGCTTGACGGTCTGTGGACAACCCGAAAAGTGAAAATTGATCTTGACAACATCGTGAAGGCAGAACGCATGAGATACAGCAAATACCATCTCAACAACCCTGTATATAATCTTCACCTCAAAGGCACCGTACGCTTCTATACAGGCGGAAAAGAGGCAGTAAGCATCATTGACCAGGATGGACTTAAGTATCGCATCGGTACGCAACGTCCAAAGGACTTGGAGAAGATATTAAAAGAGCTTACCGAACAAAACACTGCAGCGCAGAAATTAGTTAAGGAATCTCTTGCAAACAAAAACTAATTGCACACTTGCAATACTGACAAATTGTCCGATAAATTCCGATTTATCAGGACGGTTCAATCTTTGATTACATCAACGCCAAACAAAAACCAACAAAATGAATAGAAAATATATTATCTGGGGAGTAATAGCGTTAGTTCTTTTATTCCTGATCTCTTCTTATAACGGTATGGTAGGTTCCCGCCAGGCTACCAATGAGGCTTGGGCGGAAGTACAGTCAGCCTACCAGCGCAGGTTAGACCTGATTGACAACCTTGTGAATGTGGTGAAGGGGTCCGCTGATTTTGAAAAATCAACATTGCAGGCAGTTGTCGAAGCTCGTGCGAAAGCAACCAGCATTAATGTTAACGCTGACGACCTCACTCCTGACAAAATAAAGCAGATACAAAGTGAGCAGGCACAGCTTGGCGGCGCTTTCGGTCGTTTACTTGCTGTTGCCGAAAACTACCCGCAGTTGCGTACCACGGAAGCATTTATGAAGCTGCAAGACCAGGAAGAAGGGACAGAAAACAGGATTAAGATAGCACGTGATAATTTCAGCCACGCTGTAATGAGCTATAACTCTTCCATTCAAATTTTCCCAAGAAATATCATGGCAGGTCTTTTTGGCTTTAAACAACGTGCTTATTTTGAATCAGAAGCGGGTGCAGACAAAGCTCCGAAAATTGATTTCTCAAAACCTAAGTAATGAGCAACGCGGAAGATTCTTTCACACTTGAGCAGCGCGACCGGATACTCGCTTCCATAAAGGAAGCCGAGCAGCACACCTCCGGGCAGATTCGTTTGTTTGTTGAAAATAAATGCAGTGAAGACGCGCTCGACCGTGCGGCATTCATTTTTAAGAACCTGAAAATGCACGAAACAAAGCACCGCAACGGCGTGCTGGTATATATTGCTCTTGCATCGCATAAGTTTGCTATCATCGGTGATGCCGGCATTCACAGCAAAGCGCATAAGGATTTCTGGCATGATATTAAAGCTGAAATGCAAGCTCACTTTGTAAAAGGTGATTTTGTAGCAGGGCTTACTACCGGAATACATAATGTTGGCGAAGCGCTCAAAAAACATTTTCCCCATAAAAAGGATGATACAAATGAATTACCTGATGACATTGTGTTCGGTGAAAAATAAAGGAAAGCGCCTATTGCAGTTTTTATTGCTGCTTCTCCCCTTCTTTAGTTCTGCTGATAATTTTCCTCCTAAGCCTTCTTCACTCGTTGTTGACTATACGAACACGCTGACCAGGGAGCAAGCCGGACAGCTTGAAGAAAAGCTCATAGCCTTTCAAAATTCCACTTCCAACCAGATTGCAGTTGTTATCATGAAAACCATTGGTGATAATGACGTCAGTGAATATGCTGCAAAGCTTGGAGAATACTGGGGTGTAGGGCAGAAGGAAAAAAACAATGGCATTGTTATTTTACTTGCAATGGATGTGCGGCACGTCGGCATTCAGATCGGACGCGGACTGGAAGGCGCTGCTACAGACGGGCTCACAGGTGAAATCATCAGAAAGGAAATGGTTCCTTATTTTAAGCAAGGAAATTACTACCAGGGAATAGACAATGCCGTGACTGCTTTGATGAAGATAACATCGGGAGAATTCAAAGCAGACCAATACATGCAGGGATCGGGTAATGCTAATCGCAATCCTCCATATTTTTTGCTGATTATTTTCTTTTTAATTATCATCATCGCTTTCTCATCGAAGGCCATGCAGGTCAGTCGTTATGCGCGAATGAACAGTCTTGGCTTTTGGGCAGCGTGGGCATTGCTTAGCGCTGCGTCAAGCAGAAGCCGCGGTTCATGGGGTGGCTTTACAGGCGGAGGAGGATTTGGCGGTGGCGGATTCGGAGGAGGAGGCGGTGGTTTTGGCGGCTTCGGTGGCGGAAGCTTTGGCGGCGGCGGCGCGAGCGGAAGCTGGTAACAATAATGATATTGTCATTGCGAGCGAAGCGAAGCAATCCTTGTCAAATAGTTGGGGATTGCTTCGCTTCGCTCGCAATGACTAAAAACTAAAAATGAGAAAAATATTTTTACTCCTCACACTTTGTTATCTCTCCTCATGCACACCGAACGAAAGCAAAAACGGTGATAAGAAAATTCCTGTTGTCGGCTTTCTTGATTATGTGAATGATGCAACCCTTGCAAGAGCGAAACAAGGTTTTTACGATGCTTTAAAAGCTAATGGCTATATCGAGGATAGCGGCACGGTGAAAATAATTTACCGCAATGCAAACGGCGACCAGCCGACGATGCTTCAGTCATGTGAATACATCCTTGCACAGCATCCCGACCTTATAGCAACCAACCCCACATTGCCAACCATCACGGCTGTACAGAAAACAAAAGATGTTCCTGTTTTTATGATGGTTTCTCCGCGACCTGATATTGCAAAGCTCACCGATGCTAACGGCAAAGCCCCTGCAAACCTCTTCGGCACGTATGAAACTCTTGACTACATTGACACTGCCGTTGCATTAATAAAAACTGTTTTCCCGAACGCAAAGAAGATTGGCACTATATATAACCAGTCAGAACCACAATCGGTGGATGCTATGAACCGCTTACAATCGCTTTGCGAGAGGCACGGTTTTACCTTTGAGAAACTGCCCGTAAACAACACGAATGAAGCGCAGCTTGTTACTGCTGCACTGCTGCACAAAAAGATTGATGCTTTCTTTGCCCTGCCTGACAACATCGTATTCAGTGCTATGGAAGTGATCGTAAAAGAATGTGATGCCGCCCATGTGCCTGTCTTCACCAGCGAGGAAGGATTAGTGAAACGCGGTGCACTCGCTGGTTTCGGAGCTGATATGTATCAATGGGGTTATCAATCAGGTGTGCAGGCTGCACTTTTTCTTAAAACAAAATCAACGGCAGGCATGAAGCCGGAGATAGTGCAGGTGAGGAGGAGAGTCTATAACCCCACTAAGGCTAAAATTTTAAAAATCAGTTTTGATTCTGCTTTTGTGGCGATTGGAAATTAGGCTTCACATAAAATTACATAACCACAGCACCGGCAATATTTGGATTGGCAGGGTTAACTTCTAATTTTAGTTGTGACGGATGAATGAGTAAATCCATATCTTCAATGGGAATTGCTCCTAACAAAACGCTTTCGCCCAACACAAGCGCACCGGTTAAACACATGCGGTTTTTATAATTGATTTTTATAGGTCCCACATAAGGCACTAACTTTTTAGTACCATCTGCTATGGTTACCTCCCGCTTTTCAAACTCTTTTAGTTTAAGCTGGATGGCAATATGTTCGGGAATGCATAAAAATAAAGCACCCGTATCAACCAAGCTTTTTATCTCTATTACAGCAAGGGTTGTATCGTAAGGATTACTTAACTGAATATCGGCATATATTAACCCCATATGGTTATTGTTTAAGGCAAAGATAACAATATTTGCTATTCAAAAACAGTGAGTTTATAAACGCGGACTAAAAAATCCGCAATTAAAAATCGTTCCGCAAAGCAATCCCGCACGTGCGGGACTCCCCCTCTTCTATTTCATTTGCTTTGGTGTGATGCCCGCACAAAATTGTCGGAACTGTGATTTATGGGATTAAGGTGATTGGCTTGATTACCGAAATGATTGTTATAATTTTGTATTGTATGTAAAGGCGAAGCTGGTTAACGCAAATGCTTAAATGCGAAATTGCCATAGTGCATAAAGAAAGAAGTATATTTACATGGACTCCTTTCAGGAACATGGTAACTTGTCATGGGTTTATCTCAATAATGGCTTTTTAAAAGATATTATGAACACCAAAATTTTTGCGCGAAATCAAATTGTAAAATACCATTTATATATTGATGAAATAATATTTGATAAAACTGAAACCCAAAAACTAACTTTATTGTATTTTGGTGTTTTAATTCCTATTGAAACCTTGAATGATATTGAAACAGAAATTAAAAATGCTTTATTACTTCTTGATAAGAAAAAATTTCATTCAAAAACTACATATAAACGAGAAGAAAATCTAATTGTAAGTGATAAAATAAATGAAATCATTATAAAAAATAAATTACGAATCTTTTGTTTTCCTTTTGTTAAAGATTGGTTAAAAAGCCCAAGATTAGAAATATTGAAAAAATTTGAACTTCCAGAAGTGGAAAAGTTCAAATTTGATAATTATCTCTCTCAAGCATGGTTGTTATTTATTCATACTTTTAATAGTTATATTACAACTATTTTCGAAGATAATTGTAGAATAAGATTATTTTTTGATAAGGATTGGATTAAAGCTAATAGAATGGTTGTTCATGAAGGAATTAAATTAAACAGAATTGCGGAAATTATTTCAACTAAGCAAAACGACACCCCTTTACTTGCCTTAGCGGATCATGTTGGGTACTACTTTAGAAAATTTAAGAGACAATCACGATTAAATAGTAATAGTTTTTTTTTAAATAATTTCTATGACACGGATTACAATAATGAAAATTGCATAAAGCTTTTTAAGTCTTTAGTAGCAAATAAATTATTTAAGACAATCGATTTATGGGAATGGATTGAGTATGAGAATAACTTCAAATAACTTTGATTTTAAATAACCAATGTCAGTATATTTGGATCCTTTAAAAAACTAATATGAAAAAATTATTTCTACTCGTTTTAACGTTTACAAGCATTATAAACTTTACAAATGCGCAATGGCAACAGTCAGGACTTTTGGGTCAGGTTGTTTCATGCTTTGCCATAAGCGGAACAAATATTTTTGCAGGGACTGGTAACGGTGTATTTTTATCCACTGATACTGGGACAAGTTGGACAGCGGTTAATAATGGTTTGACGACTACAGATGGACATATTGCTTCATTAGCTGTGAGCGGAAATAATATATTTGCAGGAACTGATGGTAATGGAGTATTTTTATCCACCAATAATGGCGGAAGCTGGACAGCGGTTAATAACGGTTTGATAACTTTTCCTTTTATTTACTCATTCGCCGTAAGTGGAACGAACATTTTTGCAGGGACTAGTAACAGCGGGATTTTTTTATCTACGAGCAATGGGACAAGTTGGACGGCGGTTAATAACGGTCTGCCAGTAATAAACCATGCTATTTCAATTTCTGTTGTGTCATTCGCTGTAAGCGGAACGAATATTTTTGCGGGGACTAGCGGTGGTGTATTTTTATCCACCAATAATGGCGGAAGCTGGTCTGCAGTTAATAACGGTTTACCAATTACAGATTTTGTTAATTCATTAGCTGTAAGCGGAACAAATATTTTTGCAGGAGGAGAGGGTCCATTTTTATCTACTGATAGTGGAGCAAGCTGGGCCGCAGATACAATAGGTAAAGGTAATGCTATCCCTAATGTATTAGCTATATGTGGAACAAATATTTTTACAGGGACT
This sequence comes from Bacteroidota bacterium, assembly GCA_003151745.1. Taxonomy (GTDB): domain Bacteria; phylum Bacteroidota; class Bacteroidia; order AKYH767-A; family 2013-40CM-41-45; genus PALSA-967. The sequence goes on from PLYJ01000248.1 coordinate 15,453, forward strand.
GACTTTGCAGGTGTGTTTTTATCCTCTCAATAATGGGGGAAGTTGGACGGCGATTAATAAGGGGTTGACAGATACGTCTGTTTTATCATTAGCTGTATTTGGAACTAATATTTTTGCAGACACTGAGGGTGGTGGAGTTTTTAAACGTTCCTTATCCGATATTTTAGCAGGAGTAGAAAACATAAGTGCTGATAATGACATTAGTATATATCCCAACCCCGCCACCAACCAACTCACCATTCACAGTTCATCTTTTCACAACGAAGCGGTAACAGTTTCAATAATGAATGTGCTTGGAGAAATGATGCAGGAAGAAAAGGCCTCACCCCAGCCCTCTCCAAAGGAGAGGGAGTTCACCATCAACATTAAAAACCTTCCGGCAGGCATTTATTTTCTTGAAATAAAAACGGAGAACGGGAGTGTTGTGAAGAGGTTTGTGAAGGAGTAAAGAGACGTAACACCTTTTTTGACCGTAACCGTCCATTTGTTATCTTTGTAAGCAAAATAATAATTCCACAAAAGCTGTCAAAATGAATCTGCTCGAAAGAATTACGGTAAACCCTGATATTTGTAATGGCAAGCCCATCGTTAGAGGTATGCGCATCACTGTGAAGACAATTCTTGAACATATTGCAGCAGGTGAAAGCTCTGCAAATATTCTGCAGGCATATCCATACCTTGAGGTGGAGGACATAAAAGCCGCCCTTGAGTTTGCAGCAAAGACGTCCGATGCCAGTATTAACTCTTACAGGTTAGCATCTTGACAAAGCCCGCATTTCTTGTTGATGCAAACCTACCCCGTAATTTTACTTTTTTTCGTTCGGAGGATTTCCTCTTTGTTGCTGATATTGATCTTAGAATGTCCGATACCGATATTTGGAAACTTGCTTTATCAAAAGAACTGGTAATCCTTACACGGGATTCAGATTTTTATTCCCGTGCTTTAGTTGCAGAAACAAAGCCCAAAGTTATTTATTTCAAATTAGGAAATATTTTGCTTGCTGACCTGAACAAATATTTCAAAAAAAACTGGACAATAATACTTCATGCACTTAATGACCACTTTCTTATTGTTGCAAACAAAGAGAGTATAGATATATTAATTTAATCGCCCTTCCGGCAGGCATTATTTTCTTCAAATGAAATCGGAGAGTCCCGCACAATGCGGGATTGTGAAAGGGTTTGTGAAGAAATAAAAACATCAATTCTCTTCTCATTCATGATAAAATAAATATTTTTGCTTTTTCTTCCCCGAATATACGGGGATCACTTTCTTTTAAAAATCAGGCATTGTTAATTTAATATAGTTAAATCGTTGTTCCATTTAGACATTAACAATTTTACAGAAAGCAATAACATATACAATGCTTTGGTGTAACATTTGGTTCTTCTTCTTAACCTGGC
>PLYJ01000171.1:0-1616 GCA_003151745.1 Bacteroidota bacterium
AACAAGAGTGCAAGGTTAAAGGTAGGTTCTAATGTCGGCATATTCGATAGCTAACTATGCCTTATTGCCACATAGGCTTCTGCTACGCAGGAGTTGCCTGCTATGAAGGATTGAGAATCATGGATTTTAAATCCACAAAGTTTATCAATAGATAACCTTACTTTAATAGTGAGTTAACTTACACAACTTATCTTTGCATCGTAATATTCAGGGCAATCCTGTAAGATTGCGCCTTAAGTCCTGCCCGGCTGGCAGGATTTTGTATTTATAATACACTGAAAGCCTCCCTATGATTTCGTAATTGCAAGCCCCGAAATAATCGGGATAAACTCCGCGAAGCAATCCCAATTTCATAGCATGGGATTGCTTTCCCGCACGTGCGGGATTCCTCCTCGTAATGACAACAATTTTCTTATCCTACATCATTGCATTCACCCTTCCGCTGTTGCATCTTTGCATTCCATTTAAATATATAGTGTATGGAAATAGGAGTTGACAGTTTTGCAGCGATGATGAGTGGCAAAAGCAACAGGTCGCTTAGCGATAAAGATGCATTGGCGCAGTTGCTGGAAAGAATAGAACATGCTGACCGTGCAGGCCTTGACATATTTGGCATTGGCGAGCATCACCGCAAAGGCTTTTTAGATTCTGCGCCCACGCTTATCCTGGCTGCTGCGGCAGCGCGTACAAAACGCATCCGGCTCACCAGCGCCGTTACAGTGCTTAGTGCAGCCGATCCCGTAAGAGTATTTCAAAACTTTGCTACACTCGATTTGATTTCCGGAGGAAGGGCTGAAATGGTGGCAGGGCGTGGTTCATTCATAGAGGCTTTCCCGTTGTTTGGCCTTAACCTGGAGGATTATGATGAGCTGTTTACCGAAAAGCTTGAGCTGTTGCTTAAGATCAGGGAGAATGAGTTTGTTACCTGGTCGGGTAAATTCCGTCCTCCGCTTAATAACATACCTGTATATCCACGGCCGTTGCAACATCCGTTTCCTGTGTGGGTGGGAGTGGGCGGCACACGTGAATCTTTTATTCGTGCAGGCTCTCTGGGGCTGCCATTGATGGTTGCTGTGATTGGCGGTGAAACACATCGTTTCCTCCCGTTGGTTGATCTATATAGGCAGGCAGGAAAGAAAGCGGGCTATCAGCCGGAACAGTTAAAAGTTGGCATGCATTCGCTGGGCTATGTTGCTAACACAACGAAGGAAGCATATGATGATTTTTATGCTGGCTATGCGGAAGCAATGACCAAGGTGGGCAAGGAACGCGGATGGCCGCCCATGACAAGAGATTGGTTTGAAGCGCAGGCGGGACCAACGGGTGCACTGCTAGTGGGAAATCCTGAAGAAGTGGCGCAAAAGATTCTCCGCCATTCCGAAGCGCTTGGTGGTATCACGCGGCTTACATTCCAGATGGATACAGCAGAAGTGCCGCATGAAAAATTAATGCAGGCTATTGATCTGATCGGCACGCGCATTAAGCCGTGGTTGCACGTAGTTAATTAACCTCCGATCCGGTCATTGCAAGTCCCGAAATAATGGGAAAAGTAATCCCCGGCTTCGCAGCTAAGGGATTGCTTTCCCGCATATGCGCATACGCGTCAACCTAACAAA
>PLYJ01000171.1:1714-5484 GCA_003151745.1 Bacteroidota bacterium
TTCTTAGGTTGACGCCTATGCGCATATGCGGGATTCCTCCTTCAATAACAACTATTCTTCATTTTCACGCTGCCGTTTTGCTTCAGATTTTCTTTCATCTCAACAGCGCAGGTTTAGGTGTGCCTTCCGATGCGCTTATGGCTGCTGTGCTGAACGCATAGTTGCCGCGAAGCTGAGACTTGAAAAGAGACTTGTCCCGATATGGGATGAGTCTCTTTTTTTATTATGGTTTATTAATCTGCGAATGAACGCTGAAGACAACTAAAAAATATAGTTGCATTCTTGATTTACTTATTCCTTTACCATCAATTTGAAGAACTGATCCAACTGCGGCAATACGATGATGCGGGTTCTGCGGTTAAGCGCTCTGCCGGAAGCACTGTTGTTTTCAGCAACAGGATCGTATTTCCCGTGTCCGGCGGCAGTCATTCTTACAGGACTGATTTTATATTCCTGTTCCAGAATTCTTATGACTGAGGTAGCCCGCTTAACACTTAGATCCCAGTTGTCGGCCAAAACAGCATTGTGGATGGGAACGCTATCTGTGTGCCCTTCTACCATCACGTCCAGCTCAGGGTGTGCATTCAATACGTTTGCTATTTTGCCTAAAACGGGTTTCGCCTTGTTCGTAACGGTGTACTGCCCGCTGTTGAAAAGCAGCTTATCTGAGATATCTATATATACAACACCCTTTTCAACCTTGATGTTAATATCCTGGTCGTCCGTATTGCCTAAGCTCTTTTTGAGATTAAGCACGAGGTTTAAATTCAATGAATCTTTACGCTGAATAGCTGATTGAAGGTCTTTGATGTATGCCTCCCGCTCCGAAAGGGTTGCCATGGACTGCTTCATGCTTTCGGCCTGCTTGCCTGACAGTACAGACATATCCTGCAACGTGCTCAGCACCTGGTTGCTGTTTTTCTTTAAATAGTCAACCTGGTCTGTGAGGTCTTTATTTTTATTGTTCAAATCATTATTCATTGACTTCATAGCATTCAGCTGATCCTCGCAGCTTTTATCACTTTCAAGCGACCTTTGGTAGCTTGCATTCAACGCATCATATTTTTTAGTTGCCACGCATGAGAACAGCAGCGTGGAAAGCCCAAGAAGGGCTGCATATTTTATGGTTTTCATTTTGTTTGATTTTTTGGGTTAGACAATTATTTATTAATTATTGCTGTTAAAACTTATTAGTTGTATTGAATAACAGAATAAGCTTTCGCAAAACGGAGTGCAAAAGTAAGAAAGAAAAATATTAAGCTAAAGGAGGGCCTCTGCCTGAATTGAAAAGAACAAGCGCGTTCTGATAGGGTGATTGTAAAAAGTGAGATATTTCCTTTTTTGAGACAAAAGCAACGCCGTTACTGAGCGGAGAAGGAATTATAAAACCGGAAAAGAAAAATCTGGCTTGATCCTTTTTAGGGAACGTATCGCTATTGTGACGAAATACCTCATTAAAAGCAAGGTTGTTTCCAATTTGATTCTTCTTTTCTTTGAGCTCAAGTAAAATATCTGAGAGAGTATGATGAGCCGAATAATATAAATACACCGGCCTGAAGGGGAGCAGGTAATAAAGAACTATTAGATAAAGCGTTACACTGTTGGCTCTCCTTATGAATTGTCCCGGTTTCATTTGGTTTTATCTTATTTTCTTATTGCACAAAGATCATGTTAAAATGTTGAGTAGCGTGTTCAGTTCACTTTGTTTTGCGCGTTTTATTAAAAAATCAATCATCACTTGAATTACTTTTATCATACCGTAATTCGTCGTTAACAATTGTTGCAGGTGAGGTATAGGGATGCTCCTGTGCTTTTCCAATACCCATAATATGCATTACGATCCAACCCTGAAGCTTGAGATAATCTGAAACAAGCGAACGATGACAACTCCACCACACAGCTTCCGAGCACATGTAAGCAGTCCGTTCTTTACAGGCAATCGTTTCAAGTTCTTTTATCCCGCTTTTAAAAGCATCGGTTTGTATATAATCCGCATATCCTCTGAAAGCAGCAAGACGCCAACCCGTGTTAATGGAATCCGGCTGTGCTTTTCTTCGTCCTCCAAGCTCTCTTAAATGAATATATTTGATTTTATTTTGAGGCAATGAAACTTCAAGCGCCTCTTTATTAAAATGAGGAAATCTTCTCGATCCGGGAAAGCTTCTTATATCAACCACACATTCAATCCGAAAAGATTTCAGCAGTTCAATAAATTCATCAAGCGTGCGAGTTGAATGCCCTATGGTCCAAACACTTTTTTTTGAGTCAGCCTTTTTCATGATGCCTTATTTGCGAGATTTTTTTGTCTTGTTTGTTCCGTCATTGCGAATGCAGTGAAGCAAGCCCTGCCAAACAAAACAGACAGGTAAGAAACCTGCCATCATAAAACAATTTCGGAATGTAACCTCTACGAAGTTTGGAACTTCGTGGAGGGTTTGATTTCACAGAAAACTCAGGAGTAATGAAACTTGCAGGAAGCAATAATAATATTTTCCCTGGTTACTTTATATACTAAGCGATGCTCATCCGTAATTCTTCTTGACCAATGACCTTGCCAGTTATGCTTTAATGCTTCCGGCTTGCCTATTCCTTTAAAAGGATCACGCAAAATATCCTGAATTAATTCACCTATTCTCTTTGCAATCTTAGGATTGGTATGTGTCCATTCCTGGTAATCCTGAAAGGCAACGGAATCAAACTTCACGTCCCTCATCACTTCTTTTTTAAAGTAGTGGGATCAACGGAAATTAATCCTTCTTTTTTTTCAATGCGGTCAATGGCCTGATTGATATGCTGCTCATTGGCAGCATTGCTTTTCAGATATTCGGTGGCATCTTGTTCAAATATGGTAATTTCTATTTCTTTACCGGGAAAAGATTTACGTATCAATTCAAGCAACTGCGCTGAAAGTTCATTGCTATTGAGCTTGTATGTAGTAATCATAGTTTTAATTTTTCCCAAAGATAAATCTTTACCCCTTGCAAAGCAAAAAAGAGTTTCCTTGCGAACGCAGTGAAGCAATCCCTGCCAAACAAAACAGGCAGGTAAGAAACCTGCCTTCATAAAACAATTCCGGAATGTAACCTCCACGAAGTTGGGAACGGCGGGGAGGGTTTAACGCATTATTTTTTATAATGATTGGTGATCTGAAAAACTTCTGCCTCTCCTTTTGGGGTAATGAAAAATAATGCCCTGTATTTTTGATCAAGACGAAAAGAATAAATGCCTCTCCATCGCGGTTCAAGTAATTCGGTATTTAAAGAAGGATGTCGAATGTTGTTTTCAAACATCAAGCTTGCTTTTTCCCACTTCTTTAGAAGATGATGATTGTCAAGATATTCTTCCAGGTCTTTTCGAAGAGGTTTAATCTTCATCGCCTGGAATAGGATGACTTCTGAAGGCCTTCTTTCAGGTCTTTGAGGAACGGTTCTGTGTAGAGACCCGTTTTGCGAAAGTCTTCTACCACAGCGTCAACGGAGCCGGTAATAACAGATTGAAAAAGCTGCCCTACCAGCTTTTGATATGCTTTGGCGTGCGATCTCAAACGCCGATATTCATCTTTTGATATGACTACGGTTTTATTCATTTGGCTAATTTTAATGCAAAATTACTAAATACTGCCAAATAGCAAAGGCAGCTAAGAAACCTGCCGTCATAAACCCCGTAGGATATTTATCCAACGGGGTAAAACAATTTCGGAATGTAACCTCCCCGAAGTTGGGAACTTCGGGGAGGGTTTGATTTCATTGATACCTGTATAGTATCATTTA
>PLYJ01000091.1 GCA_003151745.1 Bacteroidota bacterium
GTTGTTTTGCAAAGCTCTCGCTACTTCTTATTAGCTTCTAAACAGTATTTATTAAATGCTTTCACTGAGTTTGTATCACTTGCTACTGCTCCTTTTGTAAAGCATTCACATGCTTTTTCCAACTTATCAGTTTTCTGAAATCCACCTCCTGACAGGTCGCGAAGCACCTGTTAGGAGTTAATTAATTCAACTAAAAACCTGACAATTAATATATATGAATACCATTGGCTATTTTGAAATTCAATCTTCTAACCCTGAAAGAGAAATTAGATTTTATAAGGCTGTATTTGGCTGGAAGTTTATTAAAGAGGAGTTTGTCCCCATTGAATATTACCGCATAGAAACAAACAGCATTAACGGCGGCCTTTTAAAGCGCCCTGCCAAAGTGCCCCCAACAGAAAGCGGCACCAACGCTTTTGTTTGTTCCGTGCAGGTAGAAAGCTTTGACAAAACCGGTCAACTAATTCTGAGTAATGGAGGAAGAGTCGCTTTGCCTAAGTTTGCTATTCCGGGAAGGTGTTGGCAGGGCTATTTCATAGACACTGACAGCAACACGTTTGGAATATTTGAAGTAGATGAAAAGGCGAAGTAAAACTCAAATCCCTTCCGGGTTGCTTCTTCATTGCCGTTGACTTCAGTCAACGGATAAATGATTAAAAAACAATCTCCTGCTTTAGCAAAATCTACTATTTCGGCTAAAGCCTGTTTTCGGATTTGCTTTTAATCTGTCACATAAATGTGACGGCAATGAATCAGCTATCCTAAAGCAATATTTTTTCAAGTTTACTTACAATTAATTCCCAATTAAAATTCGCTTTTACAAAACGAGAAGCATTATCAGCCATCGTAGCTGCTTTATCCGGGTTGGTAAGCAATAAAGATATTTTGGTTGCATATTGTTCAGGCGTGTCAGCAATTAAAACACAATCCGCAGACGCATGAATGGCATTGTTTGAAAGGGAGGAAACAATGCAGGGAACTTTCATTGCCATTGCCTGCAATATTTTGTTCTGCATACCAATGCTGATAAACATAGGCGCAAGATGAATGCGTGATTCGGCAATGTATTCACGCATGTCATCCACCCAGCCCGTTACATGAATGCGTTTATCTTTTAGCTTTTCAATTTGATAATCGGGTGAGGCACCTGCAATGACCAATGAAGTCCCACACGTGCGGGATTCATTCCAAAGCAAAGGCATTACCTTTTTAGCAATGAACAAAGCGCTTTCAATGTTAGGCGGGTAGTTCATGTTGCCTGAAAAAATGAGATCGTATTTCTTATCCCGTTGTTGCGGCTGGTAATAATCAAAATCAACTCCGTTAGGTAAAACCTCTATATTGTCATGCTTTGGATGAGGGATTAATTTTTTATCCTGCTCGCTGATGATAGTATGATGTTCAAAATAGTCAAAGATGTCGTGCTCATATCGCTTTAACCGTTTGAACTCCATGTTCACAAATATTCTTTTAATAAGCGAGGAACGTTTTGCAAGACGTTCCAATCCCACGCTAAAGGCATCCTGGTAATCAAGTGTCTTTGGGATTTGTTTTATGTGCTTCACATACTCAGCCATGCGTGTGAGCTGGCAAAAGATCGCATCGGGCTTATCCTTTTCAATTACTTCATTGATCTTATGCTGAAACTCTTTTGAATAAAAATATCCTACCTGGAAAGGCCTGCCTGAGAAAAATGTTCTTAGCAGGTGTTTGCAAACCTGCAGTATGCTCATCTCATGCACAAGTATTTTCCTGCAAAAGGGCTTTAACGCTTCGATGGAGGAAGATTCCATTTTCTGATCGCTTACTGCGGCAAGAATAATTTCATGATACCTGCTCAGTTCTTTAATCTGATAAAAAGCGCGCAGCTTATCTCCCTTTTCAAGAGGAAACGGAAAACGGGATGTAAGAAATAAGATGCGCATGTTTGTTGGAACTTAGCAGCGGACGAAAATACTTGAATTGATTGAATTGCCCTAAAAGGAATAATGTAAAATGAATAATGAATAAATCGCCTGGAATTAAACTTTATTACTTATTCATTATTACTTGTTACTTTAGTCATTTATGATTACGTCTATCGACCAATTAGGAAGAACAATCTCACTAAGAGAAAACCCGAAACGCATCATATCGCTTGTTCCATCTCAAACAGAACTATTATATGATCTTGAATTAAACGAGGAAGTTATTGGCATTACCAAGTTTTGCATTCACCCGGAAGAATGGTTTCGCACTAAGATAAGAGTGGGCGGAACAAAGAAGATTGACTTTGACAAAATAAAATCCCTTCAACCCGATCTGATCATTGGTAACAAGGAAGAGAATGAAGAAAGCCAGGTTAAAGAGTTGATGAAAGATTATACCGTTTGGATGAGTGATGTGAAAAACCTTGATGATGCTTTGCAGATGATTGAATTGGTTGGTGAACTCGTTGGCAAAAAAGAAAAAGCAGCAAAATTAATCAGCGACATCAAAGTAAATTTCCAAAACCTCCTTCCCTATTCTTTTTCCACTAATGAATTGTCTGCTGCATATATTATCTGGCGGCAACCTATGATGACTGTTGGTGCTGATACATTCATTAATGATATGCTCAAACGTTGCAGTTTTAAAAACGTTTTTGACAACAAAAAACGTTATCCCGAAATAAGTGCTAAAGAATTGCAAGCTGCAAACCCTGATCTCATTCTTCTTTCTTCTGAACCTTATCCCTTTCAAGAAAAGCACATCTCAGAGTTCCAATCCATCTGCCCGAATGCAAGGGTAATGACCGTTGACGGAGAAATATTCTCATGGTATGGCTCACGGTTGATAAAGGCGCCTGCCTATTTTATTAGCCTCATTCAACTGATCAATAATGCTTATTAACTTTGTGCACCACACATCCAAATGAAGTAAGAAGGAATAATGAATAAAAAGGGAACCAACACGTTTTATTACTCATCACCTGTTACTTCTTACTTATTCTTCTCTCTCCTGCTTTTACTTTTCAGCTTTCAAGTATCAGTGGCGCAGAAAGTTGGATTGGTGCTGAGCGGCGGCGGCGCCAGAGGCCTTTCAGAAATAGGGGTTATGAAAGCGCTGGAAGAAAACCACATCCCTATTGACTATATAACGGGTACTTCTTCCGGTGCTGTTTTTGGTAGCTTATATGCACAGGGGTTTTCGCCTCATCAAATAGATTCCATTGTACATACCAACGAATTCTATGGCTGGGCAAACGGCATCATCAATGAAGATTATAACTTTTATTTTAAGAGAAAGGATGATAACGCTTCCTGGATTAAGCTTAAATTCACGCTTGATTCAGTGATTCAAACCACTCTACCTACGAATATTGTAAGCACAGTGCCGGCAGATTATGCCCTGATGGAAAACACGGCGGCACTGATGGCTAAGGTCCATTATAACTTCGATTCACTCTTCGTTCCCTTCCGTTGCGTGGCTTCCGACATTGAAGACAAAAAGACGGTTGTTTTTCGTAAAGGTGACCTTGGCCAGGCTGTGCGTGCCTCATCGTCTTTCCCTTTTTACTTCAAGCCCATTCTCTTTGAAGGAAAAATCCTTTATGATGGCGGCATGTATAATAATTTCCCTTGCGATGTAATGGTTAATGATTTTCAACCTGATATTATCATCGGTGTGAATGCTGCCGGAAGCAATGCACCTACTACGGAAGAAAATATTATTTCACAGATCAGGGCCATGATGACAACGCCTACAAATTTTTCTTTATTGGGTAAAAACGGAATCCTCATTGAGCCTCATACGGATAAATTCGGATTGTTCGACTTTAACCACATCTCTGAAATTATTGAAACGGGATATAAAGCTACCATGGAACAAATGGACGAAATAAAAAAACAGATACAGCGCAGAAGTAATCCTGCGGAACTTACTTCTAAGCGAGAAAGCTTCCATTCAGGTGTGCCAAAAGTATTAATAGACAAGGTATTTATCAGCGGGCTAAATTCAAAGCAGGCAGAGTATGTGAGACGGATCATTAAACCTTCCAAGTCCCCTGTTCCTCTTTCAAGGCTTAAAGCAAGCTACTTCCAGGTGGTGGCAGACGACAATATCAAATCCATTTACCCGCTTCTTGTGTATGATACGATTACCGGCTATTATAATCTTTCGCTTGATATTGTAAGAGAGCGTGATCTTATTACCCAGTTTGGCGGTAATCTTGCCTCCCGCCCTATCAGCGAAGCATTTGCCGGCTTGCAGTATAATATCTGGGACAGCCGTTCCTATAGCTTCAACGGGAATTTTTATTTCGGCAAGTTGTACACTTCAGGACAATTACGTGTCAGAATGGATATGCCATCCAATCATCCTTACTTTCTTGAAAGCGATATTACTCTTAATCAATATGACTTCTATAACAGCAGTAATGATTTTTTTATCGGCGTCAAGCCCGCATATATACTAAAATCCGATTACTTCTATGGACTTAACTTCGGGCTTCCTCAGCATAATAAAGGAAAGGTCGTGTTAAGTGCTGGCTATGCAGACCTCACCGATAATTATTACCAGACTCCAAACTTCCTTCAGACAGACACCGCCGATGCAACCTTATTTAAAGGATATACCGCTTCCCTGCTTTGGGAAAGAAGTACACTCAACAGGAAGCAGTATGCTAACCAGGGAGCTTTCTTCAGCGCTAAAGTACGGTACATAGAAGGCAATGAATATGGCATTCCCGGTTCTACATCCGTAGTAAGAACACAAACAGAGAGTTTTCATCAGTGGGTGCAGGGTAAAGTTGTTTACGAAAATTATTATAAGCGCAGCGGGCATCTCAAGCTGGGCTTTTATGGTGATGTGGTGGCAAGTAATGAACCGCTGTTCAAAAACTATACTTCTTCTGTTCTGTCATCTCCGTCCTTTGAACCGATGGAGGAAACGAAAACTCTTTTTCTTAATACCTTTCATGCTCACACGTATGCAGGCGCAGGCCTTCGCAATGTGATTGCCCTTCGCAGCAATCTTGACATTCGAATTGAAGGGTACGTTTTCCAGCCTTACAAAGAACTGATTGAAACACCCGACTTACAGACTACTTACGGGTTGCCGCTTGCCAAGCGCTACTTCATGGGTTCAGCAGCAATAGTGTTCCACAGCCCGCTTGCACCTGTCAGCATCATGGTTAATTATTACCATAACCAGCCTGTTCCATTCTCCTTTCTGTTTCATGTGGGATTTATTATTTTTAATAAAGGAGCGCTGGATTGACCTAAGTGAAACTGTGGTATAGTTCGTATCTTTATATCAAAAATAAAAAAGGTGAAGCTCATCTTACTATTTGCCATGCTATTCATACCAACGTCTCCATCACTTTATGATTTTAAAGCAAAATCAATTGATGGAGATCCTGTCGATTTCAGCAAGTATAAAGGCAAGAAAGTTTTAATTGTGAATGTAGCTTCCAAGTGCGGATACACACCTCAATACGAAGGGTTGGAAAAACTATATGAGAAGTACAAAGATCATCTGGTCATTATTGGTTTCCCGGCTAACAATTTTCTATGGGAGGAGCCCGGTACCAATGAGCAAATCAAAACCTTCTGTACAAAGAATTACGGAGCAACTTTCCCGATGATGGAAAAAGTTTCCGTAAGAGGCCGCAAGATTGATGCGCTTTTTAAATGGCTTACCACTCAACCCAATCCCGATTTCACAGGGACCATTAAATGGAATTTTGAAAAGTTTCTGTTGGACGAAAATGGCAACCTGATTCATCGCTTTCGTTCAAACGTGAAACCGACGGATGCGGCGCTGACAGAGGCGATAGAGAGGAATTGATTTCTTCAGTATTGTTCGTACCTTTACATTAAAAATATAGAAGATGAAACTCTTATTAACGTTAACCATGCTATTTACACTATCAACGCCGTCGCTTTATGATTTTAAAGCTAAATCAATTGACGGGAAACCGGCTGACTTCAGTAAGTATAAAGGCAAGAAGATTTTAATCGTGAACACTGCTTCCAAGTGCGGCCATACTCCTCAATACGAAGGGTTAGAAAAACTATATGAGAAATATAAAGATCATCTCGTCATTATCGGTTTCCCGGCTAATAATTTTGGAGAACAGGAACCTGGAACCAATGAGGAAATTAAAAGCTTTTGTACAAAGAATTACGGAGTAACTTTCCCGATGATGGAAAAAGTTTCTGTAAAGGGAGATGATATTGATCCGATTTTTAAATGGCTAACCACCCAATCCAATCCTGATTTCACGGGAGAGATTCACTGGAACTTCGAAAAGTTTCTTTTAGATGAGAATGGCACCCTTATTCATCGTTTTCGCACAAAGGTTGAACCGACGGATGAATTGCTTATCAAAGCGATTGAGGCAAAATAAAGATATTTAATGTCTAAAGTTTAAGGTTTAAAGTTGGGAACGTACATAACATTGAACCTTAAACCTTAAACTTTTATGCCTGCGCTGTGGGTCCGCCAAAGTTCATCGGCAGTCCTATTGCTTCGGTTTGCTTGATGGTGCCGTGAATGGACTCAAACTTAGAAATGTTATCTGCTAAAGCGGCAGCAAGTCTCTTAGCATGTTGAGGCGTTAGAAGAATTCTTGATTTCACTTTTGCCTTTGGTACGCCTGGCATCACTTTTACAAAGTCAATTACAAATTCTGAATTACTGTGCGTAATAATGGCAAGGTTGGAATATATACCGTCTGCAATTTCCTCGCTGAGCTCTATATTCAGTTGGTTGTTTGGATTTTGATTTTCGTCCATTTTAGTTTTTTATTATTAGTTTGTAAAGGTAAATATTATTGTTGACAGCGTTTACTGTTTAACACGAACAAGCCCTTTCTTAGCAAGTTCATAATCCAGTTTCAACTTTAACGCCTCCTCGTAATTCTCCTTAGCTGCAGCAATGTTTCCAAGATTTTCATAACAGAAGCCCCGGTTATACCAGGCTTCATAGTAGTCGGGCTTAGCTCGAATGGCATCTGTAAAGTGCTTGATCGCCTGGTTATAGACTTTCAGGAAAACAAGATGAATGTAGCCGAGATTATAATGAGCGTCTGCATAATTAGAATCAATCTTTAAGATCGCGTAATAGCCTTCGATTGCCTTATTGTAATCTTCAAATTCCTGGTAGCAATTACTGCGATCATATAATGCGAGCAAATCATTTGGTTTAATCCGCAATGCGTTATCATAATATTGAAAAGCTAGCTTACTATGTTTCGCTTCAAACAAATTACCAAGCTCCATATAAGCATCAAAGTTATTCGGCTCCAGCTCCACTACAGTCTGCAAGCTGGAAATTGCAGATGTAGTATCTCCATTCTCTGCAAATGCAAAGCCTTTAATAAAGTAAGCTTTCGCAGTGTGTTTGTCAATTTTTAGCGCAGCATCGGCATACTCAAAAACTTTAGGGTAGCCTTTCAGGTATAGATATAATTCAGCAAGCTTCAAATTAGCCTGGATGTTTTTGGGATCAAGCTTCAAAGATTTTTCAAATGATGCTGTTGCATTCTTCAGCTTATAATTTGCAAACTGGAGGTCGGCAAGAATAAGATAGTAATCGGCTTTCGTAGAGTCCATGTTTAAAGCTTGCGTGATGTCTGATTGCGCAGCAGAAAAGTTTTTATTGTCAAGATAAAGCTTCGCCCTGCTGTAATACAGATCACTATTTTTAGGATCAGCATTCAACTGCATGGTGAGAGCAGAAAGGTTTTTTGCAAAGGATGAAGTATCCGCATTGCTCTGAACTGCCATCGTGTCCTTCTTGTTCTCAGACTCTTTCTTTTCCGCTTGATGACAAGAGAAAAGAGCAAGAGAGAATAGCAGCAGGAAAAAATTCGCTTTTATTTTCTTCATCCGGCAAAAATAGAAAACGCGGACGAGCTTTTAAATATTGCTTTGTCCGCGCTTCAATAATTTCAACTAACTATGATAAACCTACCCTTCTATAGGAGTGGCTAAAGCCTCTCGTATTTTTTCTTCGAGCTCGTCTGAAAGCTCCGGGTTATCAAGCAGCATTTGCTTAACAGCATCACGGCCCTGACCTAATTTAGTATCGTTGTAGCTGAACCATGAACCTGATTTCTTGATGATATTTCTTTCTACACCCAAATCAACAATCTCCCCTGCTTTGCTTATTCCCTGTCCGTACATAATGTCGAACTCAGCAATACGGAACGGAGGAGCTACCTTATTCTTCGCCACCTTCACCTTGGTTCTGTTACCAACTATATTTTCGCCATCCTTCAACTGCCCGATTCTGCGAATGTCAAGACGAACGGAAGCATAAAACTTCAGTGCATTGCCTCCTGTTGTTGTCTCCGGATTGCCAAACATAACACCGATCTTTTCGCGAAGCTGGTTGATAAAGATGCAGCAGCAGCCGGTGCGGCTGATGCTGGCTGTGAGCTTACGCAATGCCTGCGACATTAAACGCGCCTGCAAGCCCATCTTGCTGTCTCCCATTTCTCCTTCTATTTCGCTTCTTGGTGTAAGAGCAGCCACAGAGTCAATAACGATAATATCAATAGCGCCGGAACGAATGAGGTTCTCTGTAATTTCTAATGCCTGCTCGCCATTATCAGGTTGGGAGATGAGAAGATTTTCAATATCGCAACCCAGTTTCTGTGCATACAGGCGGTCAAACGCATGTTCCGCATCAATGAAGGCGGCAATGCCGCCGTTGCGCTGAGCATTGGCAATAGCATGAATGGCCAGTGTTGTTTTACCTGATGATTCAGGGCCATATATTTCAATAACCCTTCCTTTAGGGAGCCCTCCTATACCGAGCGCATTGTCGAGAGAGATGGAACCCGTAGATATGGCTTCCATAGCTTCAATGGGCTGGTCACCCAGCTTCATGATCGTGCCTTTGCCATACGACTTTTCAATCTTGTCGATGGTAAGCTGCAATGCTTTCAACTTCTCCTTTGAATTTTCTTTTTCTTTTGTATTTTCTTTTACTTCTGCGGTTGCCATATTGGTGTTGGGTTTAAGGTTTAAAGTCTAAAGGTTAATGTTATTGCCAGGATGTTTAAAAGCGCCTGTTTATTTTGACAAAAGTGTGAAAAAATATAAGAACGCTAACGAATGTTGAAAAGTTTTTAAAAAAAAAATCCCGCCTGAGCGGGATTTTTCTCTTTTAAGCAATTAGCTTAATGCCTGATTACTTAGCAGCTGGTGTTGCCTGCATTTTGTCAGTTGACTCTTTCTTAACAGTAGTCTTCTTGGTAGAAGATTTTTTACCACCCTTTTTAACAGGAGTAGTTTCTGTAGTAGAGGCCACCTTAGTGGTTGTCTTAGTCTTCTTCTTGGTAGTGGTAGTAGCTGCAGGAGTCTGAGTACCGGTAGCAGGAGTTGTCTGAGCGGTAGCAACGCAGAAGCTGAAGCTAACCAGAGTAGCGATAACAAATAGTTTTTTCATTTGATTTTTGATTTGAGCGACAAAGATCATACTTTATCTGTGAAGTATAAATGAAGAAGTTATGATCTTATTAACTAACTTTTGCTTCTATAACCGAAGGCTTGTGAATTATGCCCTTTTCTATACTATGCTAGTTCTTTTTCTCCTTTTTCCTCATGCGAAATCCATTTTCATCCATTTTTACCTCTGCATCAGGAGCGTTGATACTAACGCCGTGCTTGTCAATTTTCACACTTGCACTGTCTCCCCTAATGTCAACAACAGCATCTTCATCATCTTTATCTGCATTTTCACTGTATTTGGTTCTTTCCCTGCCTGTACAGTCAACACATATCAGTCCATGTTCCGTCATTTTCCATGTTCTGCCCACCATATCGTCATCTAAAATACCTTTTACATTATCAACGTTGTAAAGAATGCTGTGCATGCTTTCGTCTATATATACATACTTGCCTACAGGAATCCTGAGTATAAGCTGCACTTCCTGGCGGCGGTATTTTTCTTTTGGAGGAAGGGTAAACTGAGCGTCAAATACAAGCAATGAATCTTTTTGAGCAAAGGAATAAATTGTGTGCGAGGCACGTTCTTTTGCCTGATCGCGCGTGCTGCCGCTGGCAGTCATCATTTTCACAAGCGTGAATTGTTTGGCCGGTTCTTTAGCAATATCGAATTCTATTTTATCAGATTCAAAAACATCTTCATTAATACGGATGCCGTGGTGCCAGAACCTTTTCCTGTATTTGCTTTCATTATATTCGTTATTTGCAACGGAAGATTTCAGGTATAATGTGTCAGAAACAGGTCTCACAAGGGTAATCTCCTGCGTAATGGATTCATCTTCCCTGAATTCTTTGCCAAGCTTTATACCCATCAGAATACATATCGCTATCCCGCCAAGCCATAAGCTCAATGCAGTCATATTAACAAACTTTGACATGGTCTTTATATTAAAGATAACGCCGATAGCGCGGATAACAAGCATCAGGAAAGGAAGCCCGATGGCTAACATCAGCCCTATATATGCCCAAACCAGCTGCGATTGGTTATTAAACAATTCCAGAGTCATATTCCAGAGATGAATGCCCGGCAAACCAAGAATGCCCAGCAAGCCAATAAACAATGAAAGACAAATGATAATGCCTATGAAAGCAAAAAATGTAAGTATAAGCTTGCCTATAAAAGAGAATAGTATGCGAAATACTTCCCCCAGCGCTTCAAAAAACCGTCCAATGCCTGTGCCTATTTGCTTTCCGTTTTCCTTACCCCATTGTTCCATCTTCTGTTTAATTGCCTCCGCCTCTTCTTTTATATTCTTCTCTATGTTGGAGACATTAATAGGCTCCCCCCGCATCTGCAGCTTTTCAGCCGTAGTTTTTGCCATGGGAATAACGATCCAAAGAATTATATATAGAAGTAATCCCGATCCGAATGCAAAGAAAAGTATCGCCCAGATGATCCTGATCCACACCACATCTGTATCAAAGTACGCTGCTATGCCTGAACAGACACCGCCCAACATCTTATCATCAGGGTTGCGGAACAACCTTCTCTTATAAGTGTTGCCGGCAGCGGCTTCTTCATTCGGAGCAGAAGAAGATTTAGGTTCTCCTTCACCGGCAAAATCTTCAGGCTTGCCCATGATGGCAGTGACCTGCTCAACATCGGTTAGCGTAATTACCTGCTTGCTGTCTTTTGCACGCTCAAGGAACATCTCTGCAATGCGGGACTCAATGTCCTGCATGATTTCATCGCGCCCGTCAGCCGAAGTGAAGTGGCTGCGGATAGAGTTCAGGTATTTTTGTAACGCATCATACGCGTTTTCGTCAATGTGGAAAACAATTCCACCGAGGTTGACAGTGACCGTTTTATTCATTGTGAGTTAGATTTGAGATTTGAGATATGAGATTTGAGACAAGGAATATGAGAGTTTTGATTTAATCTCACGTCTCATATCTCACGTCCGGTTTCTTTTTTGTTGTGTTATTAACTGCCTCTACTAATTCATCCCAGGTGGTATGAAGCTCTTCTAAGAATTTTTCTCCAAGTGGTGTAAGAGAAAAATACTTGCGGGGGGGGCCGCTCTTGCTCTCTACCCATTTGTAGGAAACAAGGCCGGCATTTTTCAATCGCGTAAGAAGCGGGTACAATGTACCTTCCACCACGATCAGTCTGGCATCTTTCAGCCGTTCTATAATATCGGAAGGATAAACTTCCGCATGTGACAGAATACTGAGAACGCAAAACTCTAAAACCCCTCTGCGCATCTGAGCCTGTGTATTTTCAAGATTGCTCATATTACTTTTTTGGTTTTAGATTTTATTTAATTTTTAATTCACGATTCATATATTCACAACTATTCGTTCATCGTGAATCACGCATTATATATTTAGTTAATGTAATTAACCATTGCCGTGCAATCAACCGGTGTGTCATCAATCATCTCCATCGTTGTGAAGGCATTGAAGTTCTTCGTGAACACATGTCCTTGACCGTAAATCTTAATGAGGCTGTTAGCGGCATTGCCCGAAATATTAATGGAACCGCAGCCGCTCAGGTTCATGCCCACTGACAAAGCGCGCACGTCCACATTAATGCTGCCGTTTCCCTTTAGTTTTAAAGTGAGCACATCGGCATTGATCATTTCAGCGCTATTCACCTTCCCATTTCCGATTACTTCGATAAGGTTAATGTCGTTCATCGTTACGTACACGTTAACAGGTCCGTTCAGCTTGTGGTTATTTCTTACAGACACAACCAAAGAACCATTAATGACCTTTGTGTTAATGAAAGGGAAATCGGATTTTATAGCCTCCACTTTCACCAATTGTTCGTTGCCCTGTCTCAACACCACATTCACATCAGAAGCAAGCACGATACCATAGAATGTGCTTTGATTCCTGATTTGAGAAGTTACTGAATGGGTTTCGCTGCTTGCGCCCCGCACGTGCGGGGTTGTTACAATTGATATCAATGCAACAAGAATAGATAAAGTGTTTTTCATTTTAGTATCGCTTTTAGTTGTTTGAGAATTTATTTTAGTTTTCATTTTAATCGGTTCTATGCACGACCTTGTTAAGTGCGGTGCAAAGATATGGTAATTAAACAGTACCTTGCAACACATAGTTCTATATTTAACATATATTAACACTTAAAATACTGATAATCAATTAGAAAAAAAAATCATACGATTGACTAAAAGTGCCTAATTTTTGAAAAAGGCAGATACAATGACTTTTAAAACTATGCGTATATAAAAACGCCTTTTTCCTTAGGCTTTATGCGCTTAAATGAATATAGAATATTGTGGGTATTAGTGTTTTTTGATCTGCCAACCGAAACCATTAAGGAACGAAAGATTTATACAAAGTTCCGCAAATCCATCATGGGCGATGGATTTTCAATGTTCCAATTTTCGATTTACGTGCGGCATTGTGCGAGCAGGGAAAATGCAGATGTGCACGTGAAACGGGTGAAAAGCATACTGCCCGAAAAAGGGCATGTGGGAATATTGACAATAACAGATAAGCAGTTTGGGATGATGGAAATATTTTATGGCAAAAAGTTAAAGGAGCACGACCCGATTGTGCGAATATCTTCAAAGAACAAATTGAAAGCAAATCACAACACACTTTAAAGTAACTTAAAAAATCCTATATTGTGTGCGAATATCTTCAAAGAACAAATTGAAAGCAAATCACAACACGGGTGTTACTGTTGCAGGCTACTTTAGGCCATTAACCCTCCCTTCCACCCTATTTTTAAAATATTTCACAAAGCATTTGGTGATTATCATTATTTTATCGTATATTTGCGATATACTTTTATAAAATGGCTATTAATAAAAAGGACGAATTCAATAAAAAGGAAAACGAGCTGGCTGATTTTGCCAATGCAATCAGTCATCCTGCACGGGTTGCTATCCTGAAAGAGATTGCGAAAAGGCAAACATGCATCTGCGGAGAGATTGTGGAAGTACTGCCGCTGGCACAATCCACCGTGTCGCAGCATTTAAAAGAGCTGCTCAAAGCGGGGCTTATCACAGGAACCGTTGATGGAGCCAAATCCTGTTACTGCATCAATTGGAAAACGTTTGAGAAGTTTGAGAAGACGTTCAATGAGTTTTTCGCCAAGACTAACAGTCAAAATCCTACCTGTTGTTAAATTAAAATAAGATGAATCAAAATCCATTTCCAAGAATGCACGTCAGCTTATATGTGAGCGATCTGCAAAAGACAATCCCGTTCTACTCTTCTTTCTTTGACAAAGAACCTGTAAAGGTGAAACCCGGCTATGCTAAGTATGTCTTAGACAGCCCTTCGCTTATCATCTCCTTTGTAGAAAATAAAGAAAGGGTGCAGCAGAACTTCGGGCATCTCGGCTTCCAGGTAGAAACGGTGGAAGAACTGAACAAACGTTTGTGGGAAGCCAGGATGAAGCACCTTGTGAGCAAGGAAGAAACAGGCACTAATTGCTGTTATGCCAAACAGGACAAATTCTGGGTGAGCGATCCTGACGGTGTGCAATGGGAGGCATATTACTTTCACGAAGACGCGGAATTCAACGACCCACATTATGAAATGAGCGAAGCCTCCGCCTGTTGCATGCCGCAGGATAAAGAAAAAATAAATTTCCGCGAATTAAATGCAGAATCAAAAGCCTGTTGTTAACGCAATGAAGAAGAATATTCTTTTCGTTTGTATTGAGAACTCCAACCGCAGCCAGGTGGCAGAGGCATTTGCTTCGATGAAAGGTAAGGGCATCGTGCAGGCATACAGTGCAGGCTCAAGGCCATCAGGGAAGATTAATGCACGTGCCATTGCCGCCATGAAAGAAGTGGGTTATGATCTGACTAAGCACAAATCAAAATCATTGGATGAAATTCCAGATGTGGAGTATGAGTACACAATCACGATGGGTTGCGGCGATGCATGTCCTTTTGTAAAAGCAAAGCACAGGGAAGACTGGAACATTCCTGATCCGAAAGAAATGAACGCGGAAGAATACAGGGAGGTACGCAGCCTGATTGAGGAAAAGGTTGCTGCGCTTATTAAAAAAGTGACGAATGGCATGTGACTAAGGTTGGGTTTATCACTAATTAAATGTGTAAGAATATTTCCTGAAAAAAATAATCCGGTTGAATTATCGCTTACTTTAGTGTTCTAAAACCTTGTCACATGAAAAAACTATACTTCCTTATCTCCATCTTATTTATTTGGAATTATGTTGCTGCACAGGTTCCGACGTATTGGCAATCGCGCGGTATTGGCGGCGGCGGCTCTACTGTTCTTCCCGAGTATTAATCCTGCCAACGACAATGAATTCTATGTCGCTTGTGATATGAGCGAATTGTTTCACAGCACTGATTACGGGCTTTCTTATTCGCAAATCAACTTTACGAAGATGCAGGCATTTAATGTGTCAACGTATGAATTCACCAACGATGCCAACATTGCGTACAGCAACTTCAATGATGGCAACAGCGGTTATCCTGTAAAGACTACGGATGGCGGAAACACATGGACCCAGATGAATGCATACAACGTCGGCACGTATGGACAAGTGACTTCCATGAAAGCGAATTATAATAACCCGCAGCAACTGCAACGGAGTTATTCTGACTACCATCGTCACTCAATCCCCCATAGAAAGTACCCCAAAGGCGGCCGTTTTGCGCTGAAGCAACTTGCGGGATGAAAACTAATTTAAAAAATGTCGCTGCGAGAAGTGCAAAGTAAGTAATTTTTTTCATTTCTTTTGGTTTTAAACGTTTGTCTATTTGTCAAGTTTCACAAATCTTTTAGTATCAATCGCACTCTCCGTTTTCATTTGAAGAAAATACATGCCTGCGGGAAGGGATTTGATGTTGATGATTATATCATCAGTCCACTTTAACTTCTCCTCCTGTATTATTTCTCCAAGCACATTTATTATAGAAACGATTGCTTTCCCGGTAATGCGGGAGGAAGAAGTGTGAATAAGAAGTTGATCAGAAGCAGGATTCGGATAAAGAGAAATATAATTATTAGCAGAAAATTCATTAATGCCTACATCGTGGGCAATAGTAATACCAACTGAAATCTTGCAGCCAAATTCATTTGTTACCGCCACGTTATAATTGCCACCGTGAGTAACAACGAGGAAAGTATGCGTAGCGCCAGGAATAATTGTGGTACTATCATACCATTGATAAGAAGTGTATGAAGGATCGGTAGTGCAATAGAGTGTATCATTATGCTGGATTATAACAGGCGTTGGAGGAGAAGGTAGCACATGGATAAGATTGATAATCGTGAGTGTGTCTTTTTCGCCGCCGCTATTTGAAGCAATGAGAGTAGCATTATAAGTACCCGACGTATCATAATATATACACTGAGGGTTTTGCATTGTACTTGACGAAGGAATGCCGCCGGGGAAACTCCATTGCCAAGAAGTAGCATTAGTGCTCATATCTGTGTAGCTAATGCAGTTATAGGAACATAATGATGTGGCGCTTGATTGAAAATTAACAACAGGCACAGCCGCCGCACACGATATATAAACACCGGCAGCACAACCGTTGGAAGTAGGGTTACCTAACCCAACTTGATATGCCAGGAATCCACCGCCTGTGGTAATTATATTGTGCGCCCCCTCTTCTATGCTTAGGTTTGTATAAGAATAAGAGGTATTAAAAGGCAATGGAATAAATGATGCAGAACCGATGTTTTGGCCATCAAGAAAAATAGTATTGATATCAGGGGAGCGGGTCACAATCTGTACCCAATTGCTGTCTATTCCGTTAATTGTGGTGGCATAAAAAGTTACATTTTCTAATAACATCTGCTCATTGGCACCTACCAATATTAAATCAGGATCACCCAAATGCAGTGTGGAATTATTGCATCCATCCGTTTGCAGAATCCTTGCAACTGAAATTGGATTGTTTGCAGTTATAAAAAATGGAACGGCTGGTGTAACGATCTGGTCATAATATTGCCCCGCATTGAGGGTTGCCGCATAATTTCCATTAATGTTTACTATTGTTCCGTTCTGTGAAGCAAGAACCCGGCATATATCTTCGGTTTGAGGCGTCGAGACAACCACATACTGATCACCCCAGGAACATACAGGTATTGATTGTTCAAATATTGGATCTACTGTGCCATTACATGAAATTGAACCCATCGCATTAGCTCCTATTACTGCAAATGTCTGAGTCGAGTCAAGTGAACGAACCCGACTACCGGTAAGATCACTGAGGCTCTGAACCTGAAAAAGCTGACCCGGAGACAATGTTGTGTCAAAGGGAATACCGGCGGGATGCCCTCCGGAAGTTGCTACGGAAGGTGTAACCTCCACCCTAACGGTGCTTCCAGGAGCAATGATCACAAATTCAGATATGCTGCCAAATTCGGCATAGCTCATTACATAGTAGTCGTTTCCTAAGACTCCATTGGGCAAAACATACGAATTATCATTTCGTGGTCCAGAGGACTCTTCAGAAAAAAACAGTGCAATAGTGCTATCGGAAATAACATGTAAAGCAGTGTTTGCAATTACGTCCGGATTGGTCACAATTACATCGGTATCCGGGATAACAATCCGTGTTACAGATCCGGGAATTACTGTAAAATTCTGATTAAACCCTGTACCAGGGATAGAAACTGCTCCGGAGGCATTTGCGAAGGAGGTCATAGTGATTGCATAGGTGACCGTAGTCGTGTCATTATTATAGGGGAAGCCAAACCAAAAATCTTTTCCCGCATTAGTATTATTGAACTGGCCTACCCCATAAGGAGCAGCTGTTCCTATTCCCGCAGGACTGGTACATCCTCCGACAGTCTGGGTGACGGAGTAATTACCACGAAAAACAGTGATGAAAGAAGTGGTCTCCCCTGTACTCCACAATAATGTACCGGTGAATCCAGTAGCAGTGAGCACAGAGTTACCGAAGTTGTTAGTAACAGAGACACCAGGGGCAGGTATTATAGTTGGAATAGCCGTTATAGTTCCGGCAAGGCTGGTGCACCATCCGACGGTCTGCGTGACGGAGTAAGTGCCTGCAATGGTGACGGTGATGGAAGAAGTTGTATCCCATGTACTCCATAATAATCTACCTGTGAATCCGGAAGCAGCAAGCACAGAATTTCCGCAGTTATCAACATCTGTTACACCTGGGGCGGGAGGAGCGGAGCAGATGAAATCGGATAAAGCCCTTTTCCATGCACCGGCTGTATCAGTACCGACAAAAATATTGGTTCCGCTTACCTCTAAAGAATAAATAGTGTAATCTGTGAAACCGTTATTAATTGCCGTCCATATCCCGCCACTATTAGTGGATAAAAATACTCCACCCAGAGTACCTGCAAAAATATTTGTACCATTTATAACTAATGAACTAACGTAGGTGTTCAACAAGCCGTTATTAAGCACTGTCCAGGTTAATCCGGTATCGGTAGATAAATATACACCATTAGCAGTTCCCACAAAAATATTCGTTCCACTTATAGCAATTGATCTAATCCATCCAGAAATCATTCCGTGATCAATCGCTGTCCATGTTGTCCCTGTATCGGTGGATAAAAATAGTTGACTATAACTCCCGGCAAAAATATTCGTTCCGCTGACCGCTAATGAAGAAGTATTAATCTGAAAGCTGGGTTGTGTCCAGGTTGCCCCCATATCGGTTGATATATATACACCGCCTACTCCGCTGCCAGTTCCCGCAAAAATATTGGTTCCGCTTATAGCTAAGGCGTTAACAGAGAGGTTTTTCGCTAATAATAAGCTGTCATTAGCTTTCGTCCAGGTGGCCCCGGAATTAGTAGAAATACATACACCGGAATCTACCGTACCCGCAAAAATATTCGTGCCGCTAGCGGCTAATGCCCAAATGTAGAGCTCTGTCAACCCATTATTGACGGCAGTCCAGGTAGTTCCTGAGTCGGTGGATAAAAAGACCCCACCGCTCTGGGTGCCGGCGAACAAGCTGGTTCCACTTACGGCAAGACAATTAACAGCACCGCCACCAACGGGACCGCTGGTTTGCTGCCATTGGGCGTTTGTAAAGTTTAAGCTGAATGTAAATGCTAATAGAAGTAAGAGTTTTTTCATTGGATTTAGTTTTTAATTTTTGATTTTAATTTTGGATTGACTGACATGAGCGGAAAAGTTAATTGAATATTCCGAAGAGTCATTATGCTATGCGGAAGATTCAATCGGATATGCGGAAGATGGACTTGCCTCAAGAAAAAAAGGGATTGCGGATTAAATCCGCAGTCCCTTATATCTCTTCCGTAAAATGTCGTTAAATAGCTTTTATAGGCGCATTGCTGCGTTATCTCAGA
>PLYJ01000228.1 GCA_003151745.1 Bacteroidota bacterium
TAAATTTTGGGGAGCATTACACTTTTTTATTAAGCTGTACCGGCTATTATGCCTATCTTACACCCAAAGAATTCGTAAATACGGGGAAGCAAATTTTATAAAAGCAATTAACATGTTCAGAGAAAATATAGAAACAAGCTGGGTTGAAATATCAGGGAAGCTGCAAGAGAAATTTTCAAAGCTAAAGGACGCTGATTTGCTTTTTGTAAAGGGCAAGGAAGAAGATTTGATACGGAAGATTCAGCTCCGGCTTTTAAAGTCAAAAAGAGAAGTTCTTGAAATAATCGGCACTTTGTAATAAACCGTCCGAACAACTACTTTTGCAGTTCTAATACGATCAGGATTGGCTTAAAGCCAGTCCTCTTTCAATATGAAAAAGATTCTAATTCTATTTTTCGCAATTATCTCCGTCAATTCATTGGCGCAGTCGGTGATTATTGATGGATATATAAATAATGCGCAAGGCAATCCTGTTAACCTGTCTATAGACAGAACTTATTTGGGTGTTCACCCGGAAGTCTTTACTGCGAAAACCAGTGAAGGAAGTTTCTCATTTACATTGAATGAAGCAAAAGAATTTATTGCCACATTAAGTTATGGCACTGAATCATACCTTCTCTTTCTCGCACCTGATGAGACACTTCACGTTGCTTTTACCGCCGATTTGCTAAGCGCTACTATTCAACTATCAGGCAATGCTGCCCCTGCAAATTTGTTTCTCAAAAGCTTCAATAAAAAGTTCGCAAGTGATTATACTGATTCATTAATGGACAATAAAATGCTTGCCATGGGTGTGGATGCTTTTGAAATAGACATTTTCAACAGCCGTAAAAAGCAACTGGAGTACTTCAAGGCTGATTCTTCTTATAATAAGTTCTCCCCTGCTTTCAAAAATTATTTTACAAATCTTGTAAATTACAGGTATTGGAACTTATTACTTGCTTACCCCATCGTTAAAGCCAACAGCAATGCTAAAATATTACATGTGGATGAATTGCCACCACCGCTATTGGAAGGATTTGAAAAGGTAAAGGTCAGCAATGCTGATGCCTTGATTTGCGATTCGTATAGAAGCTTCCTTAAATACTATGTAATCTATTTTACCTCTAAGGAGAATGGCTTCAATAAATTTACAGATTATAACTCATCCATGGAAAGAAAGAATTTAATAGCGCAAAAAGCGCTTTCTGATTCCCCTTATCAATATTGGCTTTCAAGATTCCTTTTAGATGAATATGAAAAAGCGCAGCCGTCAACGGTTAAAAGATTATATCTTTCATTGATTCTATCTGATAAACAATCTGTGTACGCTTCCATTGTAAAAGAAAAGTGCGGAGAGTATATGGAGAAAAAAGATGAGGTAAAAACATCTAAAAACACATCCGGCAATTTAACGGCTAATGATAATTGTAAAATTGTAACTGACAAAGGAAAACCTGTAAAATTCTCAGATTTCAAAGGCAAAGTGATATATGTTGATTTTTGGGCAAGTTGGTGCGGACCATGCCGCCAGGAGATGCCTCACTCAAAAGAGCTCCATCATAAATTTACAGAGAAGCAATTGAAGAACATTGTATTCCTATATATTTCTACTGACAGAGGTGAAGCAGCGTGGAGAAAAGCAGTGGTTGAAATAGGGGTGGAAGGCATCCAGGCGTGGTCTTCTCCTGATTGGCCGGATTGTGCAGGAAATCTTTTTTCTGTAACCACCATTCCGCACTATGTGCTTTTTGATAAAAACGGGCAAGTAGTAGATGATAATGCAAAGCGCCCTTCTGATCCGGAAATCTATGGCGACATTTTGTATCTGCTTAAATAACTTTTTGATAAATGTGAAACAAGCTCTTAAAAAGATCATATAAAGGGTTAATCTGTTCACGTTTTTATTTTTCCATAGTTCTGATTTCAACATTCCATTTTGCATTTGCCCATTAAAACACGCACTTGCCCTGCAATTCATGATGATTACCAATATAACTTTATTTGCCCCTACTTTCACGTTAATTTTAAACTATAATTTTAAATGCAAAGCAATATGCTGTTAAGCGAATTCTCGCAAAACCACTTTACTCCGAATGATGAAAGGCAATGGTCGCTTTTAGACGATATTAAAGAATATCGTTCAAAGTTTGGAATCACAAATAGAATTCAGATTCTCAGGGCGCTTGCACGTACACGCCCCTATACAAGGACTGTATATCCACAAAACTGGAAGTCTTCTTAAAACAATTTCCGCTTTTTTAACCGGGTACATCTACTTCTCTAATGAGTTCCTGACGATAGTGAGTAAATATTTTTGATTTAGAGATAAAGCCAAGATATTTGTCATGATCAGTTACCGGCAGATTCCATACGCCGCTATCTTCAAACTTTTTCATCACCGATTGCATCGTTTCATGAACATCTATAGTAGCAACAGGATCAATCATCAATTCTTTCAAAAGTGTTTTATCATACAATTCATCAGCAAACATGAATTCCCTGACGTTGTCAAGCATAATGATACCGCACAATAAGCCTGCCTCATCCGTAACCGGAAAAATATTTCTTTTGGAGTGGGCAATTGCAATAACAAGAGTTCTAAGAGTATAGTTAGCCTTTACAGGAATAAAATCCTTTTCAATATAATCTTCCACCTTCATGTTACTTAATACTAGCTTATCCTTATCGGTAGTTCTCAACTCCCCTGCCAAAGCAAGCTTTCTGGTATATACAGAATAGGGTTCAAAATAGCGGCACACGAGAAACGAAACAGAACACACAATCATCAGCGGAACAAAAAGGGCATACCCGCCTGTTATTTCTGCAATGAGGAAGATGGCAGTAAGAGGCGCATGAATAACGCCGCTTAATAATGCAGCCATTCCAATAACAGTAAAATGGACTTCATTTAAATGCCCGATGCCCAGTAAGTTGACCGAATGAGCGAAGGCATAACCGCACATGGCTCCCATAAAAAGAGAGGATCCAAACATACCGCCGTTTCCGCCTGCGCCAATGGTTACAGAAGTAGCAATGACTTTCAACAGCATTAAGGCAACCGTGAAATCAATGATATACCAAACATTTTCTGTCTTGATAATAAAGCTGCTGGCAAGTAAAGCATCGGCATAACCATGAAGCATGTGTTGCACCATATCATATCCCTCACCATATAAAGGAGGAAAAATAAAAATAAGAAGACCAAGCAGTAAGCCGCCTGCTATGGCTTTTAGGTAAGGTCTTTTCTTACCGGCAAAAACTTCATCCATATAAAAATAAACACGTATGGCATAAACGGAAGAAAAAGCAGCAATGAACGCAAAAGCAACATAATACAAGAGATGATTGGAACGCCAGGTGTCCGTAATAAGAATATAGGGCTGACCGGAATATATAAGTTGTGAAAGCAAGGAAGATGAGGCAGATGCAATTAATATGGGTACGATAGCCGGCATAGCCATATCCACAAGCAGGATTTCGAAAGCGAATATTGCGCCCGCTATAGGAGCATTAAAGATGGCTGATATGCCTGCTGCTGCACCGCATGCGAGCAGTAACATTCGTTCCTTGTAACTAAATTTCAACCACCGGGCAGTATTACTGCCAATGGCTGAACCTGTTGCTGCAATAGGCGCCTCAAGACCTGCCGAACCGCCAAACCCAACGGTTAATATACTGCTGATCATTTGCGAATAAAGCTTGTCTTTGGGAACAAAGCTTGACTTACGGGAAATACAATACAAAATATTCGCTACACCTCGTCCAAGATTTCCTTTCCTGAATACCTGCACATAAACAGTTGTTAAAAGAATTCCAACTGTAGGAAAAATAAAAAGAAGATAATGGAAGTGTTTCGTTAAAGAGATATATTGTACCCATTCCTGGATAACACGAACGCCGGTCTTTAAAATAACTGCGCTTAGCGCAGTAACTAGGCCGATAGCTATACTTGCAAGAATAAGAGAGGTACTGCTGCCAAAATATTTCTTACGCCACGCTTCAATCATTTATTTTTGACTTTTCATGGCAGCAAATGTACGATGTAAGTGCTACCATTTATATAGTTATTTTTTTATCAAGATTCTTAAATCCAAATGATTCTCTACTTTCGTAACCGTTTTCGTCTTATGATACTCACCCTTTGAATGTATAAAAGAATTTATTTCCTATTTGTTCTCATATTTCTTGTTTTAGTCGCAGCAATCTATTTGCATAGGAGAAGCCTGGTTGAATTGGATAAATCCATTGAATTTGTAGATCACACCTATGGAGTAATTGGTTCACTTAACGAA
The DNA here is from genome assembly GCA_003151745.1 of Bacteroidota bacterium. Taxonomy (GTDB): domain Bacteria; phylum Bacteroidota; class Bacteroidia; order AKYH767-A; family 2013-40CM-41-45; genus PALSA-967. The sequence goes on from PLYJ01000228.1 coordinate 4,275, forward strand.
ATATCCGGCGATTTAAAGACTGCACAATTGCACATACAGTCTTTTATCAATAACACTGACAACCACTTGCTTGCAAATGATTTTGTTGACCTGATTACTGATCTGAACAAACTTAAACCAATTGTTTTTGATAAAAACCAAAAAAAGAGATTAGACACGTTGTCTGCAAAGATTAATGATTGGGGGCAATTAGTTGCCAGCACCAATACTATTGATTTACTAAGCCGGGACATACAAAACAAAATACAAGCTAATGTAACAGAAATTCAAAGTCTTATAGGTCATTGTTCTACGAGGCAGAAGGAACTGTTAGTTGAAAGGCAAGGATTTCTCAAAGCAACTGTGAAATCATTGCATAGGTGGACTATTGTTCTCATTGCTTTTGCATTCCTCCTAGTTCTATTCACTTCTTTTTATGCTTACAGGCAAATTAAAAACAGGATAGACCTTGAAGTGCTTCTGGAATCTATTCTAAATGCTTCACAGGAAGGCATCATCACCTGCAAGACTTGTCGTGAGGGGTTTAAAATTGAGGACTTTGAAATACTATTTGCAAACAGCGCGGTGAAAACGCACTTAGGTCAGGAGTCAGCCGATCTTATTGGTAAATCTATTTTTTATATCATGCCTGAAATACAATCTTCGGGCTTGTTTGCCAAATGGGTTCAGGTTGTCGAGGACGGACAGCCCGATGAATACGAGGCATGTCATAAAGATTCACGCACCAATGAAGACAATTGGTATAGCATCAAGCTTGTTAAGCTTGGAGATGGCGTTACTGTTACCTTTCCATAACATTACTGAATTAAGAAGCTTTAAGCAGAATTTAAATATAATCTAAACAGATATTAGACGTGAGATATTAGATCTGAGACAGGCAAGTTTCATTTCAATACTCAAACCTCAAATCACAATCTCAAAATCTATGAAAATTGGTGCAATCTCTTTACTAATCGGTGTAATCTTTATTAATACTACTTCAGGGCAGAATATTCTCGCACCGGAAACATTATGGAAATTGGGATGGGTTAGCGACCCACGAATTTCTTCGGACGGAAAAACAGTATTATATAATGTGCGCACATATGATCTGAATGCAAACAAAGGCAAGTCTGCTATATATAGCATTAATGCTGATGGAACAGGTACAAGAAAAATTACTTCAGATTCAATTAATGAAACGAATGCAAAGTGGAGTGGCGATGGTAAGTCAGTCACTTATCTTAGTGGTAAGTCAGGCAGCAGTCAGATATGGACAATGAACCCGGATGGCAACAACAGAAAGCAGTTGACACACATTGACGGAGACATCAGCAACTATTCCTTTTCCAACAATGGCCTAATGCTTTGGTACACGACTGATGTGAAACTCGATAAAGCGGCAAACGAAGTTTATCCTGATCTTCCAAAAACATCAGGCAGGATCGTTGACGATTTGATGTATCGTCATTGGGATACATGGGCTGACGGCACTTACAGTCATGTATTCGTCTGTAAGTATGACAACAGCACCTTCTCTCCTGCCAAAGACATTATGCAAGATGAACGCTACGACTCTCCGTTAAAGCCATTCGGCGGTGATGAACAAATTTCTTTCAGTCCTGATGGGAAACTGCTTGCTTACACCTGCAAGAAGCAAACCGGTAAAGAATATGCAACGAGCACCAACTCCGACATTTATCTTTATAATATACAAGATGGCATTACGACCGACTTAACTGAAGGAATGTTAGGTTACGACATAAACCCTGTCTTTTCTCCTGATGGAAGCAAGCTTATATGGCAAAGCATGAAGACACCCGGTTATGAAGCCGATAGGAACCGCTTGTTTATATATGACTTTAAAACCAAGGAGAAAAAGGAGCTCACAATTGGTTATGATAATAACGTGGAAACCGCTTCCTTCAGTCACGATGATAAAATGATTTATTTCATCAGCGGCATCAATGCAACGGAAGAACTCTTCTCGCTCGATCTTAATCCGAAAGCAAAACAAAAGATCAGGCAGATCACGAATGATGTGGCTGACCATTTAGGTTTCACCATTGGTTTTAATGGTAAAGAAGATGTTGTCGTCACCGCCTTGCAGTCTATTTCTTTGCCCACAGAACTTTTTAAGATTGATTTGAAAACAGGCACATCAAAGCAAATCACCTTTACTAATAAAGATGTGTGGGGCAACCTTAAACTTGCACAGGTAAGAAAGCGCATGGTTAAGGCAACGGATGGAAAAGATATTCTCACCTGGGTAATCTATCCGCCTGACTTCGACAGCACGAAGAAATATCCCGCATTGCTTTATTGCCAGGGAGGGCCGCAGGGAACAGTGAGCCAGTTTTTCTCTTATCGTTGGAACTTTCAACTGATGGCGGCAAAAGGATATATAGTCGTTGCGCCAAATCGCAGAGGTTTGCCTTCATTCGGGCAGAAGTGGAATGACGACATCACAGAAGACTGGGGCGGCCAAGCCATGAAAGACCTGCTCAGCGCCATTGACGATGTGGCTAAGGAACCGTATGTGAATAAAGATAAATTAGGAGCTGTAGGCGCCAGCTTTGGCGGCTATTCTGTTTATTGGCTTGCAGGTAATCACAAACATCGCTTCAAAGCATTTATTGCACACGACGGAGTATTTAACTTTGAAAGCATGTATGGAGGCACAGAAGAATTATGGTTTCCCAATCACGACATAGGCGGCCCTTACTGGAAAACACCTGAGCCAGAAAGCTATAAGAAATTCTCTCCTCATCTTTTCGTGAATAATTGGGATACTCCCATCCTTATCATTCATAATGAAAAAGATTTTCGCGTGCCTGTTGACCAGGGCATGGAAGCCTTTACTGCAGCGCAAATGCACAACGTGCCTTCACGATGGTTGTACTTTCCTGATGAAAACCATTGGGTAACAAAGCCGCAGAATAGTGTGCTCTGGCAGCGTGTGTTCTTCGACTGGCTTGATAGATACCTCAAGTAAAATGATCCGTTAACCGATTATCTACGAATAACGAATTAATACGAATTTACGAATCGCTTCGATGGGCATTTCTTGCTACCAAGTTAGCCAAAGCAATTCGTAAATTCGTACAGATTCGTATTCGTAGATACAGTGTTATTTCTTTTCCACCCAAGCCTCCTCCGACGGATCGCTTTTTGCCTTTTTAAAAGTAGCAGCCCTCTCCCCTGCTTTGCTCAACAGCTTTTCTTTAAAAGTGCTGTACGTTGCAAGGCCATCTGTTTTGTATTCATTAATAAAATCATCCACGTCAATGCCCATTTTGGATGCAAGTTTTTCAATTTTTACAAAATAGTCGGAGAGTTTTTTTAATTCCGGGCTTTTTTCTTTTGATACTTTCATGGTGATGAGGTTTTAGGTGCCGAAAGATATAAATAAATTTAGTTCAATGTTCAAAGTTGTCAGTTCAATGCTTTTGCAACATTGAACATTGAACATTGAACATTGAACTGAGAAACTTTGAATTGCCTTTATTCCTTCACAAATCTCTTAACAACGCTCCCACTCTCCCATTTCAATTGAAGAAAATACATCCCTGCAGAAAGCTTGCTAACATCAATCATAGCATCCCCCCTCTCCTGGAGGAGAGGGGCCGGGGGTGAGGTCTCCATGCCAAGCACATTCATTATCAAAACCATTACCGCTTCATTATGAAAAGAAGAAGTATGAATGGTGAGTTGGTTGGTGGCAGGATTGGGATAGAGAACAACCTCTAGTGTTTGCCAACTTACTTCTTTAGTTCCTGTAAGCAATGGATTAACAACATTTACATAAACCATTGTATTAGTTGTTCGCATAGCATGAAAGGAGCTATCGCAGAAAGTGCTTTGACAACCTGTTGAATCAGTAATAGAAAGACATATATTATAGAAGCCTGAATCAGCATAAGTATGGCTTGGATAAGGAATAGTATCCTGTGTGCCATCTCCCCAACTCCAAATATAACTTAAAGAATGCTTACCATAAGAATTATCTGTTACTATATAATGATGCAACCAAGTACTATCTGCTGCAATAGAAAAGTTTGCATTACAAAAAGGAGCAGTATAAGTGGAAATAAAATTTCCAAATGCAAATGGATTTTTACCAACAGCAATTGTATCCAAAACAGTGTCGGCAGCTGCGTTCATTACACTCACTGTATTAGAACTCTCATTCGCAACATATACCTTGCTTCCGTCGGGGCTAACAGATATACCCAAATTTTGGGAACCAACCGGAATTCTAGCCAAATAACCATTATAGGCTGTGCTAATTACATACACTGAATTTTCCTCATAATCCGCGACATATATTTTACTTCCATCAGGACTGATAGATATACCAATAGGATCAAGACCAGCAGTAGTAGCAGTAGCCAAAATAGTATCTGTAGCAGTATTTATCACACTTACACCACCACCATCCACAACATATATCCTATTTCCATTGGGACTTATACAAATACCACGGGGTTGACTATAAACTGTTATTGTAGCTGAAACCGTATCGGTAGCAGTGTTTATTACACTTACTGTACCATCAAAATTATTTGCAACATATACCTTACTTCCATCAGGGCTCACACATAAACCATTGGGCTCAATGCCGACTTCAATTGTAGCCGAAACAATATTGGTAGCGGCGTTTATTTCACTTACTGTACCATCATCAAAATTCGTAACATATACCTTGCTTCCATCGGGGCTCACAGATATACCTTCAGGACCTTTACTAACTGGAATTGTAGCCGAAACAGTATTGGTCGCAGCGTTTATTACACTTACTGAACTGGCAAATGAGTTTGTAATATACACCTTGCTTCCATCGGGACTCACAGATACACCATAAGGCTGCACCCCTACTGTAATTGTTTTTATAACAGTATTCGTTGCAACATTAATAACAGATACGGTACTATCACCCCAATTCGTTATATAGGCTGTTTGAGCAAAGCCCATGAAGCTTGCAAGCATAAGAGCCAAAGTAAACAGAACGGGCAGTAGGCGGTTGCTGCTGTTTGCTTGTAAGTGTTTTTGCATGTTGTTTTGGATTTAAATAGTTTTATCAAAGATAAAGTATTAAAATGAAAGACAAGCCCCCTCAAAGTTTTTTGACTTCATCGGGGTTGCAAGGAACAAAAATATATTTATAGTCCACAAAACATTATTTCCAGCCAATAAAATTATATATACAGTCCACAAAATATAATTTGCAGGCTACAAAACAACATTTCTTGTCCACATAATTATATATACAGCCCACAAAAATTCTTTTCCAATCCACGAAACATTATTTCCACTCCACACAATTGTATTTAGAGGATACAAAACATTATTTCCAGTCCACAAAAATGTTTTTACGGGATACAAAACATCTTTTTTTCCTTCAAATTTTATCTGTTTTGAGAACAAAAATGGAAAGTGTAAGAAATTCATGCTTTTTGTTCAATCTGTTTTGATGCCGTGTGCGTAGAATTGAGTAATCGGAGAATTATGGTCGTATTCTTCGTGCCTGTTTCTAAACACGACTTAAAACCCAATAAAGAAATGAATATAAAACCTGAAATTGTAATTGATTCGCGGCCGAATGATTACCAAAAAAATGTTGATCTGTTAGGAAGGCTTATTGAATGTGTAAGCGGGAATGAAAATTTTGTTTCCCCAAGTCCTGATATTGCCACTTTAACTTCCGTGTTAAATTCTTTAAAAGGCGCTATCACTGCATCGGGCCTCAAGGGCAACCGCGGCGGCAGGGCCGCGCTGCTCGATTTACGTGCGAAATCGGCTCAGGCATATATACTCATTAAAGCAGAGGTGCTATATATGACAGGGGTGGCTTCAATAGCTGCCGGCAGCGACATGGAGCTAATGGCTTCTATATTGAGCACCGGAGGACTGAATGTAAGAACTGAACCCCATCCGCAGGGTTTGCTTGGTCAGGTTCAAAACATTCACAAGGTTCATTCGCACGGGCTTAGCCGCAACCAGGTGGACTGGGAGATGGAGCAGGCCGGAGGGAGTTACCAGCAGAAAGAATTTAAAATTTTTTAAAGTGTTGCGCAGCACAACGGCTGTCTTTAGCGACGCTCAGCTCATCGCTGCTCCCACTAAAGCAAAGTTTATTGATACCAACAATAGCGGCGCCGTGGTCACTTATTTTTATTGGTTTGTTGCGGTAACTGCGGCAGGCGATTCTACAGTAAGCGATGCGGTTTCGATTTCACTGCTGCCTGCTTAATTCTGATTTTTAAAAAATCCAAAAACGCTACGTGCAAAGAGCTAATCTTGTTTGCAGCGCCTCTTACAACGATTTATTTTGATTGAAATTATTCAGGCGTTCAGTTAATTGATGTATGCTTGTGCCGTGTTCGTTTTTCAGCGCAGCAAGTTTCATGTCTGTTGCTTTGTTCACTTCATCGCCCATTTTATGAACGAGTTGATTGGCATCTGCTAACAGGGCAACTATCCTGTTTTTGTTTTCATGTGTCTGCCGTTCAAGCATGGCTTTCAAATCAGCAGTTTCTTTAATTAGGTAGTCTTTCAATTGCGCATTTTCCTGTTCTTGCTTTTGGCTTAAATTATTCTCCACCTTTTTTAGTCCTTCTATAAAGGCATCCACTTTCTTTTTAAGAATTATTATATAGACCACCACAAGCACGAAAGCAAGGATAATTAAGCTCACTGCAAGAATTCTTTTCTTGCCAAAGAGATAACTGCGTGCGGCAATGGCTTCAGGCACCTTGCTCAGTTCTTCCTGTTGACTGCTGAGTGTTGTTTTCAAATCATTGATTACGGCTTGTTGCCTGGCAGCATCCGCTTTAAGCTTTGTTATGCCGCTTTCGTTTTGCTGAATTTGTTTTGCCAGCATCGTTCTGTCCTTTGCTACCTGGCTTTTTAGAGAGGCATTCGCTCTTATCAACTGGGCAACTTCATCTGCTGTGGGCTGCTTATCTTGCTGCAAGCTGGCTGCTGAACAGACATTCGGTGTTAACAAACCAAACAGTAAGAAGAATAATGACGGAAGGAGAATTAGTTTTTTCATGGTTTTTTGTTTTAGTGTTTATTTTTGGGAATCGAAAGATAGAAATAATTTTAATTACCGCATTTAATTTCAATAAATTAACTTTGCCGTTATGAAAAAAATTGCTCTTCTCTGTTTCCTATTTCTTTTTGGCGGACGTGTTCTTGCACAAAAGTTTAGTGTAGGTATTATTGCGGGACTTGCAAGCACCGATGTAAACGGTTTTGATATGGTGGATGGCGATGAAGATTTTAACAGGATTGGCGTTGTTGCAGGCATTTTCGTTAATTGCTCTTTTAATGACAGAACTTCCGTGCAAATGGAATTACTGTATGCCACTAAAGGGAGCCTGCAGCCAACTGATTCAACGAATACACTTCCCTACTTTAAGCTGGTATTGGATTATATGGAAGTGCCTGTCTTGTTTAAATACAAAATGCACATTTGGGTAAATAAGGAGTCACTGGATAAACTTGAACTGGAGGTAGGTCCTTCTTTTGGATTTCTGGTCAGTTCAACACAATATAACTTCTCAGGACCGGTTGCCTTTGACAGAGAATTTAATAAAAGTGATATCCTATTCAATCTTGGATTGAATTATTATTTCTCCAAAGATTTTTCGCTTGACATTAGATTTGCAAACTCGGTTGTGCCTATAAGACCTAATCCGGGAAATACAATTTACTACCTAGATAACGGGGAATATAATACTACGTTTAGTTATACCCTTCGATATACTTTTAGGTAATTAATAGATAAGTCTTCAGTCCACAGCCCTCAGTCTTCAGTTAGCACAGAATAAACTTCAGGGCGAACTGAAGACTGTTGGCTGCTGACTGCGGACTTTTACTTATGGATTATTGAAAACGTACTGAATCATATCCGCACCCATCTTCAACGCTTTTTGGTGCAATTCGGGTGAGTCTTTGTGTACTTCATAGTCTTCCCATCCGTCGCCAAGATCGCATTGATAATCATAAAAGCAAACTAACCTTCCCTGGTAAATGATACCGAAGCCCTGCGCAGGCTTGCCGTCATGTTCATGAATCTTGGGGGGACCATCGTTAAAATCATATTTTTGATGATAGATAGGATGGTTAAAAGGCAATTCAACAAAGTTGAGTTCTGGGAATACCTTTTTCATCTCCCTTCGAATATATATATCTATGCCGTAATTATCAGACACATGAAGAAATCCACCGCCAACAAGGTAGTTTCTTAAGTTCTGCGCTTCCTGCGGAGAGAAAACCACGTTGCCATGTCCTGTCATATGTACAAACGGATAGTTGAATAACTCAGGGCTACCCACTTCCACAATTCCCTGTTCAGGATTAATGTTAGTGCCGAGGTTTTCATTGCAAAACTTAATGAGATTGGGCAATGATGTTTCCAGGTTGCCGTACCAATCACCACCGCCATTGTACTTTAACAAGCCGATCTTAAAAGAAGGGTCAGTTGTAAACGAAGTAAGCAGGAAGAAACAAATTAAAATAACAGAAATCTTTTTCATTCCACAAAGTTACTGATTAATTAGCTGAATTGTATTGCAGGCGATGACACCGGCAGTCTCCGTACGCAAGCGGCTTCCACCTAAACTGACCATTTTAAAATCAGACTTCTTTGCAGCTTCAGTTTCTTCTTTGCTGAAATCCCCTTCAGGACCTACAAGAATAACAACATCAGAATTTCTGTGATATAAATTCTTCAGTAATACATCTTTCCCCACTTCACAGGAGCAAATAAACTTATTGGAAGAAGATTGAATAGAAACAAAGTCTTTGAAAGATAAGGCTTCATTTAGCTTTGGCAGATAGGCTTTGATGGATTGTTTCATGGCTGCAACAATTACCTTGTTGAGCCTTTCAATTTTCACTTCCCTTCTTTCAGAGTGCTCGCAAATAAGCGGGGTTATTTCATCAATACCAATCTCAGTTGCCTTCTCTATAAACCATTCAAAGCGGTCAATATTCTTTGTTGGTGCAACGGCAATGTGTAGATTGTAATTTCTCTTGCCAAAGTCTTTAGCTCGTTCCAGAACGTTTACAGTACATTCCCTGGCATCAGCATGAATGATTTTGCCTTTGTAGAATCCACCGACGCCATCCACCATGCTAATTTCATCACCGCTCTTGTGTCGTAATACGCGCACGCAATGAGCAGATTCTTCTTCGCTTAATTGAATGAATGTCTCTTCAGACGGGTTGATAAGAAAAATATTCATAGAAAAAATGTAGAATGCTGAATTAAGAATGTAGAATTAAATACAGTCTTGATTTCCATTCTGCATTAATAACTATGCATCCACCGCAGTCTTTGGCGCAGCAGCAAGAATTTCCTCGTTGGCAAACTCAGCATATTGTGAAAAGTTCTTTACAAATGATGCCGCCAGCTTATTCGCCTTGTTATCGAAATCGTTTTTATCAGACCAGGTGTTTCTCGGATTCAGAATCTCTTTAGGCACTCCGAGACATTCAGTAGGGAAATTGAGTCCAAAAACAGGTAATGTTTCATATTTCACTTTTTCAAGACTTCCGCTGATAGCAGCTGTAATGAGTGCACGCGTATATGCAAGTTTAATTCTTGAACCCACACCATACGCTCCCCCTGACCATCCTGTATTCACTAACCACACATTTACTTTATTCTTTTTCAGCTTACCGCCAAGCAACTCTGCATACTTCGTAGGGTGCAGCGGAAGGAATGCCTTTCCGAAGCAAGCTGAGAAAGTTAGTGTAGGCTCGTTGATTCCAACTTCAGTGCCGGCAACTTTGGCCGTGTAACCGGAGATGAAATGATACATCGCCTGGCCTGCATCAAGCTTTGAGATGGGAGGCAATACTCCAAATGCATCAGCAGTAAGAAAGAAAATGTTTTTAGGAGAAGATGCAACAGATGGTTCTACTGCATTATCAATGTAATGTATCGGATAGGCGCTGCGTGTATTTTCCGTCTTACTTATATTATCATAATCAACAGTTGTTGTGCCCTCAATGAATTCAATATTCTCAAGCAACGTACCGAAACGAACAGCATTATATATCTGGGGCTCCTTTTCTTTGGAAAGATTCACACACTTTGCATAGCACCCTCCTTCAAAGTTAAAGACAGTATCATCCGCCCAACCATGTTCATCATCACCTATCAATCCACGATTGGGATCAGCAGACAATGTTGTTTTACCTGTTCCGGATAAGCCAAAGAAAAGAGCAGTATCACCCTCTTTGCCAATATTAGCAGAACTGTGCATGGATAAAACCTTTTTATCATGAGGCAATACATAGTTGAGCACGGAGAAAATTCCCTTTTTAATCTCGCCTGTGTACGCAGAGCCGCCAATCAGAATTATTTTCTTAGTAAAATTAAGAATGGTAAAGTTTGCCTGGCGTGTTCCATCAATTTCTGGTGTTGCTTCAAAGCCGGGTGCAGCAATAATAGTCCAGTCTTTCTTTGGATGAAGTATTTCCTCTTTCGTAGGTCGAAGGAAAAGATTGTAGGCAAAAAGATTCTGCCAGGGAGAATCGGTAACAAGACGGATATTTAAACGATATTCAGGATCAGCACAGGCATACGCATCGCGCACGTAAACAGTTCGTCCCTGCAGATAAGCACATACTTTATCATACAGGCGGTCAAACTTATCAGGATCAAACTTTATATTGATGTCTCCCCACCAAACAGAGTTCTCTGTTTTAGCATCGCAAACGATGAATTTATCTTTGGGTGAACGACCTGTAAATTTACCCGTGTCAACAGCTAAAGCGCCAGAATCAGTGAGCATTCCCTCGCCGCGAATAATGGTTTCTTCAACAAGCTCTGCAGGAGAGAGATTCCAATAGGCATCAGCTACATTCTTGAGTCCTAAATCAGCAACACTTGCACCCTTTGCACACAGTCCAAATTCATTCATGAAAATCAAGATTTTAGTTCAAAATATGAGCATGCAAAGAAACGGAAAAAAAATAACTAAGGCAATCAGCGGCGCTTGTTCCTGCAAGGGGCATTTTCGAAGTAATGTACCCATTTTGCATCTGTTAAAGCAGATTTTAAGTTCGTTATAAATTCGCGCTGTTCAATTTCAGCAAGTTCTGTCAACCCCATGCAATAATCCACCTCTCCTTCCCTGCCCCATGGTGTTTCTTCCGTTGCAATAGTCAGGTTCTTTTGTTTCTGATAATCGGCCATATAAGCATTGAATTTTTGATATGCTACAACATCCCGCCCTGAACCTATTGAATAGAATGAGATTATAAAGCGATAGTTATCAGTCTTATTAAGGCTGTCTGCCTTTACATCAGAACTGGCAACAGTTGTTGCCTGAACAACTTCCTTTTTATGTCTGCATGAAGAAAAAGCAATTGCTAAAACTAACGCTGCAAGGAGATACCTTTTCATCTTATTTTTTTAGAACGCAGATGAGCATTAACACCCATCCTCCAATAAAACACAGTCCACCCAATGGAGTAATTGGACCAAGGAACTTCCATGATTCAATACCAAGCAGCGTTCTCATTGAAAGCAGGTAAAGTGAGCCGGAGAAGAAGATAATCCCCAATATAAAAGAATATCCTGAATAATTAAGCATTGGCCCGCTAAACCTGTCAAACATTAATCCAAGTATGATTAAAGCAAAAGCATGATACATCTGGTAGCGTACGCCTGTCTCGAAAATAGGTAATTGATCGGCAGCTATCTTTTCTTTCAGTGCGTGAGCACCGAAAGCGCCAAGAATCACTGCTGTTCCTGCTGCGACAGCGCCGATGGAGAGAAATAGTTTTTGCATAAGAAATTGGTTTGAGGTTAGTAGTTTGAGGTTTGAATCCCGCATGTGCGGGACTCAAACTTCAAACACGAAACTTATTCTATCCGTGCATTGTTTCCTTCTTTCCATAGTTCGCAATAATGCCTGCCTCGTAATCAAGAAACTCCTGCCAGCGTTTATCAACATCCTCACCTTGTGCATACTTCTTTGCAAACTTAAGAAATGCAGTGTAATGATTTGCTTCACTCACCATAAGCTCGTGGTAAAAACTTTTCAGATCAGGATCATTGATCTTTTCAGAAAGTATCTTAAAGCGCTCACAACTGCGGGCTTCTATCAATGCAGAAAAAAGAAGCTTGTCAATAAGAGCAATATGCCTGTTATACCCTGTGCGGACAAACTTTAATAGATCATTGACATATTCATCTTCCCGCTGACGGCCAAGCGCCCATCCACGCTCTTTTATTTTATCATGCACCATGGTGAAATGCATCAATTCTTCCTTTGCTATTTCAAGCAATGCATCCACCATATCGGTGTGTTCGGGATAACGAACGATGATGTTGATGGCATTGGTTGTTGCCTTCTGCTCACAATAAGCATGATCGGTAAGTATCTCTTCGATGTTCTGCTCAACGATGTTTACCCAACGAGAATCGGTGGGGAGTTTTAATCCAAGCATAGTGTTTAGAGTTTGAGGTTTGTAGTTTGCAGTTACGTGACATCAAACTTCAGACCTCAAACATATAACTTACTTTCCCATCGCCCTTAAAAACTTCACATGAGAAGATATGGCAAGCAGAACAGTGCGTTGTTCGAGATATATAAGTCCATAATCAGCGCAGGCCTTGCGAACAATTTCGCTTAGGTCAGGATAGAAAACATGACTGATGCGCGGAAAAAGGTGATGTTCTATCTGATGATTCAAGCCTCCTGTAAAGAAAGAAACAATCCTGCTGCGGGTTGCAAAGTTAGAAGTGGTCAGTACTTGGTGAACAGCCCAGTCTGTTTCCAGCTGCTGCTCATCGTTTGCCACCGGGAAGTCAACATGCTCCACAGTGTGGGCAAGCTGAAACACAACGCTTATCACAAGTCCCGTAGTGAAAACAAAAATAGAATAGCCAAGCAGGAATTTTTCGAAGCCCACTAACGCTATAGGAAGAAATATAAAGGTAAATATATGCAGTGCTTTTGAAAACCAAAAGCCTACATGCGTTTTGAAATCAATCTTAATGTCCTCTTTAGGTCCGATCTTTCTTGAAAAGTATTTCTTCATATCAAGATAAAACACCCAGGTGAAATACATAAAGCCATAAAGCACAAACCAATAGATATATTGATACTTATGCACCTTACGCAAACGCTGCGACTTGCACATACGCATCAACGGAGTGATCTCTATATCATCATCATGACCGTCAATGTTCGTGTATGTATGATGTACCATGTTGTGTTTGATGTTCCAGAAATATGCGCTGCCTCCAAGAAAGTTTAATGTCAGAGCCGCGATACGGTTCATCGCTTTGTTCTTAGAAAACGTTCCGTGACCGCCATCATGCATCACGTTGAAGCCGATGGCAGCAGTGGCCAAACCAAGAAGCATGCAAAGAAATATGGCTAACAGATTACCGGGAGTATTGAAAACCAAAATACAATATAATATGACAAAGGAAGAAAGCAGCAGTGCAGCCTTTATATACGCCCTGATACCACCATATTGGCTTTTCTTCTTATCTACAAAATACTTGTTTACCCGCTCTTTAAGATCAGTATAGAATAATGAACTTGCATTGAACTTTAACGTTGCCATTTTTGATTTATTGATTTATCGAATCCGGATTAAAATCGTCCTAATCCTGAATTCAGGAATTCCATCTTATAAAGATAACGCTTTTAAGCTGAAAATGTTTTATAAAACAGCTTTTAGTTATCAACAACACCCCCTCTCCTTTGGAGAGGGGCCGGGGGTGAGGCTTTACCAACTACTCTTTTTATAGGATTTCTTATGCTCCCTTTCTCTTGGCTTATCATACCCCTCGCTACGACCTCTATTGCTGCCACCACCGCTCCTGTTATTTTCGCCCCATCCTTTTCTGCCGCCACTGCCGCCGTTACTTCCGCCACCGTTGAATGATTTCTTTCCGCTTCTTTCAGTAGAAACATCTACTCTCACTTTTCTTCCTTTGTAATCTTCATCGCCGAAAGCGGCAATGACCTTTGCCATTTTATCTTCAGGAATTTCGATGAAGGAATAAACACCTTTCACGTCAATCTTTCCTATATCCTTACCTTCTACGCCGGCAGTATCGCATATATAACCCAGCATGCTGCCCTTATCAAAGCCATCGGCAGAACCGAGATTAATAAACATCTGCGGGCCGCTTGAACGATAACCTTCTCCCCTCTCTGATGTGCGTCCCTGGTGAGCGATGTCAACGTTCAGATCAGGAGCCGTTCTGTAATATTCCAGGAAGCGGTTAAACTCAATGCTAACCATGCGCGTGATGATGTCTTCCTTGCTCATGTCCTTAAATTCATCCATCACAGCAGGCAGGTATTTGGCAATCGCCTTCTCATTCACTTCCACATTATGAATTTTCTTAATCAAAACCATCAATTGCATCTCCACAACTTCAACTGCTGAAGGAAGCTTGCCCAGATGAAACTTGCGGTTTATCTTTTTCTCAATCTGTTTTATCTTATGCAGTTCGCGAACGTTCACAAACGATATAGCCGTACCTGATTTGCCCGCACGCGCTGTTCTTCCGCTGCGATGTGTATAGTTTTCGGCTTCGTCAGGCAGGTTGTAATTGATAACATGTGTAACATCATTCACATCAATGCCTCGTGCTGCCACATCCGTTGCAACAAGCATCTGCAGAGTGCGGTTGCGGTAACGCCCCATCACTTTGTCGCGTTGCTGCTGGCTTAGATCGCCATGAAGAGCATCAGCATTATAACCATCACGCATCAGCTTTTCGGCTACATCCTGCGTTTCATTCTTCGTGCGGCAAAATACAATGCCGAAAATGTTGGGAGCGCCATCCAATATTCTTTTTAAAGAAGGATAACGGTCGCGTTCATGCACCACGTAATAGTAATGCTCTATGTTTTCAGCGCCTTCGTTCTTCTTGCCTACAGTAAGCTCAAAGGGATTGGTCATGTAATTGCCGGCAATGCGTCTTACTTCCGAAGGCATTGTTGCAGAGAATAACCATACTTTCTTTTCTTTAGGCGTATGACTCAATATTTCATCTATATCCTCCTGAAAACCCATGTTAAGCATTTCGTCTGCCTCATCGAGCACTACGTAGCTGATGCCTTCCAATTTCACAGCTCTTCGTCCTATCAAATCAATGAGACGACCGGGAGTGGCAACCACGATCTGCGAGCCCTTCTTTATCTGCCGTATCTGTGTGTCAATGCTTGCACCGCCATAGACGGCAACAATATTGGCATTGCTGAAATATTTGCTGTAGCTAACAAGATCGCGTGTAATCTGCACGCAAAGCTCGCGTGTAGGTGCAAGTATCAGCGCCTGAACGGTCTTATTGTCGAAGTCAACTAACTCAATAAGAGGAATGCCATAAGCAGCCGTCTTGCCTGTGCCTGTTTGCGCAAGGCCGACAAAATCTTTTTCTCCTGAAAGCAGTACGGGTATGGCTTGTTCTTGTATGGGTGTGGGATTTTCAAAACCGAGGTCTGTAATAGCCTTTAAAACCTTCTCTCCTACACCTGAATCTTTAAATGAACGCATTAATTTTTATTTGGAGCGCGAAGGTACGGTTAATTTGTGAGGTATTTAGAGCCTGTTGATTTAGTTAATCTAAAGTAATATATGTATCATACAGTTATCTGATTTCGGGCAGTCCGTAAACCTTAAATTTGTTTTTAACCTCAGTAAAAAGCATCTCTCTACTCGGATAAAACCTTATTAACCTCATATAAAATGAATAATAAGGTTTTTGTCGGACAGTGGTTTGTCTTCTTTACTAAGGTTTTTGATAAACCTAAAGTTTGAATATGCAGTCGGGAATCTCCTCCTGACTTCATTTTGATAAGATAAAAAAGCTGCAAGTTGGGTTACCTCCTCATCACAGAGGCACATCAACGTTTTTCCCCGCTTTTCTTACACTGTCAATCTGTCGTTTATTAAGTCATTATGGCATACAACTTGAATTTTAAGCCCGTTTTGATTATATATATCCCATTAGTTGCCGAAAACACGGGGTTTCTTACATTTTTTAAGCCTGAATTTGGAAATAAACCGGCTGTTTGATCAAAACAAACAGGCGTTTGATGACGAGACATGGCTGTTTGATTCAAAGAGATGGCTGTTTGATGAAGAGAAGCAGCCATGTGATGAGGGAGACATGGCTGTTTGATTACAACAAACAGGCGTTTGATGACGAGAAATGGCTGTTTGATTCAATGAAACAGGCGTTTGATAAGGAGAAACGGGCTACATTATATAAGGAGATGGCTGTTTGATTAAAAGAAACAGCCGTTTGATGGGATGAAACGCCTGTGTGCTGAGGGGAAAAGTGTACCTTCCTAAAAAAACCTT
>PLYJ01000143.1 GCA_003151745.1 Bacteroidota bacterium
AAACTATACTTATTTAACAATCCCCCAATTTTAGACATAAAATTTCAGATTCTTCACATCACCACAGTGGTGCATGCATCACTTTTCAAAATCTATTCATGAAATTTGAAAAAATAGATATAACACTTGAAAGACTGTTAGTAAATTTTGAGGGTTCACTATAGTACAGATCAGTTTTTCAGTTGATTTTATTGAATTTGGTCAAAAATCAATCAACTATTTTGATACATTACCTGAAAATGGATAGAATTGCTCCTACATAGCACTCCGTTCAGGCTACAGTTTTTTCTCATCATTTTCTTCATCGAGCCGTGTAACAAAATTCAGCCGTTGCATCTCCGTTACTTCAATGCTGTAAAATCCAAACTCTTCTGCTACTTTACCTTTTATAAGGTAACATCCTCTCCCCATGAAAGGAAATTTTTTCATCGTATCGGGAAAGTGCGTGGTATCAATAAATCTTCCTTCCTTATCTAAAAATGTTCCGAAGCCCATAACATCGCCATGAATAGTGCGTGTGCTTTTTACCGTCACCAGGTATCCTAAAATACTTACTACCTTTCGATGATGCTTTGGCAAATTTGCTGCTGTAAGCGCTATTGCAGGCTTTTCTTTTATTAATTTAAAAGGTGAATAAAGGGGAAAGCCGAGTATTTCCATTTCATCCAAAGCATCTTCATGCTTTCCATGTTCAAGTTGCGGAAGGGTGTATGCTTTCTTATTCAGCTCAAATAATTCTTTCTCCGGTTCACTTTTCTTTTTGCCGCCGAGGAAAGCATACATATGCCACAGCAATTGCTTTTTAGTTCTTCCTGTAAAATTAAAAGCGCCGATGCGAATGAGGAGTGTTAACTGATCAGCAGAAATAAACACACGGTTAAGAAAGTCAGTTAAGTCTTTAAATATTCCATGCTCATAGCGCTCTTTTAAAATATTTTCAATTATATTCTTTTCAAGCTCTGCCATAAGGCCAAAGCCGAGATAAATATTTTTGCCGTTAATAGTGGTAAGCGCTTCGCTCTTGTTTATATCAGGTGCGTGAACAACCCCTTCTTTCATGCGCGTCTCATGCACATAAAACTCAGGGGGATAAAAGCCGCCGCCGTTATTGATAACGGCAACTAAATATTCCAGCGGATAATATGTCTTCAAAAACATGCATTGATAGCTTTCCACTGCATAGGAAGCAGAATGTCCTTTAGCAAAGGCATATCCTCCAAAGCTTTCCATCTGCCTCCATACTTCTGTAATCAGTTTCTCATCATAGCCCTGTGCGCGACAACTTGAAATAAAATTATCTTTTACTTTTGCAAACTCTTCCCGCCCGCGATACTTCCCCCCATTCCTCTTCTCAGCTTATCAGATTCTTCAAGAGATAATCCTCCAAACAGGTGAGCCACCTTAATAACATCTTCTTGGTAAACCATCACGCCGAATGTTTCTCCAAGTATGTCTTCCATCAATTTATTTGGATAAACACGACGTTTAGGATCATGAAACCGTAATATATATTCCCGCATCATGCCACTTTGTGCCACACCTGGACGGATAATGGAGCTTGCTGCCACCAAGTCAAGATATGTTTTTGCTTTCAGCTTTGCCAGCAGCATGCGCATGGCGGGAGACTCAACATAAAAGCATCCCATCAGATCAGCAGTTTCCAATTTTTCCCTGATCTGCTCATCTTCTTTAAATTCTTTTATGTTGTGAATATCAACAGGAACATTACAGTTCTGCTTAACTATTTCAACAGCATCTTTTATCTTGCCTAACCCTCTTTGAGCAAGAATATCAAACTTATATAAACCCACGTCCTCCGCCTCCAGCATGCTGAATTGAGTAAGAGCAAAATCCTTCGGTGGCAAATTGGTTGCAGTATAATAATGAATCGGTTTCTCGGAAATAAGAATTCCTCCTGCATGAATGCTTAAATGAATAGGGAAATCTTTCAGGTAGTTTCCAAAGGCAAGTATCTTTTTGGTGATAAGATCAGAATGGCTGGTTCTTTCAGCGTCGAGGCCGGTTAAAAGATCTATTTCATTTTTAGGCAGGCCATACACCTTACCAAGTTCGCGTGTGACGGCATTATCCTGCAACGTACTGTAAGTGGCTAGCAAAGCGGTATGATCAGCTCCATGCTTTTCAAAAATGTATTTAATTATTTCATTCCGTTCAGAAGATGAAAAGTCAATATCGAAGTCAGGAGGGTTTTTGCGTGACGGATTAATGAAGCGTTCAAAATACAAATCGAGATCAATGGGATCAACGTCCGTAATACGCAGTAGATATGCAACCATGCTGTTGGCGCCGCTTCCCCGTCCGATATAGAAAAAGTCTTTGTGGCGGGCATAATTAACGATGTCCCAATTAATAAGAAAATAAGCAGTGAATTTCATTTCGGTAATCACGCTTATTTCCTTCTCATAGCGGTCAATTATTTTTTGATCAGGATTTTTATAGCGATAAAGCATTCCTTTGTCGCATTCCTCTAATAATCTTTTTTTATCTTCTGAAATGCTGCTAAAGAAAATTTTCTTGTTCTTATTTTCTCCAAACTCGAAATCAATAAAACATTCTTCGAGTAGTTTAGTAGTGTTTTTAATGGATAGAGAATAATCTGAAAACATCCGCTTTACAGTTTCCTCAGCAAGCATAATTTCGTTTCGACCGGCCAAATCAACTTCATCTATCTTGGTGATGATCGTATTGTCATTCATAGCCCGCAGCAGACGATGGGATTCGTATATATATTCACGCCGAAAGGCTACATTCCTTCCATTGATTAACCTTGTATCCCTTTCAAGAAAAGTGACCGGTTGAAGAGCGACATGCTTATTGTATAAATGCCTTGCATCTGAAAAAGGCAGTTTATTGAAATTAGAACTACGAATGCCGATATATTCATTGTCACGAAGCTTTCGGGGATAATTGCTTACAGGATAAATAATGAATACATCAGTGAATTCAGGTGCAAGGCTTTCAAATGGTTCTTTACTTTGTAGATGAGCAGAAAGAAAATCGTTCATCTCCTTAAAGCCATCAATGCTTTTAGCAAGTGCTATAAATTGTTGCTTTGCCCCGTTCCTGAAATCAATGCCTGCTATAGGCTTTATTTTGTATTTATCAGAGGCAAGCCTGAAAAAATCAAGGATGCCTGATGTATTATTAATATCAGTAAGTGCAAGCTTATTAATGCCTAAACGTTTTGCTCCTGCAAGCAATTGTTCAGGACTCATCGTTCCGTATTTGAAGCTATAGTAGCTGTGGCAGTTGAGATACATATACTTTTAAAAACTGTAGAAAAATTAATTCTTTAACTCAAACTCCTTTACAATTTCATATTTGCTGAACTGCCCATCTCTTTTCAACAGTACCATCTTATCGGCAATAAATGAAGCATCGAACTGCTTCGATTGAAAGGCTGACATAACTTTATCAAATTTATCTTCTTTCAATCCTTTAGCTATAGTCATGTGCGGATGCCATGAAAAAGAAGAGCGGCTGGCTGGAAGATTTAATGTTGCATGTAATGAACGAACCAGGCTTACAATGGGCGCAAAATTCTTTATATCAATATAAACAGTGTGTTTACGGAAGTGATTAAAATTCCGAAGTTGTACGTCAAAAGGGGAATGAAATTTTGCCACTTCATCTATTTTATAGAGCAATGTTTCTTCTTCTATATCACTTGAGAGAAAATTAATAAGCGTGACGTGTGGTTTTGACCTGACAGCTTGGATATGATCATATTTTTTGTGTATCCACTGCTTAAAAGTCATGGCTTCATTATTAATTACCTGCGGCGGAGTGATCATTAAAAGGTACTCGTATATATCAATGAGTGCTTCTATATTTACAGGTGCGGTATCGTTGCTTTTCATTTTAGCATTGGCTTTCAGATTAAACAATTTGTTCATGCTTTTTATAGCAGGAATAAAAGCGATTTCATCATCGTTTTTTTCCATGGCTAAGGGAGAACTGTTTATACCGTTAAAAGGATTGAATCCGCGCAATGAAAAATTCAAACTCACTGCCCGTTGTATTTTGTCTTCTCCGTACAGCAGCCGCAGCTTATCCATTGCCTGGTACAGGTTAATCATCTCCTCGCTGTCTTCAAACATATTGATCTGCTGGCTTCCGCCTACGAGGTGAGTGAGGCGCACGCCCACCAGCCGTATCAGCATTCGCCTGTTATAGAGTTTCTCAAATAATTCTTTCACACAGGCAATGAGCGTGTGGTCGGAGGATGTGTAGGGGATGTGGCGCCGCATGGTGTGAGTATCGAAATTGGAGTAGCGGATTTTTACGTTGATGCAGGAGGTGAGCTTGTTCTCGCTTCGCAGGCGGAAGCACAGCTTTTCCGTCATAGCTATAAGAATGTCTTTCATCCTGCCCACGTCAATGGTGTCCTGGTCAAAGGTTTCTTCCGTGGAAATGGATTTTTGCTCTGAGTATGGCTGCACGGGGCTGTTGTCAATGCCATTGGCTTTCTTCCATATCGTGGTGCCGTTTTCGCCCAATACATTTTGCATCAGCTCTACGGGCATTTCCTGCAGCGTATATACCTTTCGTATGCCCATGTTGAAAAGCAGTTGTGAAGTCTTTTCACCAATCATGGGAATCTTACGCACGGACAGCGGGCCGAGAAAAGATTTCTCCTCACCGTAATTGATCTGCATTTGGTTATCGGGTTTTGCCTCGTCCGTGGCAACTTTCGATACGGTTTTATTTTCCGACATGCCGAAGGAAATGGGAAGATGCGTTTCCTTTCGGATCTTTTGCCGCAGCTCCGTAGCCCATTTGTAACAGCCGAAGAACCGGTCCATGCCGGTGATGTCGAGATAAAATTCATCTATGGAGGATCGTTCATAGACAGGGGCGTTTTCACGGACGATCTGCGTTACTTCATCTGACCGCTTGCTGTACTCTTCATAGTCGCCGCGAATGACGGTGGCATGGGGACATAGTCTGCGTGCAAGCTTCATGGGCATGGCAGAATGTATTCCAAACGTTCTCGCTTCATAGCTGCATGCTGCGACTACTCCCCTGTCGCTGGTGCTGCCTACCAATACAGGTATGCCGTTTAACTTTGGATTAATGAGTCGTGAAACAGACACGAAGAAAGCATCAATGTCCATGTGTACGATGGTGCGATGGTTGGTGATGATCATTCTTTTATGATGTGTAAATGTACAGATGTACAGGTGTGCGGATGAAGGGAAATCTGCACATCTGTATATTTTCAAATCTGCACATTGGTTTTAATGATTGTAATACTGACAATTTTGATGCTTGTAATATAAGCAAAAATATTTATCTTTGTCAAGAATTAATGAATTTTTGATTTGATGAATAAATAATTTATTGATTCAATCTATAAATCAACCATTCAATAAATAATTACAACTCATGTACTTCAACAGCAACATCAAATTCCTTCGCATGCGGAAAGAAATCACGCAGGATATAATAGCAAGCCATCTTGGCTTGAGCCGTTCCACACTAGGCAGCTATGAAAATGGCAGCATTAGAAATCCTACGCTGGAGGCGTTGATAATTTTTACAGACTATTTTAAAATCTCGATTGACACCTTGGTGAAAGTGGATCTGAGCAAGCTCTCCGAACACCAATTAACGGAGCTTGAAAGAGGCCATGATCTGTTTATAAGAGGCTCCAAGCTACGCGTGATTGCCATTACCGTTGACAGCCGGAATAAAGAAAATATCGAAGTAGTGCACCTGAAAGCAAAAGCGGGTTACAAAAACGGTTATGCAGATCCTGATTTTATCAAAAACCTTCCCACCTTCCAGTTGCCCATTCTTTTTAATGACAGAAAGTATCGCATGTTCCAGCTTAGCGGAGATTCCATGCTTCCTATACCAGACAAAAGCTGGGTGATAGGCGAATACGTAGAGAACTTTCACGACATCAAAGACGGGCAGCCATATATACTACTCACCACCGATGAAGGCATCGTTTTTAAAATGGCTTACAACCAGTTGCGCAAAAAGAAAAACCTCTTGCTCAAATCATTGAATACGGCTTATGAACCCTATGAAATTAACATTGCCGAAGTAAAAGAGGTGTGGAAGTTCTGCAATTACATCAGCTCGGAAATTCCTGAGCAAGGGTTAAGAAAAGATGAGTTGAGATCAGCTATTGAAAGCATTGAAAAGAAAATAGGCTCGCTAAAAAGGAGTGTGGAGATAAGCGGGTAGAAAATCGCTTTATTCCCATTAAGGTAATTCTTTCGTTTTTCGTTAACACTTCCTTAATGAGTTTTTTAATACTCTCTTTTCCTTTACATTTGACCTCATTCAACACAAGCTATGTTCCGCAGAAAATTAATTTTTGCTTTACTGTTTCTCTTTGTTTCCTTTTTCGCGCAAGCACAGAACTCATGGACGCTGCAACAATGTATTGATTATGCATTGAGTCATAACCTTCAGATTAAGCAGAATGAACTTACTGTGGAACTTGCCAAAGATCAGTATTCGCAAAGCTTTGGTAATATGCTGCCGAGCTTAAACGGAAACGCCACCAACAATTACTATTACGGCAAAAGCATTGACCCTAACACGAATATCTTTACAAACCAGCAGGTGCGCTCCAATACATTTGCCATCAGCAGCAATGTTCCGTTGTTTGAAGGGTTGCAGTTGCAGAATACATTAAAGCAGAACAACCTCACCTACATGTCAAGCCAGTATGACTTGCGGAAAATACAAAATGACATTTCTCTTAACGTGGTCACTGATTACCTGCAAGTTCTTTACAACCAAGAGCAGCTAAAAAATACACAAGAGCAACTCGATGCAACTAAAGTGCAGCACGACCGCACACAACGCATGTATGAGCTTGGCTCCCTTGCCAAAGGCAGCTTCCTTGATATTGAAGCACAGCTTGCTTCTGACGAAGGTAAATTAGTTACAGCACAATCGCAGCTCGACCAGTCCGTTCTTTCGCTCACGCAATTGCTTGAGCTTGATTCTGCGAAAGATTTTTCCATCCAAAAACCCCTTATAGATATGCCATCGGCTGATATTATGAAAACTGATGTGGATGGCATATACGCTGTTGCTTTAAAAACACAACCGGATATTATCAGCTATCAATACAAAGTGCAAAGTGCGGAAAAGGGATTAAGCGCCGCCAGGGGAGGCAGCTATCCCCGCTTGTCCCTCAACGGGTCGTTGAGCACTGTATATACTACCTCCGATGAAAGCCTGGTTGGTTATGATCTTGGAAACCCAACGATAGTGCCTTCCGGTTTCACTTCGGGCGGTGATACAGTCTTTTCAGTCATTCCAAGTCCCATCTTAAAGAAAACGCCCTTCGGTGACCAGTTCAGTAATAACCTGAGCAAAAGCATTGGATTGAATTTATCTATCCCGATTTTTAACGGGTGGGCTGTGAGAACGAATATCAATCGTGCAAGAATTGGTCTGCAGCAATCACAACTTACGCTCCAAACGGTTAAGAACTCTTTGTATAAGAGTGTGCAACAAGCAGCGTTGGATGCAAAGTCATCCTATAAAAAGTATGTTGCTGACCAAAAGAGTGCGGCATCGTTGAAAGAAGCAATGGATTACAGCGAGCAGAAATTTACGCTTGGCTTAATAAGCACATACGATTATCTCACAGCAAAGAATAATCTTGCCAATGCCAATGCGCTTCTGGTGCAAGCCAAATATGATTATATATTTAAAGTGAAAGTGCTTGACTTCTACCAGGGAAAACCACTTGTGTTTTAAGACGAATTTGATTCATGGAGCATATTTTTTGAATTTTTGATTTGATGATTTGAATCACGAATTCAATAAATCAGTAAATTAATAAATAATGGGAAAGAAAAATAAATTACTCAGGTATTTAGTTATCACGGTGCTATTGCTTATTGTGTTTGGCATCATCGGAAAAAAAGTAGGATGGATCGGAGGAGAAAGCAAAACGCTTGTAAGCACAGAAAAAGTTACACGCCGGACAATTATTGAAACGGTTTCTGCCAGCGGAAAGATTCAGCCGGAAGTGGAAGTGAAAATCTCATCTGATGTTTCCGGTGAAATTGTCGAGTTGCCGGTAAAGGAAGGTGACCGTGTTACAAAAGGGCAGCTTCTTGTAAAGATTAATCCTGATATATATCAGTCAGCATTGGAACGTATGGAAGCAACAGTGAACTCTTCCCGCGCATCACTGGAGAATGCGAAGGCGAGATTGATAGAATCGAAATCGCAACTGGACAAGGAACAGCTTACGTACGACAGAAGTAAAAAGCTTCACGATGAAAAATTAATATCGGATGCAGATTGGGAAACGGTGAAGAGCACGTTTGAAGTTGCCAAAGCAGAAGTGGAAGCATCCAATCAAAATGTGAGCGGCGCTGATTATGGAGTGAAAAGCTCAGCAGCATCGCTCAAGGAAGCGCAGGACAATCTTCGAAAGACTACTATCCTTGCGCCGGTTGACGGCACCATATCGAAGCTGGAAGTAGAAAAAGGAGAACGCGTTGTAGGCACATCACAGATGACAGGAACGGAAATGATGGTGCTTGCCAACCTGAATGAAATGGAAGTGAATGTGGATGTAAACGAAAATGATATTGTAAGGGTAAATACAAATGATACGGCCAGCATACAAGTGGACGCATATATGAACCGAAAATTTAAAGGCGTCGTTACCGAAGTGGCGAACTCCGCTAACACTGTCGGCACGAACGTTGACCAGGTAACTAACTTTAAAGTAAAGGTGAGGTTGTTGCATGAATCATATCTCGATCTTATTGATTCAACAAAAAGCAGCAAAAGCATTTTTCATCCGGGCATGTCAGCCACTGTTGACATCATGACAAAGAAAGCTGAAAATGTATTGTCATTACCCATAGCTGCCGTAACCACCCGCGATACTTCTATGAGGGGAAAACGAATATTTGGAAAAGGAAGTGAGGAATCGGAAGACATGAGCGATGCAAAACCGGCTGATGATTCAAAAAAGGAATCGGAAACAGAGAAAAGAGACAAGACAACAGAATATGTTTTTGCGGTGAGAAGCAGCAAAGCAAAATTGCAAGCAATAAAAGTAGGGATACAGGACACCAAATATGTTGAGGTGAAGGAAGGATTGAAAGAAAACGAAGAAGTTGTAACGGCGCCATACAGCGCCATCAGCAAAATACTCAAAGACGGCGACCTGGTGGAAGTCATGAAAAAAGAAAAACTCTTTACGGGTGGGAAATGATTAATTGTTTAAAGTTCAAAGTTTAAAGTTAGTACGAACACAACCTTGAACTTGAAACCTTAAACCTTAAACCTTTTTAAAATGTCGCTGATACTTTGTATTGAATCTGCCACTTCCGTTTGTTCTGTGGCTTTAGCTTCAGGCGGTGAAATGCTTGCATGCAAGGAAGAAAATGCACGCAATACTCATGCAGAACATATTACATTGTTTATACAGGATGTGATGAAGCAAGGCGGAAAGAACCTGAAGGAATTGGATGCCGTTGCAGTAAGCATGGGTCCCGGTTCCTACACAGGGTTGCGCATAGGAGTGTCCACAGCAAAAGGTTTATGCTATGCTCTTGACAAACCGCTCATTGCCATTCCCACACTTAAATCAATGACTTGGGGATTTGCAAACAGTAAACAGGAAACCGTAAACCATAAACCGATACTTTTCTGCCCCATGATTGATGCACGGCGCATGGAAGTCTATTGTGCTATATATGATGAAGAATTAAAAGAAATACGGAAAACGGCTGCCGAAATCATCACAGAAAATTCTTTTTCTGAATTATTGAAAGACAACAGGGTAATCTTTTTCGGCGATGGCGCTGTTAAGTGCAAAGAAGTCCTCTCGCATCAAGCCAATGCAGTTTTTATTGAGAACTTTTCACCTTCTGCGGAATATATGATTGCAATAGCCGATGAAAAGTTCACAGAAAAGCAGTTTGAAGACGTTGCCCTTTTCGAGCCTTATTACCTTAAGGACTTTGTGCCGGGAGCAAGCAAAACTTAAAGACTTTAAAACCTTCGTAAACAAAACGGTTCTCTGACAACACATCATTTTAAAAGATTGTGTCGCAACACTACATAATAAGCAGACTACACAACATTATTGTGTTGCAACACGACTTAAAAAGCAGACAACACAACATCATTGTGTAGCAACACAACATAATAAACAGACTACACTACATAATTGTGTAGCAACATTACTTAATAAATAGACGACAATACTAAATTGTATTGCAACACAAAATAAAAAGCATGCGACACTTTTTAAAAAACGCCCGTTGAAATGAGTGAATTTTGTGTAAAAAGAGCAATATTTAAAAGCATTTAAAGACAGCCCTTTAAAATTTGCATTTTTTTGACTGAAATTTGGGTTAATCTAGATTGTTCTATTTTGATTGAACAAGGTGAATCAATCAACCAAACTCAAAACTTCTCATATTTGAAAATCTACCATTTCAGGAATTTGCCGGTAATCACTTAAGTCAATTCTTCCATCAGTCATGAAAAACGATTCTGATACATTGATATTAAATGAAAGAATGGCCTTTTCAATATCCTCTCTCGAATTGGCTTCTATAATATGAGCGATCTTTAGTTTTGCTTTCATCAATTCCATCTTTTCGAAAAATATTTTCCGTTTTTTCGTTTTCCTTGGAATCATATCGGACGTATAGTAAACAATAAGAGAATAGCCCTTCCGTTGAAATATTTGTATTGTAGGGAAAATATTTTTTGACTGAAATTTCTTAAGTGCTTTTTCAAATTTACCCGCCACAACATGGCATTTGCTATTTGCGATGGCATATCCTGATTTAAGATAATGCCATGTAAAAAAGGGTGCGACATAAAAAGCTAGTACTGCAAAAGCAAATGGATAAACTAAGATTGCTTCACCAACTTTTGTTTCAAGAAAATATTTTTTAAATATTGGCCGTCGATTAAAAAAACGCTCAGGGGGAGTAGTACCATCATACTTGTCATGATTATAGAAAAATTCATTGAGTGGAATAATGATGGCACGCATACTTAACCAATTTTAAAATGAGTTGTACTGCATGAATAATTATTATGACTGGCTATTCTGTTACCACATCAGTAAGCAACCCTTTTATATCGATATTAAAATAATCGCTTCGTCCATTGTCAAGAGAATAAAACTTAACCCTCAAGTCACCATAAATATCAATTGTAAATATCATTTTTAACTTTGCTTCTCCTTCTCGCTTTGGAGGCAAACCATGTACAACTACTCCTCCTGCTTTTCTATTTGCGCTGAGTCCAGGCATTTTATTATTCAAACTCGCAGTTTCATTGTCTCCGTAGTAAAGAATACTTTGACAAGAAGTTTGCCCATCTTTAATTGTATGTAATATCTTGCTTATTATAACGGGAAGAAGAGTGCCCTTTTCAACACCAATTAAGTACTTATTATCTTTAATGCCTGCCCCAACAGAGCACTTTAGCTTTCTCGTTCCTTTTAAATTTAACTTAACCGCTGTGTCTTGTACTTTAATATTATTAGGTGAAAGCTTAAAAGCAGTTTCAACCATTTCAGGCCTGTTTGTAGCTTTCGCCTCGTAGATGATGTCGTTGGCTAAATATTCTTTTGCATTAAGCTCATTAAATTCGTCAAGTTCAAATCGTGTTAATGTTTGAACTTCTTTTTCTTGTTTAAACAGCAATCTTAAATTGTTAAATTCATCTTTGAAAGCTGCAATTGTCGCAAACTCATCCTCAATTACTAAGATATTTTCGCTATTTTTTATCTCCGCGTAGTAAGTCCAATTATAAGAGCCATTTATTAAAATCTTGTTGTCAATAACACAGAACTTGTTGTGCATTGGCTTGTCTATTGTTGAAAAATAAAATTCCCCACCAAGGTCAATGAATGATTGAAAATTTAGCCCTGCTTCTCGATTATTGATATAATCATTATGAATTATTATTGCAACCTTTTTCCCTTCTCTAACTTTGTCACATAACTTATCAAAAAGTTGATGATTAGTAAACCAGTAAACTGCAACAAGAATTTCTTCAGTCGCCTCATTTAAACAATCAAGTATTGACTGTCTGATATTTGTAAAATGCGGAACAACCATACAATTTTTTATGAGTCATGTTTACTAATCTAGGTACAAAGTAAATAATTCTAAATTAAGTTTAAAGCAATAATTTAATTAGCGGTTCAAACAAATTTTTGCCAAAATTTAACCACTCGAAGGATTGCTGTCTATTCACTAAGTATATCATAAGCCCCCTGCAACTCACTCAAAGTGTGCAAATCCTTCTGCAGCCGCGCCACTTCCATGCCGTCAGCGTAAATCCTTAACGCATCATCATTGCGGGAGCTTTTCTCGTACAGTCTTCCAAGCTGATAATAGGAAGGAAGATAATCCGGGTTCTGTTTTAAGACGTTTTCGAGCAGAAATATAGCATGATCAGGCTTCTCTAAACGGACGTATTCCAATGCCAAAGCATATTGCATAAAAGGGTCTGAGGGGTCTTCGGCAAGGTATGCCTTCAGCAATTCTATCCTCGTAGCGGAATTATCATTCATCGGCTTCATTCATTTGATTAAATGTGTAAATTCGCGCCACAAAATTCATTCGAAGCAACGAAAGTACGTTTCCCGATTCGTATATTCGTAATGATTCGTAATTCGTAGATGTAATGAAGATTCTCGTCTGTATTTCCCACGTTCCCGATACCACTGCAAAAATAAATTTTACGCCTGACAATAAAGAGTTTATTTCGGCAGGTGTTACGTTTATTATCAACCCGTATGATGAAATTGCCCTTGCGCGCGCGCTGGAGCTTACTGATGGCGGCAAAGGAACGGTTACGGTAATTACGGTAGGCGATGTTTCCGTAGAACCTACTATCCGCAAGGCTTTGGCAATAGGCGCAACAGATGCTGTACGAGTAAATGCCGCTCCGCGTGACGGATACTTTGTTGCAAAGCAGATCGCCAGCTATGCAAAAACACAAAACTTTGATATGATTCTTTGCGGTAAAGAGTCAAGCGATTATAATGGCGGCGGCGTATCAAACATGATTGCGGAATTGCTTGACATTCCCTGCATTCTTTTTGCAAAGAAGCTGGATGTGGAAGGTACTTCTGCAACATTAGAAAGAGAAATTGAAGGAGGTAAAGAAGTAATTAGTGTACCAATGCCTTTTGCAGCAGGAGCTTCCGAAGGAATGGCAGAGCCAAAGATTCCAAACATGCGCGGCATCATGAGCGCGCGTACAAAACCATTGACTGTTGTTGAACCAATAGTAGTTGCGCAACATGCAAAGGTGATTTCTTTCGAAAAGCCTGTTGCAAGAACCGCTGTGAAAATGATAAATCCCGAAAATGCAGGCAAGCTGTTTGAAATGCTGCGCGAGGAGAAAAAGATAATTTAGTTCAAGGTTCAAGGTTTGAAAGTTCAAAGTTCGTTCCATCGGCTTGAACCTTAAACTTTGAACATTGAACTTTAAACTTAATTTAGAATGTCCGTTTTAGTTTTTGTTGAAAACACCGAAGGAAGATTCAAGAAGTCAACGTTTGAAATTGTGTCGTTTGCTTCGGCAATTGCAAAGCAATCAGGTAGCACTGTCACAGCTCTTTCTATCGGCGCTGTCAGCGATGATGAGCTGAACAAGCTTGGCAAATATGGTGCTTCAAAAGTGCTTAATTCAACTAATGAAAAGCTTAAAACATTCAGCACACAGCCTTATGCATCTGCTATAGCGCAAGCTGCCAAATCAGAAGGAGCAAAAATAATTGTGATGGCAGCAAGCTTTTCAGGAAAAGGTATTGCGCCTCGTGTGGCTGTAAAGCTCGAAGCAGGGCTTGGTGAAAATGTAGTTGATCTTCCTAAAACGGATGGCGGCTTTGTTGTGAAGAAAGGCGCTTATTCAGGCAAGGCATTCGCTTATGTTGAATTGCTGTCTGATGTAAAAGTGATCAGCATGATGCCGAACTCTTACAAAGTGGTTGAGAATACTGTAAGCTGCACGATTGAAAAGTTTGAACCTCAACTGAACGATAAAGATTTTGCCATTGTTGTTAAAAAAACGGTTCGTGCATCTGATAAAATTTCATTGCCTGATGCAGAACTTGTTGTTTCAGGTGGACGCGGATTGAAAGGACCTGAGAATTGGGGAATGATTGAGCAGTTAGCCAGCACGCTTGGTGCAGCCACTGCATGTTCCAAGCCCGTTTCAGATGCAGGATGGAGACCTCATTCAGAGCATGTGGGTCAAACAGGAATTGCCATCAGCCCCAATCTTTACATTGCTGTTGGCATTTCCGGCGCTATTCAGCATCTTGCAGGAGTAAGCTCTTCCAAAGTGATTGTAGTGATCAATAAAGATCCGGAAGCGCCGTTCTTTAAGGCAGCGGATTATGGAATATGCGGAGATGCCTTTGAAGTTGTTCCTAAATTAATTGAAGCGGCCAAAGCATTTAAAGCAAATCAGAATTAAGAAAAAATGCCACAGATTCGCAGATTTAAAAATAGATTTATATTTACCTTTACTTTGATGGCGCCAAACTGTAAACCGTAAACTGTAAACTGAAAACAAATTCTTAACTTAGTGTGGGCATTTCAAGTGCTATGAAGAAACTTAAATTAGAAATCATTGGCCTCTCTTACAGTCAGACGCAGTCGGGTGCTTATGCACTTGTGCTTGGAGAGGAAAAGGGCAAGCGTAGATTGCCTATCATTATTGGCGCTTTCGAAGCACAGGCCATTGCTATAGAGTTGGAGAACATGACTCCCTCCCGCCCGCTCACGCATGATCTTTTTAAAAGCTTTGCTTCCTCATTTGAGATTGAAATAGAAGAAGTGATTGTTTTCAACCTGGTGGAAGGGGTTTTTTATGCAAAGCTTGTTTGCAACAACGGAGAAAAAAAGGTAGAGATTGATGCCCGTACCTCTGATGCCATAGCAATAGCTGTACGCTTCAACTGCCCTATATATACTTATGAGTTTATCCTTTCTTCAGCAGGCATACTTCTTGATGAAAACGCACCCATGTTAGGCACGGAAGAAAAAACCATCGGTGAAATGCCTTCCAAAACAAAGCTGACAGAAACAGAACTTACAGCAGCTTCTACGGATGAGCTGAAGGAAGAATTGAAGAAGGCGCTGGAAGATGAAGCGTATGAGAAGGCTTCCAAGATCAGGGATGAGTTGGTGAAGAGAAAATCCTCCTAAAGAAGGAATAAGTAATAATGAAAAAGTAATAAAGTTCATTAAAAACGATTTATTCATTATTAATTATTCATTATTCCTTTTAAATGAAGCAATACCTTGATCTTTTAAAATATGTAATGCAAAACGGCACTGTGAAAAGTGACCGCACAGGAACAGGTACGCGTAGTGTTTTCGGTTACCAGATGCGTTTCGATCTGCAGGAGGGATTCCCTTTACTCACAACAAAGAAGCTACACACCAAGTCCATCATTCATGAGTTACTTTGGTTTTTAAAAGGCGAAACCAACATTCGTTACCTGAAAGAAAACGGTGTTAGCATTTGGGATGATTGGGCAGATGAAAAAGGTGATCTTGGCCCCGTTTACGGATCGCAATGGAGAAGTTGGAAGACTGTTGATGGCAGAACCATTGACCAGATCACGGATGTAATACAGCAGATTAAAAAGAATCCTGATTCAAGGCGTTTGATTGTAAGTGCATGGAATGTGGGAGAGATTGATAAAATGAAGTTGCCTCCCTGTCATGCGTTTTTTCAATTCTACGTTGCAAACGGAAAACTTTCTTGTCAACTCTATCAGCGCAGTGCGGATATTTTTCTTGGTGTTCCTTTTAACATCGCCTCTTATGCCCTATTCACCATGATGGTTGCACAGGTTTGTGATTTGAAAGCGGGTGAATTTATTCACACGTTTGGCGACGCGCATATTTATTCAAATCATTTTGAACAAGTAGAGCTTCAACTATCAAGAACGCCAAAGCCTTTACCAATCATGCGTTTGAATCCGGCGATAAAGAACATTTTTGATTTTAAGTTTGAAGATTTTTCATTAGAGAATTATGACGCACATCCGCACATTAAGGGAAGCGTTGCTGTATAATAGTTCATTGGTTCAATAGTTCATTAGTAAACACAGCCATGAATATGAACAATTCAAACTCGAAGATTTGGAAACATACCAGCTTGCGATGAAATTAGGTGATGAAATATGGGACATTGCTTCAAAATGGAATTTTCTTGCCACCGACACCATGGGGAAACAAATAATTCGTTCATCGGATTCAATCGCAGCAAATATTGCAGAGGGTTATGGAAGGTATCATTTCAAAGAAAATAAGCAGTTTTGTTTTTACAGCAGAGATTCTATTCTGGAAACAAAAACATGGTTAACAAAAGCACGAAACAGAAAATTTATTTCTGATGAGAAGTTTGATGATCTAATTGAAAAACTGGAAACCATTCATAAAAAACTGAATGCATATATGAAGTTCATTGGCAAAAGTCAAGCAACTAAATAATTGCCTACCAATAAACTGATGAACTATTGAACCAATGAACCTATCTATTATCGTTGCTCTTTCCGAAAACAACCTTATAGGCATAAACAATGATTTGCCGTGGCATCTTTCTGCTGATTTGAAAAGAGTGAAAGCAATCACGATGGGGCATCATCTCATCATGGGCAGAAAGACTTTTGACAGCATCGGTAAGCCATTGTCAGGAAGACCGATTATTATTATTACAAGAAATAAAGATTACAAAGCCAAAGGATGTACTGTTGTCCCTTCTCTTGCTGAAGGCATTAAAGCAGCAAAGGACGATAACGAAGCTTTTATTTTTGGAGGAGGAGAAATATTTCGCGAAGCATTGCCTTTAGTGAACAAGATTTATATGACACGTATTCATCAGCGTTTTGAAGGGGATACTTACTTTCCTGAGTTGAATATGGAAGAGTGGAAACAAGTTTCACACAATGAGTTTCCTGCTGATGAAAAGAATAACTATCCCTTTTCTTATATCAATCTCGAACGAATCATGATGTGACACCTTAAATGTGGTCTTAGGGTATTATAGAGTTCAAATCAACATATCAACGATAGCAGATAATTAGCTCTGAATTTGCTATTGTGCACATCCTTTATTTTGTTATACTAATCGCTAATATAAA
>PLYJ01000001.1 GCA_003151745.1 Bacteroidota bacterium
AGAGGTTGATAGTATTTGTTTTTTTTGTTCTTCAGTCAGTGCCTTTACCTCACCGTTAATAATTATTTTATCTGATACACCAAGTATAGATTCAATTGCTCCTTTCACAAAAGAGATTGTTTTGTCATTATTTTTCCTGACGATAGAAGCCCTTTTTCTTACTGAATCAAATCCGAACGACTGAACAAGCGGGTATTCTTTATTAATCTCCTCAAGAGTAAAACCTGCTTTCATGGCAAGTGTGGCAAATGATGATTCTGTCGGGTCACCAATACAATACCATGTGGGATGGTATTTGTCAGGAGGATTAATTTTTCCGGTAGAAGAAAGATAACCGGAAAGAAAAAATATTTTCAAATCTCCCAGATTCGATTTATCAAGGTGTTTCCCTTCAAGCGTCAAAATTTCACCTGTGGGAGCATAACCAAGCCCTGAAATCGTGAACTCATTGCCGTTAAAGTGGCAACCCGTTATTGTCATTTCATTCCGAGTAATTGTTCCGGTTTTGTCAGAGGCAATTACGGTGGCTGAACCGAGCGTTTCAACAGCCGAGATTCTTTTAACAATGGCTTTATTCTTTGCCAACCTCCTCACACCTAAAGCGAGTGCAGTTGAAATTTGCGCGGGAAGCCCTTCAGGAACCATTGCTGCTGCAACACCTACGGTAAAAATCAATGCTACTAACATCGAATCATGCAGAATCATTCGTGTTGCGAAAAGCGGAGCAGCAATTATCATCGTAGCCCACATTACCTTTTTAGCGACATCTGCTGCTTCAAGTTGTATTGGCGTTTTATCTGTTTTAATCTTTTTTGAGGTAGCGCTTATCTTGCCTATTTCAGTTTGCATTCCGGTAGCATAAACAATTCCTGTTGCTTCTCCTCTGGCAACGGTAGTTCCCATAAATGCACAATTCTTAATTTCTGAAACAGGAATTGTTTTATCCGTGGTGAAAGCGTGGTCTTTATCAGAAGGTAATGATTCGCCCGTAAGAATGAATTCATTGGTCGAGAATCCATTTGACTGAACCAAACGAACATCGGCTGGCACTCCATCCCCTTCAAATAGCTGTACTATATCCCCAGCCACAAGGTCTTCAACAAGTATTTCAACGGTCTTGCCATCTCTGAGGACTTTGCATTTTTCAACAACTAATTTTTTGAGTGAAGCAAGAATGTTTTCGGCTTTTAATTCCTGATAAAAACCTATTAAGGCATTTGAAACAACGATAGCTATCAGAACAGTACCATCCCGGGTTTGTCCTAAATAGAAATCAAGCAAGCCTGCAAGAATAAAAATAACAACAAGCAAATCAGTAAATTGGCTGAAAAGCATCAGCCAGATACTTCTCTTATTAGATTCCTTTAAGATATTATTGCCAAACTTTTGCCTGTTCGGTTCAATATCTTTTTCGCTGAGTCCTTCCTTAGCATTACTTTTAAAATGCTCAATAACAACATCTGCCTTTTGGTTATAAAATTCCATTTTTTAGTTCACGCATTATTACTTAGATGTTTTCACTCTTAACATTTTCGCATTGATGGCAACTACAATAGTGCTTAAACTCATTAGCACTGCTCCTGCTGCCGGACTTAACATGATATTCCATTTGTAAAGAACTCCCGCTGCTAATGGCAATGCAATAACATTGTATCCCGTTGCCCAAATTAAATTCTGAATCATTTTTTTGTATGTTGCTTTTCCGAAAAGAATCAAACTGGCAATGTCTTTCGGATTGCTGTTTACTAAAACGATTCCTGCTGTTTCTGCTGCAATATCGCTTCCGCTTCCAACCGCAATACCTATGTCAGCTTGCGCTAATGCAGGCGCATCATTTACACCGTCACCTGTCATAGCAACAAACTCACCTTTGCTTTGCAACTCTTTTATCTTTTCCAATTTCTGATGAGGTAATACCTCAGCATAGAACCCGTCCATCTTTAATTCATCGCTTACACTCTTTGCTACCATCGCATTATCACCCGTGAGTAACAATGATTTAATTCCGTTTGCATGAAGTGTTTGAATTGCCTGATACGATTCAGGTCTTATTTTATCGGCAAGGGCAATGTATCCTGCTAATTGATTATTAATGATTACAAATACAATAGTTTCTGCTGCACTACTCGCGTAATTTTCTGGGAATGGAATTTTATTCTCTTTCAGATAACCCGGGCTGACCACTTTGATGTTCCTGCCTTCCATATCTGCCTCAACTCCTTTTCCGGTGATAGCTTTGAAATTATTGACCGATGGAACTGCAACTGAAAATTCTTTCGCTTTAGCTATTATTCCTGTCGCAATAGGATGTTCAGAATTTTGTTCAAGTGCAGCAGCTATTCGAACTATTTCTTTTTCATCAAGCGTTGATTGTAAAGATTTTATTCTTGCGACCTCGAATTTTCCAACTGTTAGTGTGCCTGTTTTGTCGAATAGTATAGTCGTAATTTTTCTTGAGTTCTCAAATGCGGTTCTGTTTTTTATGAGCAAGCCATTTTTTGCGGAAAGAGAAGTTGAAACAGCAACCACAAGAGGTACAGCTAATCCCAAAGCGTGAGGGCAGCAAATAACAATTACAGTTACCATTCTTTCCAGCGCAAAGACAAATGATTGATTGCCGATTAATAACCAATAAAAGAAGGTAGCAAATCCGGCACCCAGCGCAACGATGGTAAGAATGCGAGCTGCCTTATCTGCAAGTAATTGTGTTTTTGATTTTGTTTTCTGCGCATCGTTCACCAATTTGACAACACGAGCCAGATATGAATCTTTTGACGAATGACTTACAGTAACTTTCAGTGAACCATTTCCATTGATTGAACCTGCAATTACTTTCTCATCCTTGTATTTTTTCACAGGAATGGATTCTCCTGTCAGCATAGATTCGTTTAAATAGCTTTCTCCTTCTGCAATTATTCCGTCTGCTGCAACATTTTCTCCGGGCTTTATCAAAATCAAATCACCTTCTTTAAGTGAATCGGTTTTTACTTCGTGAACCATTTCACCCATTATCATGTGTGCATCGGATGGCATGAGTTGAACTAATAATTCTAATTCCTTTGATGCACCCGCAACGGATTTCATTTCAATCCAATGTCCTAATAACATGATTAAAATGAGTGTACAGAGTTCCCAGAAGAAATCCATTCCTTTTAACCCGAATACGGTTGCTACGCTGTAAGCATAGGCGACTGTAATGGCTACTGCGATCAAGGTCATCATGCCTGGCGAACCTTTTTTTAATTCATCTACTAATCCTTTTAAAAAAGGTAATCCGCCATAAAAAAATACAATGGATGAAAGAATAAAAAGTAAATAAGATGAGCCGTTGAATGCAAGATTAAACCCAAACCAAAGCTGAATCATTGGCGAAAGAATCATCACTGGAATCGTAATAATAAGCGTAACAAAAAATCTCCTTCTAAAATCCTCAATCATCATTTTGTGATGGTCATGCCCTTCGTGACCCATTGATGGATTCATACCTTGCATAGTATGATCTGCGTGTTCGCTGCTATGCTGATGTTTCATTATTTTGTTTCATTGTAACAAGTTTACATCGCATTTTTATTTATACATGTAGCCATGCCTTGTATAAAAGTGTCTTTATCGTTTATAAAGTAGTATGAATTAGCTCCTTGTTTGGTGCAAGCAAGAATAGATGCGTTTTTCAAAACTATTAAGTGCCTTGAGGTTTCGGATTGTGTCAATCCTAAATTTTCGTGAATTTCCGTAACAGAAATATTTCTGTTTTTTTTATTATTAAGTAGCAGAAGAATCTGAATACGCACAGGATGACCTAATGCCCTTAGGACTTCGGCAATCTTTTTTATGGTTTCGTTAACTGGTTTCATATAGAGTATGTAGATATGTAAATATTTACATATCCCAATATTGAACCTATGATCTTAATCAAAGCATGAAGTGACAATCATCATCACTAATTTTGAAATCTCAAGATTTTTTACATCGCTCTGCGCTTCAGCCTTCTTTAGCTGCCTGAAGTAATTCAGCTTTGCTTTGCCAAATCACTTTCGAGAATTTTTTTCTTCTCCTGATATTCTTCGGTTTTGATTTGCCCTGAAGCAAACCTTTTTTTCAAAATGTCAAGAGGAGAGTCTTTCTTCATTCGCTGATAGGGGATATTATAAGGAGTTGCGAATATCCAAAAAAGAAAACCCAACCAAACGAACCACCATATAAGGTGCATTCCCCAGAAGTGATAACCATCGTATAACATAGTTTTTATTATTAATTTGTAACTGAATTATTACGCTGCAAAAATGGGTGTTCATCAAGGGATAAATATTACACAACTTTAAAAAAATGTTACATCATTCACACATTTCCGAGTATGATGCGTTTTTTTTATCAAGCTCTTGAAGTTAGTGTAAGTGTAAAATGTGTGAATTATGAAATTTATTACTAAAATTGTACAACGCTTAGCTGTTTAAAAGTGCTCACCTTTGCCACATTGTGAAAATTCATTCACAATGTAAACTAAATAATATGAAAAATTTAAAAAGTTGTATTGATGCTTGCTTGGCGTGTTTGATTACATGCGAAAGATGTATCACAGATTGTATTAAAGACAGTAATCAACAATGTATTTCGTTGTGCCGTGATTGTGCTGACATCTGTGCATTATGCGCCAGATTAGAGGCTAGAGGTTCTAAGTATGGGCAAGAGTTACATGCCATATGTGCTGAAGTTTGCAATGCATGTGCAGAAGAGTGCAAGAAACACGCTTCTCATCATTCTAGTTGCAAAGAATGTGCTGACGCTTGCAAAAAATGCGCAGAAATTTGCGAAGAGCTTGCTGCCGTTAAAGCATAATTTTAATTTTAATAAAAAAGGGCAAAAATAGAATTTGTCCTTTTTTTATTCTCTACCAGTTACAAATTAAAACCAAACAAAATGAAAAAAACCTATGAGTTAGAAGGGATGAGTTGTGGCGGTTGCGTAAACAACGTAAAGCGGACGTTGCTGCAACTCCCCGATGTTAAAGAAGCAGAAGTGCAATTGCATCCGCAAAGGGTGGTTATAACCATGAACAAATCCATTGATCTTGAAGAATTGCAAGCTCAGCTTAAGAAAGCAGGACATTATACGATTAAGGAAGTGGTTTCACAAGCATAAGAGAGAAGTTATATCACTATGCTCTAATCCTCTTTAATAAAAGTGATGTAAAATTGATAAATCTCCTCTAAGTCTTTTTTAAACTCGTTCGAAAGGTTTGTATCTTTGCCCGCCAATCGGTAATTCTTTTTT
>PLYJ01000024.1 GCA_003151745.1 Bacteroidota bacterium
AGAGTTTAAGAGTGTTATACTAGAGCCCTAACTCCGCAAACGTCCGTAATTAATTAACCCATGGTGCTTGTTCCACCTGGAGCATCAATTTTAAATGTGAATTTCTTTTGCTGATTCGGTGGAAAGAAATCGTACACAACATAATTAGCTGTGCCTATTTCCGTCTTGGTTTTGCTATAAAAGGTGAACCGAAGAACAACATCCTTGAAGGTTGCTATTGTTGCTCTGCTTGTGACGGTGCCCTCAATTACCTTTCTGTGACCCAATAGTTCTTCCCTGTAAGTTCCAGTAGATGACAGAAATTGCAATGGATTACTTTTCTCCTGGTCTTCAAGAGACATTTTTACCTGGTCATAACTTTGCGTTGAAACAGACCCATTTCTGGATGAGCTTCCATTTCCACATGAAAATAAAGCAAATGCCGCAATGACAAAGAACAGTAGTGGTAGTTTTCTCATGATAAATCTCATTTTTGAAAGGTCAGACACTTCATTACATCATCCTTATTTGCCTCAATAATTTCAGTGATAGCTTGAATATCATGAATAGGCTTATTCTTTAGATCAAGCAATTCTTGAAGAGAGTATTTATCAGCCATCTTGGGAGCGAGTATCTCAATAACACAATTACATCTATTCTCTTCGATAAATTTCATTGTGTTTGCTGCCCAATTCTTTTTGATGTATTCTGTTGACATATTGGTCAATTCATCACAATTACTTGAAAGGAGGTCCTTTGCCGCAGCAATCCTGGCGCTAGAATCATCTGAAGTACGAAAAAACTGGAAATAGGAGAAGATTCCCAGCCCTAGAATGAGAATGATTATTACAAATATCATTGGCCCGCTGCTTTTTTTCTGACTAGCTCCGCATGAAGGGCATGCTTTTGCCGTGCTGCTTATTTCTTTGCCACATTCCTGACACTTTATGATTGCCATTATATTATTGGATTTGGATTCCTGACTAGGAATGAATTTGCCTGAAGCTTAATGATTGAGTTGGATACAGCTCAAATGTATGCTAATTTCTATATCAGCAACAAATATTTCCTGTTAAGGATAGATAAATTCCTTAAATAGTCATTCTAAATCCTCTGAATGTATTGATATTATTGCAGTTAGGCTGCTTTTGACAAAAAGCAAGGAAATCTTACATGTGGAGGAGTATATATGAAATGGGGATCACACAGTGAGAAA
This sequence comes from Bacteroidota bacterium, assembly GCA_003151745.1. Lineage (GTDB taxonomy): Bacteria > Bacteroidota > Bacteroidia > AKYH767-A > 2013-40CM-41-45 > PALSA-967. The sequence goes on from PLYJ01000024.1 coordinate 1,196, forward strand.
TTATAGGGATTCAGCTTATTTGACTATCAATCTTAGGGGTGGCTATTTGATAACAACCAGCTTTTTCCCCGCAGTATTGCCACCAGATGTTTGAAGTTGATAGTAATAGGTTCCTGCTGGAATGTTCGCTACAGAAATAATGATGGAATTTGTGGATTCCAATAAGATGTACCTATTTATCTCTTTCCCCAATAAGTCATATAAGATTATTTCGCCTCCTTTATTGACATCTGGCAATTTGTACTCAATCCTTGTAAAATCAGAGGCTGGATTCGGAATATTCTGACTTAAAGTCTCATCAGGTGTCTTACTTGTCTCGTTAAAACCTGTTATGACACAATTATTAAAAGTATTTGAATAATTGTATCCGGCAATAAAGTTTGGTAACCCAAATGAAGCCAACTTTCCACCAAGATAAATTGCAGAATCAGTATAAATAGCGGCAGCACCCAGGTTATTCGGATATTCAATGGCAGAAACATATGATTTACCTGTTCTTGAAAGATACAGTTTACCTTCGGGGCCTAACTGCATTTGCCTCCAACTGTCAGGCCCATAAAAAAAGTCATATCTGGATGCAATGATAGCTGCCATATTACCAGCGTTCAAATCGTACTGATAGACATTTCCGTGCCCAGCTGTCGAAAAATAGAGCTTGGAATTGTCGGGAGAAAATGAAACAGCGTACTCAGTACCTTTGATCACTAAAGATTGGGCATTCGAAACCACACCCGTTAATGGATCGAAGTCTGCCAATAATGTAAAGCCATTCCTGCCACTCGGCACGGCATATCCTATTTTCAACCCATTAGGAGAGGCACTCATTTGACCCACACCATTGGAGTCGATCAATCCAGTATGAGAAACAATGGCAGATGAAACGCCCGTGCTTGACAATTGGAATGAATAAAAAGCATCAGAAAGAAATTTATGAGTTATTATCCAGTAATCTGTTCCGTTCGAATGCCTAACACAAACCAATTTTTCGCAGGTAGTGTCAACCAGTCGTCTGTTTTTCTGACTCCCATTCGCATCTATCCCAATTAGCACATCCCCAAATCCACCATCAAGACAAATGTCAACTTTTGAATATCTCAATCCGTTTTGAAAATTATTTTCTTGTGCATCAGTTGTGAAAATATAGAAATATTCGTTGCTTCCTGGCTGAGGAACAATAAGACTCGATTGTGTGGAGGACACATTACCCATTAAACTATCGCCATGAGGCATAACTTGCTGATTCCTGTTCCAAACTTTTACCCCGTTTGTGTAGAAAAGCAAAGAACCTGAACTATCACTTATTGAGGAACATCCTTCATTCCATCCTCTTGAACAGCACATATAAGTTTGACCAGTTAATAGTGAAGTAGGAGGATTATTATTAAAATCTAACCCTGCATGATTTCCGAAATACCAGATATTTCCTTGCTTTTGCCCATTGCAAATCAAAGGAATTAGGATTGTGAGTATTTGGAATATTTTTTTCAAGAGATAATGAAATATATTCAATTAGGTAATATAACTCATACTCTTAAAGTTACATAATATTATCAAGGTAGAAAAGGGTGAGAATGAAATAGTTTCACATTCTCACCCTCTTTTATTGGTTTTACAGCTTATTGTTGCTTTACCATTCTCTTTGTATCAATTACTTTACCGTCTACAACAAGAGTATAGCTATAAATGCCATTGCTCAAGTCATTAGCAAATACGTTTAATTGACCAGCTCCTGTTGTTTTAATTTCTACGGTTTTTATCATCACTCCGACAGAGTTATAAAAAAGAATTTGAGCTGAATTCAATATTTGAGGAATATTGTATGAAATTACTGTTTGTTCAGCAAATGGATTAGGGACATTCTGGTTAAGAACAACTGCATTTACATCACTTATATCAACATTAATTGCACCGATTTTCTCAGTTCCATTAGTTGACCCATTATTGTTATTATTGTTTTGCATTGAGCGTCCAGTGGCTCCTGGGCAACAGGAATTAATAATCTGATTGACTTGAGCCTGAAGAGCTTGATTTTGTGCTCTCAAGCTGTCTGCTGTTTGACTTAATTCCTGAACAGCTTTTACCAAAGGCACCACCATTTCTGCATAATTCAAGGCATAATGGGTGTTCGCATTATCTGGAGCATGTACGATGGAAGATACAAATCCAACATCATGACCTGCCTGTTCAACTTCTTGTGCTATGAATCCTGAGTGAACAACGGCAGTAGACGCAGTAAAGTCCATAGCTTGATGTTGTGCTTTTGCACTGTCAGATAGATTCTGAGACAGGAATGCATCTAAATGTTTTGTATCCATATTGTATGTAACAGGGCGAAGTTTTTTGATAAATGCCAATCCTTTTACATTTTCAGCAACATTAATCTTAAATCGCCCATCGCTACCACTAAAAACACCAAGAGGACAGTAGGTCAATGTATTGGAATTTCCCAAATACATCATATTGGTTGCAGTGGTAACTGCATTGAAACCAATCGCAGTTGCATAATTTAGATTGTTAGCATTTGCATCAGCATAATGACCAAGATATGTGTTGTAGTAACCTGTTGTGTTTGTGGTTCCGGCATGGTCTCCAAAGCCACAATTATAACCACCACTAGTAGTGCCACTGAGAGAATTTGCGCCAAAGCCGTTATTACTGATTGCTGTTGTTCCTGTCGCATTAATAACTGCTCCGTAACCAAATCCGTTATTATAACTAGCTGTTGCATTACGAACTGCTAGACTACCAACAGCACAACCGTAACTGCCAGTCGTGTATTGCATTGCCCCACCTCCGAGAGCGCAATTGCTACCACCCGTAACATTGGAGTATAAACAATTGGCCCCCAAACCGACATTTGAACCACCAGTGGTATTGGAGTATAAACAACTCTCACCAAAGCCCATATTAGAACCACCAGAGGTGTTGGAGTATAAACAAAAATCACCAAAGCCGGAATTAAGGGTACCAGAAGAATTGGTGTATAAACACTTATTCCCAAAGCCGGAATTAGAAGCAGCAGTATTAGAATATAAACAGTTGGAACCTACAGCTGTATTAGCATTAGAAGCACTATTGGAGATTCCGTTGTAACAGCCCCC
>PLYJ01000185.1 GCA_003151745.1 Bacteroidota bacterium
GAACTTTATTTTCATTCTTGACTATGGATTTATAGTCAACTTTTTTCAGGACGAGACAGATGAAAAATAAACCCCGAAGAATTTCCAAATTTCGTCGGGGTTATATATAACGGTAAACCGCAAACTACTTCTTACTTAGCTCCGCAAAGTATTTAAAGAAAAGCGGAATGGTTTCGATGCCTATCATAAAGTTGAAAACACCGTAATGCTCATTGGGTGAGTGAATGAGATCGGGATTGATATTCGTACCCTTAATCTTTCACAAACCTCTTTGTAACACTTCCGCTTTCTGTTTTTATCTGAATAAAATAAATTCCTGAAGCAAGCTTGCTGATATCCATTGTTGTGTCAGCCTCTCTTGCCTGAAGAGGGGGTAAAGCAGATTGTCCAAGAACATTGGTTATTGAAAATGTCACGCTTAATGCTTTGGCAATCGACGAAAAATGAATATTAAGCTTATCACTGGCAGGAGCAGGATAAACCTGAAAGAGTTCGGACAATGATTTTTCATCAATGCCAACGGTGCATAAGCCTGCATTCAGCGTTGTAAGCTGACAGTTCTGCAATACAACTCCCTTAATAGTGTCGGCCGCATACAAAGAATCGGCAGCTAATACAGGAGAGAACCGGACGTCATAAGTGCCACCATCAGGAATGCCGGTTTTATAAGCGCCTGTGAATGTACCAAGATAACTTGCAAGAACTATGGTATCAGCGGGTGGTAAAAGAATCTCAACTTCCACCTGGTTCAGTGGGAAACCTGATTTACAATCTGTAACCACACCCTCAAGAAAACAAGCGCCTGTATAGACAGGTTTCAATACAAAAAATCCGTTGTTTATTTCTGTTGCAACGATGTTGCCGGATTGAGGAAAAGGGTCTGCATCCCAGCAAAGTACCAATCCAGTACCCTTGGGGCCAAGAATGATGTTTCCGGTTTCAATCATATCTTCAGGATGAGACGCATCAACAAGTGTAACCTGCCCACCGGTATGAGCTGAGTCGCCATAGCAGGAACAAACTATAAAATCTGTAACACCGCTGCCACAAGCATTCGTGCAGATCACACGCGGGTTGTGCACCTCGCCAACAGGATTTAGCTTAGTCCGATAAAGGTCAATAAGTTGAATGTTGTTGAGATTACTGATGTCAAAGGCATCTAAAGGGCAGTTTGGTTTTTCATCAGTTGTAAACAAATAATGATCATCACAGCTCATCCAACTGGAATGGGTGAAATTGCAGGTTGTGGCTTGTGCCTGAAGAGTGGTGATAGTATCCTTGGTTACGGAGAGACTATTGATCACGTATCCCTGTCCATATATTTCAGAGCTTATCATTGTATCTCCCCTCACAAAGCAATCGTGCACATAAGTAATATTCCAGTCGGTTATATAATGAGGGTTCCACGGATCAGCAAGAGAAAATATGACTGTACCGCGCTGACTTCCTATGTTGCTACCGTTCACATATAGATAACCATCCACTACCTGAACGGTATGCCCCGTTGATAACATGCCAGCAATGGCACTATCGCCGGTATATTTTTTATACGCCGGTGCATCAGGCAGGGTGCTGAGATCAACAATGGTTATTCCCCCTCCTCCGTGGCCGCTCACCCCTTCATTAGAAACATAAGCGTAATGACTCCACACCCTCACTTCTCTCCATAAGCCGGGAGTGTCAGGAACATCGAAAATACGGGTTGAGCTTGCAGGGTTAGTGACGTCAAAAATAGTAAGCCCAAAGCTTGTGCCTACCAGCGCATATTCACGATTTAAACTGTCGTTATAATGCCACACCCCGGCGCAGGTGGTGTCTGCTCCGAACTTGTAATTGTAAAGAATGCTTAGATTCTTCTGGCCAAAACAAGCAATCGAAATTAGCAGGAACAACTGCAACCAGCAAGCCTTTTTCAAAATGTCAATTTATTTATAGTACAAATATATTCAATTAATCTATTGTATTCATGAAGTTATAACGCACCTGTCAATATCTTAGTTACCCATTATAAATTTAACGGTATTTGTACCCGCATCAACACCGGAAGGAATAATCACTCTCAGGAAATAAACGCCTGCAGAAAATGTGGCTGAAGGTATGTTAATGCTCCAGTCATTATAGACAGCAGGCAGTTGATTGTGAAATATTGTTTGCCCGAGCACATCATATATATAAATATCGGCATTGTCCTTTGCAGTTAATCCTGTAATGTGAACGGTTAAAGGGTTATTGGACATAACAGGATTGGGATAAACGCTGACACTGAATGGCTGCAGGGGAGGGGTGACAATGCAGTTGGGAGCTGCCCTCTTTAGCTGCCCTTTAAACAAGGTAATGCCTCCTGCATAATTGCCGACAACAAGATCCATTTTTCCATCGTTGTCAATATCGGCTCCGCAAATTGATGCTCCTTGAGATATATACACACCCATTCCCTCACTGATTCCTGAATAAGCACTATCCACCAGTTGAAAAGAACTGTTGAGGTCATTATTAACAGGCGTATATAAATAAATAGCACCGCTCTGAGTGCCAACCAGCAATTGAAAATTACCCGCTTCATCGCTAGTAAGAAACGGAATGGCGTAACCGGTTAATCCGGAAGCGACATCAACATTACCGAATTTATCATTGGTTGGAGTTTTGCTGAACTTAGGCGAAGTAACAGTTCCTGTATTTTCAAAGTACTCAATGGTTCCATTTCTTTGTCCTACCAATAGATCAAGTTTTCCGTCGCAATTCACATCTACTAATTGAGGCGCTGCAAATTGCCCGTTAATGGAATCAAAATCCAAACCGTTCCATTCAAAATTGGCCGGTTGACCTTTGCCTGCAGTATTCACAAAATAGAGCAGACGCCCTGTTGATTCTCCAATTATCATGTCTTTAACACCGGTTCCTCTTAAATCACCAAAAGCAGGATATATACCATGAAAGTTAAATTGGGAAAGGCTGGCAAAATCGCGGGTAATCAACGTAAATGCAGGGGATTGTTTAGTGCCTGTATTTTTATAAAGAGCCAGTTGAGAAGGACCACCGGTTGGCGTGCCCGGTAAAAAATAAAAATAATTGCCGATCACAAGGTCAATCAGGGAGTCGCCATTATAATCAAAGAACACAGGATAAGATCCGGTGCCAACATCAATCATATCATGCTGCAATAAATCCTTTTGTTGAAAAGAGAATTTTGGAATGGTTGTGCTGCTTGTATCTTTATAATACCATACCGAAACAGTATCTTCAGAATAGCTTAGGTTAGGAGCGGCGATCAGGTCTTTTTTGCCATCGTTATTTAAATCTTCATAAAAAGTTGCAGCAAATCTGCCGGCAAATTGAATCGGATTGTCTATAGGATATGGATCAATCTGTGTCACAGCAGAATCAACAGCAATATCAGAAGCAGTAGAATCAAGGAGCACAAGTACGTCTGTGCAGACAAGAGGACCAATAATAAGATCCTTTATTGAATCACCATTCAAATCCAAAGCTAAGACAGTATTGCCGGGATGCCCCGATTCATCCTGCATGGATAAGGTATCATTTGAAGATAACCTGTAATGAAGAACGCAGGAATTATTGGAATCAGATCCCAACTTAATATAGCAGTCCCCAAATGCTTCTTCAAAGCTGCCCCAGCACTGTTCAGCATGCACATAAGTAAGGGAATCGCAAGTGTGGAAGCTGTCTATTGATATATTCTTGAAATACTGCATAAATAAACCCACCCCGTCAAAAGTCAGGATATCCAAATCACCGTCGTTATCAAGGTCACTGATGGCAGGTATGTCATTATTAAAAATGTAGCAAAAGCTTGCGTCAAAAGCTTTCATGAACGTAAATTTTAATCCTGTGCTGTCATAATCATTGCGGTAAACGGCAAATGAAGAATTCATGCCGGTGAAAATATCTTTTTTGCCATCGCAATTATAATCGCGTAACAGCACCCAACCGTATAATCCCGGTGGAAAACATTTGCGATACTGAGGCGCATAAACATAGTCAGGCAGTCCTGCAGTTCCTTTATTAAGAAACGGATAAACCTTATTCGTGCTTCGTTCAAAGACAAACAAATCTTCGATGCCGTCGCCGTTAAGGTCAATGGTTGAGAATTGTGGATTATTGAAGCCCCCTGCAAAAGGGTATTTAATAGAGTCACCCCATTGAACAACTGGAATTGAATCCCAATAAACGAATGGGGTTTGAGCGGAGGTTGAGAGGGAAAAAAGAATGCACAATGCACAATTTACAATGCACAATGAGAGGTGCATGATTTTTAATTGTGAATTGTGAATTGTGAATTGTGAATTATTCATTATCGCAGCAAAGTTACTGTTCCTCTTTTTGATGATTTGGTGCCATTTATATTATCAGTAATTTCAACAATATAATAATAGGTGCCTTCGCTTGCTTTTTTCCCATTGATGGTTCCATCCCATTTGCTATTCGAATCGTTACCATTGAATACGAGGTTTCCCCATCTGTTATAAATCTCAAATTTGATTGAATAATTTTCTGTATCAAAATTCGGAAAAGCAAAGACATCATTCTTTCCATCTCCATTAGGAGTAAAGACATTGGTTAAATTAGTAATAATAAGTTGCGAAGTGCTGTCAATGCAATTCATCGCATCTGAAACTACCAGTGTTATATCATATATGCCCGGCGATAAATAAGTGTGAGTCAGAACCGATGAACTGTCAACTACCACGCCATCTCCAAAATTCCATTGATAGGAAGAAGCACCAATGCTATTGTTTGCAATGACGATATTGGTGCCCAGTTCGTTTGCAGGCGCAGCATTAAAAGCAGCTTTCACATTCGGTACAACAGGATTAAGGGAAATGACAAGATTTCCAAGCGTACCTCCATACAGCCCGTTTACTGCTCCATAAGGGCCACCTTGCGAAACGCCGGCAATTCCACCCGCCGTATCAGGAATAATATTTGTTGCCAACCCTGATGAACTTAAACGGCAGACCCCGCCACCGCCACCGCCACCCGGTCCGCCTCCTTTGATCGTAGTATTGCCTCCGTTACCCCCGCTTATATTTATAAATATCGTATTTGTAAGGCTATCCAAAGCAAGCAGCACAGATCCTCCTCCTCCTCCTCCGCCTACTCCATCAGCATGGTTAGCAGTGCCTACGCTTAATGATGAATCTCCGTAAGCATTAATAACATTGGTATTGCCGGTCATTTTATCGGCGGTGATAATTATTATTCCTCCACCGTTTGCACCTGATGATCCCGTATCGGCCGGATCTCCAAAGTCACTTACATGACAAGAACCTGCTCCTCCTCCTCCTCCCATAAATACATTATGCTGCCTGGAATCTATTAAGGGATGACCACCTCTGCCCCCTGAATAAATATAATTACTATCTGCCGGATAACCCCATCCTCCGTTACCACCGCTGCCGTAGTTAGCGCCGCCGCCGCCGCCGCCTGTATGTGAATTGCCGCCGCCGCCGCCGTTTGCCGGCGCTCCCTTTCCATCGGTATAAGGAGGCAACCCATTGAAGGCAATGCCTTCCCCTTTTGTTCCATCAGCATATATAGAAGGCGCTATGCTTATATAAGTAGGATCGCTGAAATCTATATCCGGTCCCGTATATAGCTGTCCTCCCCGGAAGCCGGTTTTTGAAACATCCATCCCTGCCTGCAACACAATGGTGCCTGTTGCATCAAGAGCTAAAACTCCTCCAAGGGCGCCATTCCAGGGCATGCAGGTGAGAGTGCCTGTAACAACGGGATTTACATATTGAGGGATGCGTATCACCTGCACCTTTCCGGCAGTATCATACGCTAAATAAAGCGGTATCTGCAAAAACAATACATTGCCATGGATAGCACTTACAAAGGAATATTCATAATTGCCCGCATCAGCATAATTGATAATAGAACCATAAGTAGAAGAATCGCTTCCATTTATCTGCGCTCCCTGCATCTGTATGACCAAAACTAAATCACCCGGGCTAAATAAGGAGCCATTACCCACCTGAATTTTTTCTTTGCAAATAATGGAAATCAAGGGTGTATAGGCATTCACCACACCACTGATAGAAGGTGAACCATCCTTGCCGTTACCAACGGGTTGGCTGAAAGACGCAGAAGGAGAACAGATAACCGCAAACAGAAGAATAACAAAAGACAAAGGGAAATGTTTTATCATTTTCAAACAGGTTTAATCTTTATATATTCTCTATCAAAACATATAGGACAAATGTAGCACTCCTCTTAAAATGGTATTTGTCTTATTTCTTAATCTTTTCCTACTGCACCACTATCCTTTTATTCACCACATTTTTCTTTTCATCTGTTATCTGCACAAAATAGATTCCATTGCTCATGGCTCCTTTGTCTATTGTTAGTTGTCTACCTGTAAAGTTTATTGTTTTTATTTCTTTACCCGGCAGGTCTGTTATTTTTATAGTGGTATTCTTTTGTTCTTCACTAAAGGCTATTGTCGTTTGGGAAGTGAAAGGGTTGGGATAGATGGAGATGCTTGTTGCATTAACGCTATAGGTAGGAATGCCAACGACTTTATGAGTGGAAATAAAGTTTCCTAATGCAATCGGACCGGCTCCAACCAAAATCGAATCTGAAACAGTATTGGTAGCTGTATTTATTACGCTTACTGTACCGGAATATTCATTCACAACATACACCTTACTTCCATCGGGGCTTATAGATACACCTAAAGGCACATCGCCAACAGTAATTGCAGCCGCAACAGTATTTGTTTCGGTGTTTATTACACTTAGTTTACCATCATGATAATTCGAAACATATAACTTACTTCCATCGGGACTCACAGCTATACCAAAAGGACTCTTACCAACTGTAATTGTCGCCGAAACAGCATTGGTAGCGCTGTTTATTACACTTACCGTACTATTTTGATTATTCGTAACATATAACTTACTTCCATCGGGGCTCACAGCTATGCCAGAAGGATAAACACCAACTCTAATTGTGGAAATAACAGTATTGGTTGCAGCATTTATTACACTTACAGTAGAATCTTGCTGGTTCGCAACATATACCTTATTGCCATCAGGGCTAACAGATACACCCGCAGGATGAGCACCAACTGTAATTGTAGCCGAAACACTATTGGTAGCTGTATTTATTACACTTACTGTACTATCAATATAATTCGTAACATATACCTTAGTTCCGTCGAGGCTCACAGATACACAGAAAGGTTGATTACCAACTTTAATTGTACCTACAACCGTATTTGTAGCAACATTAATAACGGATACGGTAATATCATCACCATTCGTTATATAAGCAGTTTGCGCCATCCCCATCATGCTTACAAGCATAAGAGATAAAATAATAAAAACGGGCTTTATGCAGTTTCTTGTTTTGTTGTTGATTGTTTGTAATAGTTTTTTCATAAGATTTTGTTTAATGTTAGTATTTAAAGGCACGGTGCAAACATACAAGATTTTTTGATTTAGTACAAATTAGTCCTAAATTATTTTTGAAATGATTTCACTTTTCGTGCATGAAATATATCAGGGACGAAAAGGGAATAAAGCTTTTAGGAAAAAGAATAAGAGAACTAAGAAAAAAGCAAAAAATATCTCAAGTCCAACTGGCATTTGAAGCCGGAATACCTCAAAAGCAGGTAAGCAGAATTGAAAGAGGAGATATTAATACAGGTGTAAGCACTATTTTCGCCATCGCAAATGCACTTGATGTTCATCCGAAAGAACTTTTTGATTTCTAAACTACCATCCTACCAATCCCTTTGGGAAAAACAGGATAGGATGCCAAACCGTAAACATTTTTTCTTGCCATTTTGTCCATTTTTCACTGTTTTTTTGCAAAATCCGCCATAGGACGGATCAGTCCTTCGGCTGGCTGACTGCCATAATGGCATTTGTTTGCGCTATGGCATAGTGATTGACAATATGTCCGCAAATAGCACTGATTAATAACCTTAAAATTACAATAAAATGAGAAAAGTTATAGGTATAGACTTAGGAACGACTAATTCATGCGTTGCTGTCATGGAAGGCAACGAGCCTGTCGTAATTCCTAATAGCGAAGGGCGGAGAACCACTCCGAGCATCGTAGCATTCCTTGATAAGGGCGAGCGCAAAGTGGGCGATCCTGCAAAGCGCCAGAGCATCACCAATCCCAAAAATACTGTTTATTCCATTAAGCGGTTCATGGGGCATCTGATGAATGAGGTGACAACGGAAGCGGAGCAGGTGCCTTACCAGATTGTGGCAGGGGATAATAACACATGCCGCGTGAAGATCGGTGACCGTGTATATACACCGCAGGAAATATCTGCCATCATCCTTCAAAAGATGAAGAAGACGGCGGAAGATTACCTGGGTAATGAAGTGACGGAAGCGGTTATCACTGTTCCGGCTTACTTTAATGACTCACAACGCCAGGCTACTAAAGAGGCAGGCGAAATTGCAGGGCTTAAAGTGCTGCGCATCATCAATGAACCTACTGCTGCAGCGCTTGCTTACGGTCTTGACAAAAAGCATAAAGACGAAAAGATTGCAGTGTTCGATTTAGGCGGCGGTACGTTTGATATTTCCATTCTTGAATTGGGCGAAGGCGTGTTTGAAGTGAAGTCAACGAACGGAGATACACATCTCGGCGGTGATGATTTCGACCAGCGCGTCATTGAATGGCTTGCTGATGAGTTTAAGAAAGATGAAGGCATTGATCTGAGAAAAGATCCGATGGCATTGCAACGTTTAAAGGAGGCTGCTGAAAAAGCGAAGATTGAATTATCCAGCTCTACAGAAACAGAAATCAACCTGCCATATATAATGCCTGTGGATGGCATTCCGAAACACTTGGTTAAAAAGCTTAGCCGTGCAAAGTTTGAACAGTTGTGTGATGATCTTATTCAGCGCACCCTTGAACCATGCAAGAAAGCATTGAGTGATGCCGGTTTGCAAACAAGCCAGATTGATGAAGTGATTCTTGTTGGCGGATCAACACGCATTCCTGCCATTCAGCAGTTGGTTGAAAAGTTCTTTAGCAAAACGCCGCATAAAGGAGTAAATCCTGATGAAGTGGTTGCAATAGGTGCAGCTATTCAGGGCGCAGTGTTGACAGGTGAAGTGAAAGATGTGCTGTTGCTTGATGTAACTCCGCTTTCATTGGGTATTGAAACATTCGGAAGCGTGATGACGAAGATGATTGAGTCGAACACTACCATTCCAACCAAGAAAGTAGAGACGTTCTCAACGGCAAGCGATAATCAACCTTCTGTCGAGATACATATATTGCAGGGTGAACGCTCCATGGCAAAGGACAACAGGACCATCGGCCGTTTCCATCTGGATGGCATTCCACCTGCATCACGGGGCATTCCTCAAATTGAAGTATCCTTTGATATAGATGCAAACGGTATTCTGCATGTTGCTGCAAAAGATAAAGCAACAGGCAAATCACAAAATATCCGCATCGAAGCTTCAAGCGGTTTGAGTGAAGAAGAAATCAAAAAGATGAAGACTGAAGCAGAAGCCAATGCTGAAAGTGACCGTAAAGCAAAAGAAGAAGTTGAAAAGATCAACCAGGCAGATGCCTTAATCTTCCAAACTGAAAAGCAGCTAAAAGAATATGGCGATAAGCTGTCAGCAGGCAATAAGGAAGCAATCCAGAAAGCATTGTCAACGTTGAAAGATGCACATAAGGACAAGAACTTGGCTGCTATTGATACTGCACTTGCAGGTTTGAATGCTGCATGGAGCGCTGCTTCTGAAGAGATGTATAAGGCCACGCAACAAGCTCCGCCACCAACTGATGGCACAGGTGCTCAGCCTAACGGCGGAGAAGCAAAGAAAGATTCCGAAGTAACGGATGTGGACTTTGAAGAAGTGAAGGAAGATAAAAAGTAAGATAGGTTATAGATTAGAGAGAAGAAGGGAGTCAGCAATGACTCCCTTCTTCTCGTTTTCTATTCCCTGCATAAACACACCCCTAATCCCCAATGCCGTTAAGTTAAGGATTTAC
>PLYJ01000123.1 GCA_003151745.1 Bacteroidota bacterium
AAAATTTGATGCCAATGGCAACCGTATTTGGGCTACTTACTACGGAGGAAAATTTGAAACTTTTGGTAACGGCGTTGCCACTACTAATTTGGGTAATGTGTATCTGGCAGGAGGTACTCTTAGCCCTGACGGTATCGCTTCAGACGGGTTTCAGGACACTTTAGGGGGTATCAATGATGCCTACCTTGTAAAATTTGATGGGAATGGAAACCGCCTCTGGGCTACCTATTATGGTGGACCGAATGTTAATGATTATACAGATGGCTATAACGTAGCCACCGATGCTTCAGGAAATGTGTGGCTGGAAGGACTAACCAACAGCAAGACCGGTATCGCCTCGGGAGGGTTTGAGAATAATTTTTTAGGAATAGACCAAGCTAATTTCCTGGTGAAGTTTGATGCCACAGGCAACCGCCAATGCGCTACTTATTATTACGGAGGTTCGTCAATTGATTGGAAAGTCAGGGGAGGAGCTATTGCTTTGGATAATGTTGGATATGTGTATTTTGCAGGAGTGACTAGCAGCCCTATCGGAATCGCCTCTGGCGGCTTTCAGGACACTTATGGTGGTGGGAACTTTGATGGTGATCTGATAAAGTTTTGCCCTTGCACTAATTGCACCATTCCACCTGTTCCTAATTTTCAATCAAGCGCTACTACAGTCTGCGTCAATAGTTGTATTAACTATACTGATCTTAGTACATCAAATCCCACTTCATGGCAATGGAGCTTCACTGGCGGCACTCTATCTTCCAGTACAATGCAAAACCCACAGGGCATTTGTTATTATTCAACTGGCACTTTTGATAGCAGGCTTATAGCGTCAAACAACTTCGGCAGCGACACGCTTACGTTTATCAACCATATCAAAGTGTTTCCTACTCCGCCAACGCCTGTAATAACACAATATCATGATACGCTCTATTGCACTACTGATCCGTCATACACTTCTTATCAATGGTATGATAGTACAACACTTATTCCGGGCGCTACAGATACTTTCTTAATTATTACTCATGGCGGCAATTACAATGTGGCTGTACACAATGAGTTCGGCTGCCAGATTTCAGTAGGTATTAATATCGCCCACAACGTAGGCATTAATGAGTTTTCTGCTAACAATTTTTTTTCTCTTTCTCCCAACCCCGCTTCTGATCAACTTATTATTTACACAACATCAGCCGCCCGCATGTCAGCAACCATTTCGATATTGAATATGCTTGGACAGGTTTGCCGTCAGGAAGAAATCGTAAATCGTAAATCTGAAATCGTAATTGATGTTTCATCCCTTCCCGCCGGAATTTATTTTCTTCAAATGAAAACGGAGAATGGGATTGATACTAAAAGATTCGTGAAAGAATAACTTCATCCTTCGCCCCCCTCTCCTAAAGGAGAGGGGTTGGGGGTGAGGTCTAACAAAAACTTAAACATTTAAAAGTCCAATCAAAATGAAAAAATTAATTCTACTCCTTTCAGTATTTACAATCAGCATAAGCTTTACTTATGCCCAATGGCAGTCAACCCATTTCCCTTCTAAATTTACTATTACTTGTATTGCTGCAAGCGGAACGAATATTTTTGCAGGAACGGATAGCGGTGGTGTATTTTTATCAACCGATACAGGAACAACCTGGACGGCGGTTAATAATGGTTTGTCAAATACCAAAGTTACTTCACTCGCTGTAGCTGGAACGAATATTTTTGCAGGGACAGGCACTCTTAACGTTGATGGCGGTGTATTTTTTTCCACCGACACCGGGATTAGCTGGACAGAGGGTGTTGGACTGTCGAATACCTATGTGTCTTCATTGGCTGTAATCGGAACGAATATTTTTGCAGGGACACCGAGCGGTGTGTTTTTATCTACTGATACCGGGGTTATCTGGACAGCGGTCAATAACGGTTTCCCTTCTTTTCCTTACAATTTTATTGTGTCATTGGCTGCATTCGGAACGAATATTTTTGCGGGGAGTTATTTTAACGATTTATTTTTATCCACCGATAGCGCGTCAACATGGACGAATATTATCAATAACGGTACCATTTATTATGGAGCAATTACTTCACTCGCTGTAGCTGGAACGAATATTTTTGTGGGGGCAGGTCCGGCCGGTATATTTTTATCCACAGATACAGGATTAATCTGGACGGCTTTTAATAACGGTTTGTGGAATAGTAATGTTACCTCATTGGCATTAAGTGGATCGAATATTTTCGCAGGTATTACTGGCGGTGTATATTTATCTACCAATACCACCGGCTCAACCTGGTTGGCAGTTAATAATGGCTTGACAGATCTCAATGTTACTTCATTAGCTATAATTGGAACGAATATTTTTGCTGGTACTGATTCAGCCGGCGTGTGGAAATGTCAGTTATCGAATATATTAACATGCGCACCTGTCATTAATGCATCTTCCGGCACGACCTTCTTTTGCGGCGGGTCAGTAACTTTATCAGACAGTACAGGCGGCAATTATTTATGGAGTGACGGTGAAACAACAAGCAGCATTGTTGTTTCCGTCGCTGGCGATTATTCATGTAATGTTACTACGGGTTGTGGAACTATAACTTCAAATATAATTGGTGTAATTGTGCAACTTGACACAATTTCAGCAAATGGGGCAACAACATTTTGTCAGGGAGATAGTGTCACCCTCATCGCAGGCACCGCAAGCAGTTATTTATGGAATGATGGGGAAACCACACAGAGTATTGTGGTTACAACATCCAGCTATTATTCCTGTAATATTACTACTCCCTGTGGCTTAGTAAATACAAACTATATCCAGGTAACTGTAATCACACCGCCTACTGCCACCATAACTCCGGGTGGAGCTGCCGTAACATTATGCTATGGAGATACACTTGCTGCTACTACTCCCCCCTCCTTCTGGTATAGTTATTTTTATTTATGGAGTAATGGAGCAACAACGGAAAAGATTACAGCTTCAAATTCACAAGTTTACTCTGTAACAGTAACTTCTATGGGGTGCTCGGCAACTTCACCTGCAACCACGGTCACAGTTAATCCGCTGCCTTCCACACCGGTTATTACCGCAAGCGGTGCGACAACAGTTTGTGAGGGAGATTCTGTTGTGCTTACCTCAAGTGCAGCAACCGGTTACAAATGGAGCACCGGTGCAACAACACAAAGTATAGCAGTAAAATCTACAGGAAACTATGGAGTTACTGTAACAAATGCAAACGGGTGTTCGGCAAGTTCAAATATCCAGTTCACAATACATTCAACGCCGGTACCTCCAATCATACAACAATTTCATGATTCTCTTAAATCAAGTTTCTCGATCGGTAATCAATGGTATTTGAATGGCAATATAATTTCAGGTGCAACAGGGCAATTCTATGTTCCTGCTCAAAATGGAATATATACAGTTGCATTCACCAATGGCAATGGGTGTTCTTCAATATCTGCACCCTTCAATATCACTAATGTCGGAATAACTGAACTAATAAGCGATTATTCATTTTCAATTTATCCCAATCCCGCCACTAACCAGCTTACTATTATTCCTTTCTCATCAAGCACATGCTGCAAGACTGCAGCCATTTCTATAATGAATATCCTTGGAACAATACTTCTCTCTCGCTCCCTCTCCTTGGAAGAAGGCCGGGGTGAGGCCATTGATATTCGTACTCTTCCAGAAGGGATGTATTTTCTTCAAATGAAATCGGAGAGCGGAAGTGTTGTGAAGAGGTTTGTGAAAGAGTAAACCCAGTTCAATGTTAGTTAGTTCAAAGTTCAAAGTTTAGAAAACATTTAGCTGAGTAACATTGAACTTTGAACTTTTTTAGTTTGTTTTCCGAGAGGATTTATGTGCCGGCAGGTTTTCCCAGCTTGTTTTGTTTTTAAAGACCTCACCTTGTGTAATACTATTGATTTGTTTACCTTTGAAAAATGTTAAACGTAAAAGACTACATATCTATAAATAATGAAGTTCTTGGCGGGCAAGCTGTTTTTAAGAGCACAAGAGTTCCTGTGGAATCTCTGTTTTGGCATTTGGAAAGAGGTGTGACGCTTGACCAGTTTTTAGCCGACTTTCCAACGGTTACAAAAGAGCAAGCCGTTGCGGTTATAGAAATTGCGGGGAAGATTGTTACCTCCAAAGACATCGAAAAGCTGTATGCTACTGCTGCTTGACGAGAACCTGCCAAAGCGCCTTAAACAGGATTTTCCCGATTTTGAAGTTCACACCTTACATGACAAGGGCTGGACAGGCAAATCAAATGGGGAACTTTTAAAGCTTATGATGGAAGAGGGTTTTGATGCATTCATCACCTTCGATAAAAATTTACAGTATCAGCAAAACTTCACAAAATATCCTATTGCAGTGCTTGTTTTGAATGCTTCAGACAATAGCTATGAGGCTGTTAATCTTCTTGTGCCTCATATAACTGATGCCCTTAGCAAAGGGTTGAAGCCGGGTCCTCTTGAAATTAAGTGAGAATAAACGCCGACGAGGATTCGAGCCCTCGTCAGTGTTTCGTTTTCGCGGTCTTCCCGCAGGGATGTATTTTCTTCAAATGAAAACGGAGAGCGGAAGTGTTGTGAAGAGGTTTGTGAAAGAATAACTATTCATTCAATTTCGTTTCACAATCCAGGTTGTTTTTAGCAGCCGCGTTTCCCAACCTTAGTTGTTTTATTTTTTGCTTAGTGAGTCGGAAACGCTTACCTTTGGAAAAAATTAAGTAATGTCAATATCAGAAATCCAACTTTTTAATACTTATGCAACTAAAGAGGATTTGTTAAACCTGCGTGCAGATTTACTAAAGACAATTTATTTGGTAGGTATTGTACAATTAGTTGGTATTGTAGGCTCTGTTATTGCCATTGTAAAGTTCATCCATTAATCCGCCATAGGCAGTATTTTGTAAGCCTATAGTTTCTATACTTTGCAACAGTTTTCTCTCCGCGAATTTATCTTTATTTTCTTTTTATTTCGTTCAGCGAATAACTATTGTGATTCATCCGATTAATTTCATTTCACACTCCATGTAGTTTCCACATCCCAGTTTGCCCTCACGTTTATTTCTTCTCCGTAATATATCGTTTCTTCGGGCTGAAGATGTTGCATGTAATTGCCGGTATCCCATTCGCCGTTATTGTTTATGTCATCAATAAGCTTGAGGCGGTATTTTCTTGGCTGCAGGTATTCCAGGTGGAGAATGGTATCGCTTGCTAATTTCTCCTGCCTGTAAATGTTATCCTTTTCATCAATGAGTTGCAAAAGATAATGATGATTGCTTTGAGGCAGGTAAACCTGCAAAGCAAGTGTGCCATAATCCGTCATTGATCTTGTTCTGAACTTTAATTGAAACGTGTCATTCTTCTGCCCATACATATCTGTCACTGTTGCAGGAGGAATAAAAAGCTTATAAGTAGTTTTCTCTTTCCACTTTTTCGTAATGCTTAATTTTCTTTTCACCGAATCAACAAAATGCATCGTAAAATCTTTTACAGGTATAGAATCTTCCGTCAACGATAGTTGAGCAAGATCAGCTTCCTTCAACGGATGAGAAAATGTAAGTAAAAGATTTTTGTCGAGGTCGGCAAAGCCGTCATTCGCAATGCTGCTGATGATGTTCAGCTTCAGCTGAGCTTCCTTTCCTTTAAGCGACTTTGAGCTTGTTTTGAAAAGACGAATGGTGACTGTATCTGTTTTCATCAGCGTATCGCTTACAAATAAGTTTAAGGAATCCAGCTCCCTGTTTTCATACCAGATTGTAACTGTATCATTCTTTGCAGAAAATTCCATCAGCGAAATTTTGCTGCTATCATTAACAGGAGTAATGCTTAATGATCTCACCGGAAGGTTAAAGGCAAGCAAGGCTTTACCCGGCGTTTCAGAATATGCATTCGTTACACGCTGCTTCTCCATTTCTTTGAATAATTGCAATCGGATGCTGTCGCCTTTTCCTGCTGTTACAAGTTGGTTTGCGAAAGCAATATTTTCATCACGGCTGTCGAAAAGGTAATTGCTATTGGTTTCTTTCAAGGCGAAAATTTTGTAATCGCCCGGTGCGATGTTTGTAATCTTAAATTGCCCTGAATCATTTGTGCGGCTAAAGTAATCGGGACGTGATTTATAGGGAATCGAATCTTCATCTGTTTTATATAGCATCACCAAAATACCTTTCTCTGTTTTATGATCGAAGGCATTGATCACCTTGCCTTTCATAGCCAGCGAATCAAGCACATCGCCTGTCGAAAAAACGTATTGATAGTTCTCCAGTATGTTGCCTTCGTTGATGTCTGCAATGGCTTCACCAAAATTCATCGTGTAAGTGGTGTTGGCTTTCAATGCTTCCTTCAGCTTTATAACCAATGATTTTTTATGAATGCTCACATCAGGAGGCTTTTGCAAGGGAGGAGAAATGATCAGTTGCTTGCTCAAGTCTTTTAACTGAATGTATTCATTGAAAGTGATAACAACTTCGTGAGAAGAAAAATTGGTAGAATAGTTTTCAGGAACTGTTTTAAGCACTTTCGGCGGTTTCACATCTTTCGGCCCACCGGACGGCGGAACCTGGTTGGCGCAGGACATTATAAACAGGAAAACCAGGTAACTAAGGTAATTAGGGATGCCCTGAACTACCCCAGTTACCCTATTTACCTTAATTGCCCTAATTACCTTTATCACAGCCAGGTGGAAATTAATTCACAAACTTGTTTTAGATAATGTGCGTCCGTCTCATCAAAATCTTTTAGCAAAACGCTGTCAACATCCAATACAGCAACAACTTTATTATTTTTAAAAACCGGAACTACAATTTCAGATCGCGAATCAGAGCTGCAGGCAATATGGCCGGGGAACTTGTCCACATCATCAACGATGATGGTTTCCGCTTTTTGCCAAGCTGCGCCACAAACTCCTTTTCCATAAGCAATGCGTGCGCATGCCACAGGCCCTTGAAACGGACCAACAACCAACTCATTGTTCTTTACAAGATAAATGCCAACCCAGAAAAAATTCATTCCTTGTTTCAGCGCGGCCATCACATTGCTGAGGTTGGCAATCAAATCGCTTTCGCCTTCCGTCAATGCTTTTATTTGAGGAAGGAGCGATTCGTACTTTATCTTTCTTGCCGGAATCCTTTGGAAGAATGACAATGCTTTCCAATGTGAGAAATGTTTTGGCAAAGATGGGAAAAGATGAGTTCAATGTTCAAAGTTGCTCAGTTTAAAGTTATGGCAACCAAACATTGAACCGGATAACTTTGAACATTGAACAGAATATTATTCCACGCAAGCCATCGTAGCAATGCTAACCCGCGTGCCTTCCACTTTTAGTAATTGGTCGGCACAAGCAATAAGCGTACTGCCGGTAGTGATGACATCGTCCACTAAAAGAACATGCTTGCCGCGCACAGCGTCGTGATTCACTAATTCAAAAACCGTGTCTACATTTTCAAAACGATTGTAACGGGTTTTGCGGGTTTGCGTGTCCGTTGCAACTTTTCTTACAAGGGAATTAAAATCACAAGGAATATTCATGGCGGCTGAAAGGCCTTCTGCAAAAAGTTCGCTTTGATTAAACCCGCGTTTTCGTCTTTTGCTTTTATGCAATGGAACAGGAATAATGACGTCCGCCGACTTATACGATGGCACGCTTAGCAGATCACGGCCATACATCTTACCTATTACAACACCTACTTCCTTACGTCCATGGTATTTGAACTGATGTATGAGTTGCTGCACCTTTTCTCCTTTTCCATAAAACAGGAAGGAAGCCGCTGATTTAACATTTGCCTTTCCCCAGAAACGCTTCATGACAACGTTGTCAGGGTCTGAATGAACGTTAGTGTAAGGCAGGTGATAGCAACAATGCGTGCAAATGACCTTTTCATTAGTGCCTAATGCCTTGTGGCAGGATGCGCAAAGCTTTGGAAAAATTATCCAGAGCAAATCATTCAGCAGGTTCTGCATATCTGTTATAAGGGGAACGAAAGATATAAAATGATCTGCGAATTACAATTTGGAGGTTTCAAAAAAATATTACCTTTGTTTTCCCACATTTTGCTGCGGGACTCTTTTTATAATCTTATGGACAATAGCGACAAAATGTTTGCCGAATTGCTTTACATTTTTCATGCATCAGCCATGCAGGCATTGGGTAAAATCACCAATCCCGCCACAGGAAAGATTGAGCGGCATCTTGACCAAGCAAAGCAAAGCATTGAGATGGTGGAAGTGATCAAAGAAAAAACGAAAGGCAATCTTAACAATGACTTAACGCGGATGCTTGATGCTATGTTAAGTGAACTGCGATTGAATTACGTGGATGAATTTAATAAGCAACCTGCACAATCATAAATAACCAAAACTCAATCCAATATGGAGACAACGACTACGGACATACAGGATCAAGGCCCCAGAAGGGGAATCGTTATCATCGTTATCATTATTCTGCTTGGAACAAACCTCCTTTTGCTCTGGCAGTTTTATGATAAGAAAAACGGTTTTGATGAGGCAAACAAAAACCTGACTATTGC
Source organism: Bacteroidota bacterium (assembly GCA_003151745.1). GTDB lineage: Bacteria > Bacteroidota > Bacteroidia > AKYH767-A > 2013-40CM-41-45 > PALSA-967. The sequence continues at coordinate 8,515 of PLYJ01000123.1, forward strand.
CAACCAGGATAAAGCCCAGCTTCAAACAGAACTGGACGCCATAAAAGTGGAGCGTGAAAAATTGCAAACAGAAAACAGTCAATATAAAGACCAGCTATCGCAGGCGGATTCAACCGTTAAATTAAAGGAAGCTCAGATCCAACACCTCATTTCCATTGGAGGCCCTGCACAACTCGCTAAAGCAAAGACAGAAATCGCTAAGTTGAAGGAGATGAATCAGCTATACGTATTGCAGGTAGATTCACTTAACAAGGTGAATACAAAGCTTACTTCTGATGTGCAGAACCTGAATTCCGATCTCACCCAACAGCAAAATAAAAATACAGACCTATCCAAACAGGTATCACGCCTTGCTGATAAAGTTGCAGCCGGCTCCATCCTCACAGCAACAAATATAATCACCGAGGCATTGAAATTTAAATCAAACGGGAAGGAAACCGCTACCAATAAGGCAAAGCAAGTAGGTAAGATGCACACTAAGTTTACCCTTGCGCAAAACCGTGTAATTGACTCGGGACCGATTGATATTTATGTTAGGGTTACAGGTCCCGATGGAAGCGTTGTAGGAGACGGGACTTCCACTACACAACCATCTTTTACGGCGGGAGGTCAAACTATTACATATACCATGAAGGAAACCATTGACTATCAGAATAAGGATACTGATGTGGATGCGGTATGGGTGAAAAGAGGCTCGCAATTCACCAAAGGAAAATATAATGTCGAGCTTTACCACGGAGGTGAAGTCATCGGCAAGTCAACGATTGAGCTGAAGTAGTTAAGGGTTCATTCTCTTCTTTGCTTCCATGCACCACAGTAGCTCATCAATAAATGGCTTTGCTCTTTTCTCAGTAGCTTCTTTGTCCACGGGGCTTCCATCTTCCTTATAGACATCCTGCACTTTAGGTCCAAGGTATATGGCAGGCACCAGCCACACGCCTATTTTCCATAATGAGAACACTAAGGATGTATTTACCTGCGCACCGCCAAACGGCCCGTTGGAAGCCGTTGCAATGGCAACCGGTTTTCTTTTCCATTCAGCATATAAAAGATCAATTACATTTTTAAGGCTTGCAGGATAGCCGCCGTTGTATTCAGGAGTTACAATGATCACGCCATCTGCACTCTTAATCTTCTCTGCAAATTGCAATATCACAACTGATGGATTTTTCATGTTCCTTAGCCGTTCATCAAAAACGGGAAATTGATATTCGTTGAGATCGAGTAAATCAACAGTCGCCAATTTATTCTCTTCTATATAGCTTTTAAAAAACAAGGCAACCCTGTGGCTGTTGCGCCCAATCCTTACACTGGATGAAATGATGGAGATATTCATAATTTGGTTTTCTTTTGTCTATTTAAAAATACGCCCGCAACTGCACATTAGCAGTATGAATGGCATTTATTCCTTCCGATTTTCTGCCATCATAGTTTACGCTCAGTTGAAGTTCCTTGCTCAGGTTTCTCTGTATTCCCAATCCCCACACAATGTTCTCGCCATTGTGCAGCCCTTCCAGCATGTCGTAAGCGAGCGGTGAATTTTCAGAAGAATTAAATTTTATTCCGGTATAGCTTATGTGTGCCGTAAAGCTTCCTGATGTTACGGTGCTGTAACGCACTTCAATCTGTATTTTGTTACTGAACGATTCCTGAGCCACGCTGTCAGCAGCAACTTCCGTGTTCAGCTTATGCGAATACATATAGGACAGCGTTGCGCGAAAAGAAGTTCCAAGCTGATAGCTTATCTTGGGTTCTGCCTGTTGCGACATGATGTCGTATGTGTTTGAGGCGAATAGCTCCGAATTGTTTTGCTTTTCACCTGTCTGAAATGAAGATTGTAAAAGTATGATGCGGGAAACGTTCCAGCGTATGTTGGCGGTATTCGTAGTCTGTACGCGGAACTCAAAGCCATTGGTTAAAAGTGATTTTGTTTTGAGCTGCTGGTAATTATAATCTGCTCCAATAACTGAGCTTGTGCGGTTAAAGAACACTGTGTTGCGCAGCGTTGAGTTGGTGGAGATTATTGAAGTGTCCTGCACCCTGCCTTGAAACGGATTCAAATCATTTGCCAGGTTCTGGTCAAGTGTTTTGCGGTTAAGCTGCAATTGGAATTGATCGGAGAGCCGTGCAATGAATTTCTTTTTTGCCGTGGTGCTTTGCGATGCTGCAGCAGGGGTTAAATTAAATACTTCGTTAAAAGCATTCGTGCGTGTTGAAATAAATTCGTTCGTGGGAATCAGGATTTTCACATAGTCGGCGTCGCTTTGAAATGCCGCAATAACAAACTCATTAAGTTGCTGAATGCCGTCATGATTGTAGTCAATCCACTGATAGACGCCTTGCCCGGGAGCTACGGGCAGAAAAGAATAAGTTTGCTTCAGCTCCTGCCCGGTTCCTATTTCATAAAAGGTGTTTGTGCTAACCACTCCTTTTAAGGTAGTGAGATTATATTCAATCCTGTTGAGCAATGTTTTCTCGGGCTGTTGCGCAGTGAGCGTAGTATCTTGTACATCGAGCCTCCTGTATGTAGTAGTGGTGCGCAATGAATTTTTAGGGTTTTTAGTAAAGGCTGTAGTGAATGAAATATCTTGGGCAACAATAGCCTTATTAAATGAAATATCCGATTGTCCTGTAGCCGGGTTTAGCGGAGACCAGTCAGTGCGTTGTTTATAATCAAGGCGAAAAGAATTTTTCGAGGAATCAACATATCCTATATATGCCGAATATTGCTTGAATGCAAAGCTGTTTGCATAAAGTGAATCGGATGCCGGCTTATAAAAGCTGTTATGTTCCTCTTCATCACGTGCCCCTACCAGGAACTTTCCGATTGTTCTTGAAAGGTCTTCGAGGTGCTTATAATATTGCGTCTTGCTGGTGGTATCCTGCGTGTTCAGGTAACTTCCGTTAGCCAATAAATGAAATTTGTTCCACGTCAGGTTAGTACCAAGCATATTGTCAAGGGCATTGTAATCGTTTCCCCTCCTGAAGGAATGCAGCGAATAAGAAATGTTGCCAACTGATTTCCTTGACAGCATGGTTTCGAGGGATGCGAGATTTTCGTCATCGGGAGTGGTAGCAGTAATGTTCCAGTCGCGGTCAAACTCAACAGGGCGATACCTTTCAATGGGTGTGAAATTCCGTTGCACATATTCGTAATTGAATGTCGAAGAGGATTTCCACCCGTTGGTATCAGCGGGATTTAGCAGGGTCGTATTCAAAAATGTTCCTTTCATGGCATATCCCACATCATTCTCTTTATCTTTTGATGAAAGCAGGTTAGCATCATAGTCGCTCAGTGCCATCTCCACCGAAACCTTATTATTTTTTGAAAGCTGGTAATCGGCGCCAAGCGTAGCCATCTGTTGCTTCTTGGGAGTGATTATTAAGATGGCAGGTATGTAGGTGCCCTGATGCACGTTGTTCACAGGGGCTATCCACTTAAATACCTTTCCGTTAGCAGCGTTGACATCCTGAATATAATCACCCAAATTATTGCCAACAAAAGAAAAAGTAACCAGCCAGTGAGACATGGTAGAATCGGTAGTATAATAAAACACATTCGGATATTTAATAGCGTTAACAATACTGTCCGTTTTAGCGTAGAGCACTTCGGTGTTATTAAAAGCAACGCTGTCGTAGGAAGGATATACAGCCTGGCTGATATTATTCCCAATCGAATCCAGCAATCTCAGCTTTGCGCTGTCGAGCTGAACCTGCAAGGGCTGGTTCTTACTGTCCTGCTCGGAGTAAATATTAAAATTAAGACGCAGTTTCTTTTTAGTGAACTCATCACCGAAAAACAAAACAGAACGCGCATAGTTCTGGTCTGAATATTCAAACTCGACAGAGAGGCGCGAATCTTTGGTGATGAGGCGCTTGGGAGTGAATGTTATTTCGGCGGTATTGTAATCAATGACATAATCGTTTTGCTGCCCGCGGTCAAGAAGCACTCCGTCTAAGTAAACTTTCTCAGAGCCCGCAATGACAATAATAAATGTTTCGTTGTTGTTCCCTGTAAGGCGGTAGGGTCCCTGGTTTCCTTCTATACCATTAAAAAGATTCCTTGCCTGCTTGCCTTTTGAAACCGCCGCTGCAACCATAATCTTATTGATGCCTACATCGCCGTTTTTATCTTTGAGCACATCTATGGAAGTGCTGAAGCTGCCTCCCTGCGCCTTTGCATAGAAGTTCATGAAATAACTATTGGGGCGTTTCAATTCAAAGTCGCCGGCAATGAGCTTGCTCTTTTTATCCGACAGTTGAATAAAAACTTTATCAAACTCCTGCAACTGCTGTGTATTTCCTTCCGGCTGCACAGGAATGTTTTCATCCGTGATGGCAGCAAGAATATCAACATTGTCGCTCAGCTTGCCTGACAATTGCAGGTTGAGGCTGGAATTCACAAACACATCCTGGTTGTTACCAAAAGAAATTCCGCGCGATATGCTTCCCGCTTTATTTAATCCCTGCATCTTAAAAAAATCAGCATTGCCTCCCTGGTTGCTGGAATATATATAAGGATTGTCAGCTGTTTGGAGATTCTTTAATGCTCTGTCATAATCTTTATGAAAGTTCTTCTTTGCAAAGAATTCAGAAAACACACGGTAATGGATTTGAATAGAATCTGATTTAATGCTTTTATAACCCTCCGAAGCCTTGTTCCATATCAGCAAGCCTGCGGCAAAGTCAAGCCGGAATGCAGAAGTATCAACTACCTGTGATTGCCTGTCCGTAATAAGAAAAGAGTTAGGAACAATGCTCAGAGTATCCAACACAACGGTGTTCTTGCGCGTTTGGATATATTTTACCCTCAGGTTGTTGTATTGCTGAGCGTAAACATCGTTTATCGCAAAAATAAAAAATGAAATAACAAATAGTCTCTTCCCCAATAGGAACCTCTTTTTTAAATTGGCCAATCGGATATTAATAAAAGGTAAATGTAGGCGTTATAGCCCATACGGGCTTACCGCCTCCACTCTTGTATTAACGAAAGATTGTGTGAAATATTGAATGGGGGTACTACATTACGAATCCCTAACCCGGTCAGGTTTTATATACAGTGAGATTCGCAATTCATATATTCGACGGAATCACAAAAACGACAGAACGCTTCAACAAAGCGTCATCGCTCTTCCATGAAACGTGAGAACATTTCAATAAGAGGTTAAAGCGCTTCCGCGTAACGGCAGAGCGTTTCGATAAGGCGTTAGAGCACTTTGGCAAGGCGTTGCACCAAATGACACACCTGTACAGGCTTGTGATCATACTGCATTACTTCAAGAAACTCTCTTTTCGCGAAATAGGCTTACGGCTACACATATCCATCAACACAGCCACGTCCGACTGTTTCAAAGCCCGCCACAGGATGAAACAAATCCTAAAAAACGCCTTTTTAAGGTTGTTTATACTGATTTTAAGGTTTTATGCAATTACCATAAGGATTGTCGCAATCCTATATAGGATAGAGATAATCCTACATATCCCTGAAGCAATCCTATGTAGGAAAGTAACAATCCTACATATCCCGGTGGTAATCCTATGTAGGAAAGCGACAATCCTACATATCCCGGTCACAATCCTATGTAGGAAAGAGACAATCCTACATATCTCCATTACAATCCTATGTAGGAAAATGACAATCCTACATTGCCCTGTCATAATCCTATGTAGGAATGAGACGATCCTACATATCCCTGTCACAAACCTATGTAGGAAAGCGACTGTCCTATGTAGGATTGAGAAAAAGCTTGTTTTTGTGGTAAAAAGCTTGTGTTATTGAGCTATAACCCTCCCGGGGCTTTAAACCTCTCCGGATTTGAGTTCAAAGAAGGATACCGGCAAAATAAAAAGCGTGGCCGATAACCCGAAAATGTAAAACAAAGATTTGCCAGCATCAACTATATAAACTAATATTGCTGTGGATATACGCATTGCGTTTTTTGAGATGTATGCTAAATTTAGTCTAAATTCGGAAAAAGTCATGCGTATAATAGCATAAAGCCGCACGTTGTGCGCAACTGCACACGCACTTTCGAGCGACCTACGCAACGTGAGAAAGACCGCGAAATGAGTTACCTGAAACAGCCCTTGTTTTACCTATTTTAGCGCATGTCGTACCTGTTTATGTAGATGTTTTACCTGTTTATCTTCGACACTTACCTGTTTTAGCCCTTGCGCTACCTGTTTTATCCTCTGCGTTACGTAATTATGTCAGTGTTTTATGTAGAAAACCCCTTGCGCTACGTAATTATGTCAGTGTGGTTGGAGAAACTATTGACAGATTATGCAAAGAGCAGAATCGTTTAGAATTCAATCAAGCTTTGTTGGACGCTTCATTAGAACATTACTATCTTCTTCAGTTAGCAATGTTTGGAGACAAAAATGTAAACGCTCATGTTACCATAAAGAAATGGAAAGAATCTGGTCTTAAACTTCCGGAAGAAGGGACACCAGAATTCTCATGATGTTGACAATGCAATTGACTAACGGCATCTCTAACATTGTAAATCGCTTCGTAGAAAGTGTGTGCTAACTCCGAACAGTTGTGCTCGTATAGGGCAGTCGGGTGATGCGCATAACATTATTATTAAATGAAATTTTTAAAAAGGGGGCTTTGATTGCGGTTGAAAGTGACATGCTGTCTATCCCGTACGTACGGGATTGTTGGTAGGTGAAAGAGTACAGCTCTTTACTCCCCCTTTTTAAAAACTTCATTAATAATCCGCACGTTATGCAGCATTTTAAAAACAGCACATCATGAAAAATTCAGCATTACGATTAAACCTAATTCTATTAACCATCGCTTTGACAAGTTTGACAGCATTGGGGAAATTCACAAGAAGTGATTTTATCATTACAACAAAAGGAATAGCTGAAACCTAAAGCCCCGTCTGCTGAAAATCGTACCAGATATATGATTCGTCAATATCCTGAATTGCTTCATCGGATACTTTGACAATAAAATTCATCCTCTATAAAAATATTTTTTTCTCACATCTTTCCATTCGTGAAAAGCGGTCTTTCCTAAACTAATATTTTTCAATGTTCTTTCAAGCTCCCTGCGATGAGACAGGGGAATATCGTTGATGTCTTTACCGGATGCAATATCATCCCACAACTCCTGAACAAGAGTTATCTTCTCCTTGCGGCTCAGGGTTTGCAATTCTTTAATCGCAACTTTTCGCATGTTATTTTTTAAGGGATTTAATGTCACTTACACATAGCAAATATACACATCTTCCACCGTTCAGCATAGTTTCGTGAGTTAGATTTGAAGGTTGTTCAACTACGCAGTTCCGCCCTTAGCCGCAAGTATTTTCACAATCGTCCTTTTAGCAAGCGGCAAAAAAGTTTCTTCCAGTGGAAGCATCATCGTGGTTTCTATAACAAAGGTTGCGGGGTTGGGTAAGTTCTTGTGATAACGGATGAGATCGGATTTGATGTTTTCAAACGTATTTGTCAAGCTCTTTTCGTAGGTGGCAACAAACTCCGTATGTATGCCGCGAAACTTTTCATCGGGTTTTTCAAAAACGGTGGTCACGTATTCATATACGCGCGTGTCGGGATTGGAGGCATCACGCAGCAATAAATATCCTGCTTCGCTGTTAAGAGGGATAATGCCAACGGGGTATATCTTTAAATGCTCTTCGATGAAATCGTACAGCTTCTTGCCTTCTTTTAGGTACGTCTTCATCTGAGGAATGGAGAACTCAACGATGCTTTCAATTTCTTTCATCAGCGAGTCGTCGTCAGCCATCTTTTCATACACCAACTTAAAAGATTCAAAGTCTGCGCCTTTCAGTTGTGCTGGGAACTGATCGAGCAAATTCTTTTTACTCTCTTTAAAGAGAAGAATATTCCGGTAATGTTCTATTAGGTCGGACAGAAAAGGATACAGCCGCTGGTCGTCAAAGTTTTCACTTACATGTTGCAAATAAGCAAGCAGCATGTACTTTTTATATTCAAAGTCAATGTGGCTTTCCGTGATCCAGTTTTTGCTTAATGATGGCATAGGTAGATTTAAGTTGTAAGTTGTAAGATTCAAGAGCGTGCAGTATGCCTGCATTGCTTTAATCTTTCAACTCTAATCTGTAATCTTATATTTAATAACGTAAAAAGGTGAAAAATGTTTCTTGCTCCTTGTTGATAATATACATGCCCCTGAGTGTAGCAAAGGATAGGAACAGCGTAAATTTACCGCCATAATACAGGCATATTAAACATTTTAACCAAAAACCTTACCATTCAGACTCATGAAAACCCGTCTTTCAAAAATTACCGCCTTATTACTTATCTGCATGATGGCAGCATGTATTCCTGCCCGCCAGTTTGAAGAGCTTCAAAAGAAGGAGAAACAATGCCAGGATGATAACACAAAGCTGAAATCGGATAACGCCGGCCTGACAACACAAGTAGCCGAACAGCTTGCAAAAATTAACGATTTACAAAAACAGATTCATGATCTTACAACAGATTCAGCCAAGCGCAGCAGTGAAATGGCAAGGTTGGAAAATGTAAACGACCAGCTCTCCAAATCGTACAACCAGCTTATTGCAAACAATGACAAAATGCTTGCCGGCAATACAGAGGAAACTAAAAAGCTGATTGCGCAATTGAATAAAACACAGGAAGAGTTGCAGAAAAAAGAAGACGAGATAAAAAGAGACACAAAAAATCTTGAAGACCTGAGAGCCGGATTAAAAGACCGTGAAGCAAAGGTTGCTGAGCTTCAGGGTGTGCTGAGCAGAAAAGATTCTGTCGTTAACGAGTTAAAGAAAAAAGTAACGGATGCCTTGCTGGGATTCACCGACAAAGGATTAACGGTGGAACAGCGTAACGGAAAAGTATATGTATCGCTTGAAGATCGCTTGCTTTTTGCAACCGGCAGCGTCGTGATTGACAAAAAAGGAGAAGAAGCCTTAAAACAACTGGCAACAGTGCTTGAAAAGAACCCCGATATAAATATCCTTGTTGAAGGCCACACAGATGATGTGCCGATTACAGGAGCCGTTTCTTCGGGAGCAAAGGACAACTGGGATTTGAGCGTGCTTCGCGCCACATCCGTAGTGAAGATCATTACCAAATATTCTACCGTTGATCCTAAACGATTAACTGCAGCAGGCAGAGGACCCTTTGTGCCAATTGATCCGGGCAAAACAGAGGATGCACGTAGAAAAAACCGCAGAACGGAGATCATTCTTACTCCCAAGCTTGATGAGCTGCTGAAGGTGCTTGAAACGAATTGAGTTCAAGGTTATTCCGTTCAATGTTCAAGGTTTCTCAACTTTAAACTCAATAACTTTGAACGTTGAACTGTTTTAATAAATAATTTCTACTTTTGGATTCCAATTTTGAAATTATGAACGTTAAAGACATAGAAAACCTGATTAAGTTTGTCCAGAAGAGCGGGGTAGCCGAGGTTAGCTTAGAGCAGAAAGACTTTAAGATCACCATTAAAACCAGCCATCCTGCCATGGATGGCAATGGCGCTCCGGTTATCGTTCCGGCAATAGCTGCCCCTCAACACGTGATGCACATACCTACACCTATAACTGTTGCTGCAACTCCTCCTGCTGCACCCGCACCAACTGCTGCTGCAACCAAAGCGGCAGAAGATGCAAAATACATAACTATCAAATCGCCCATGATAGGTACTTTTTACCGTTCGCCTTCTCCTGACAAACCGGTTCTTGTAAATGTAGGTGATGAAGTAAAGCCCGGCATGCCGCTTTGCATTATCGAGGCCATGAAACTGTTCAACGAAATTGAAAGCGAGCTTTCCGGTCGTATCGTAAAAGTGCTTGTTGATAATGCAACACCCGTTGAATACGATCAGCCGCTTTTCCTTGTTGATCCAACCTGAAATCTACGAATACCAATCGTTACGAATGTACGAATCGGGTACTTTTCGTAATTCGTAAATTCGTATTTATTCGTAATTCGTAGATAATTTAAAAATGTTTAAAAAAATATTAATTGCTAACCGTGGAGAAATTGCATTGCGCATCATTCGCACGTGCAAAGAGATGGGCATCAATACGGTTGCCGTATATAGCACTGCCGACAAGGATAGCCTACACGTTCGTTTTGCTGATGAAGCTGTTTGCATAGGACCTCCGCCAAGCAGGGATTCATATCTCAACATTCCGAATATTATCTCTGCCTGCGAAATCACCAACACAGATGCCATTCATCCAGGCTATGGTTTTCTAAGTGAGAACGCTAAGTTCAGTTCAATCTGTAAGGAGCATGGAATAAAATTTATCGGTGCATCAGCCGAAATGATTGATGCCATGGGAGATAAAAGCAATGCCAAGGAAACGATGAAGAACGCGGGTGTTCCTGCCATCCCTGGCTCTGACGGCTTGCTTGGTTCGCTTGATGATGCGTTGAAAATTGCAAAGGGAATCGGATATCCTGTCATTATTAAAGCAACTGCAGGAGGTGGTGGAAAGGGCATGCGCATCGTTTGGAAACCTGAAGAGCTTGAGCCTGCATGGGATAGTGCAAAGCAGGAAGCCAGTGCATCATTCGGTAACGATGGCATGTATATGGAGAAATATATAGAAGAGCCACGGCACATTGAAATTCAGATTGCAGGCGACCAATACGGCAAAGCATGTCATTTAAGTGAGCGTGATTGCTCCATACAAAGAAGACACCAGAAGCTGATGGAAGAAACGCCTTCTCCTTTTATGACTGATGATCTTCGTGAGCGAATGGGAGAAGCAGCTATCAAAGCGGCAATGGCAGTGAGTTATGAAGGTGTAGGAACAGTAGAGTTTCTTGTTGACAAGCACCGCAATTTTTATTTCATGGAGATGAACACGCGCATCCAAGTGGAGCATCCTATTACGGAAGAAGTAATCAATTACGATTTGGTTAAAGAGCAAATTAAGATTGCTGCCGGCTCGCACATTTCCGGAAAAAACTATTTTCCTAAACTGCATGCCATCGAATGCCGCATCAACGCAGAAGATCCTTACAATAACTTCCGCCCTTCACCCGGAAGAATAAACACGTTGCACGTGCCCGGTGGTCATGGCGTGCGTGTTGACTCACATATATATGCCGGCTATGTGATTCCTCCAAACTACGATTCGATGATTGCCAAGCTGATCACCGTGGCTCAATCGCGTGAAGAGGCTATTAATACGATGAGCCGTGCGCTTAGTGAGTTTGTAGTGGAGGGAGTAAAAACGACTATTCCTTTTCATGCTCAATTAATGAAGAACGAAGCTTTTCGAAAAGGCAATTATACTACGAAGTTTATGGAGAGCTTTAAGATGGAGGAAGCTTAGCCACGAATTTCACTAATTAACACGAATATCTTTTCTTTATTTCCTTAGTGTAAATTCGTGTAATTAGTGGCTTAAACCAATACAGTTTCAATAGTTTCTCCAACCGATTGCCTCACCGCATTTTTAATCGCCTCCGCATCAAAATGGCACTCATTATATAATTCCTTTTGTTCCCCGTGTTCAATGAAATGATCGGGAATGCCAAGACGGGTGATGCTTGCTGAATAATTATTGTCAAGCATCCATTCAGCCACAGCGCTGCCAAAGCCACCCATGATGCAACCATCTTCCACAGTAATCACTTTTTTGAAACGGTTGAAAACATCATGCAGTAATTCTGCATCGAGGGGCTTCACAAAACGCATATCATAATGAGCAGGGAAAAATCCTTCAAGAGCGAGATCTGAACATGCCTTCACAGCAAAGTTGCCCGGATGACCGATGGTGAGAATGGCAATCTCTTCACCATCACGAATCATTCTTCCTTTACCTGTTTCGATTTTTTTAAACGGTGTTTTCCAGTCAATGAGCACGCCATTGCCTCGCGGATAACGGATGCTGAAAGGTTGTTTTATTTCATCCAACTGGGCAGTGTACATAAGATTGCGAAGCTCCTCTTCATTCATCGGTGCGCTGACAATCATATTGGGAATACACCTGAAATAAGCTAAGTCAAAAGCGCCATGATGCGTAGGGCCATCTGCTCCGGCTAATCCCCCGCGATCAAGACAAAAGACAACATGGAGCTTTTGCAATGCCACATCATGAATCACCTGGTCGTAACCACGCTGCATGAACGCTGAGTATATATTACAAAACGGAACCATGCCTTGCGTAGCAAGCCCTGCGGAAAACGTTACTGCATGCTGCTCCGCAATACCTACATCAAAAGCGCGGTCAGGCATGGCTTTCATCATGATGTTGAGCGAACAGCCGGAAGGCATGGCAGGCGTGATGCCTACAATTTTCGGATTCTTCTCCGCTAACTCAACTATTGTATTGCCAAACACATCCTGGTATTTAGGGGGCTGCGGCCCGTTATCTTTAGGCTTATGAATTTCACCGGTAATCTTATCGAACAATCCGGGAGCATGCCATTTGGTCTGGTACTTCTCAGCATTAGCAAAGCCTTTTCCTTTCACAGTGAGGCAATGCAAGATCTTCGGGCCGGGAATGTTTTTCAAATCATTCATCACCTTTACCAAACGATGAATGTCATGGCCATCAATAGGCCCGAAATAACGGAAGCGCAAGGATTCAAAAAGATTGCTTTGTTTTAATAATGCTGATTTCATGGCGCCTTCTACCTTCTGCACAACGCTTCGCGCATCAGGACCGAACTTGCTCACCTTGCCCAATAGCTTCCACACATCATCCTTCATCTTATTATATCCGGGCGAAGTGGTGAGATCAGTAAGATATGCTTTAAGCGCACCAACGTTTGGGTCAATGCTCATGCAGTTGTCGTTAAGAATAACCAATAAGTTTGAATTTTCCACCCCCGCATGATTCAGTGCTTCGAATGCCATACCTGCAGTCATGGCTCCATCACCAATCACTGCAATATGCTGTTTGTCTTTATCACCTTTCAACCGCGAAGCAACTGCCATGCCCAATGCAGCTGATATGGAAGTAGAAGAATGCCCCACTCCGAACGTATCATATTCGCTTTCGCTGCGTTTCGGAAAACCGCTGATGCCTTTATAAATTCTGTTGGTATGAAAAACTTCGCGTCTGCCGGTGAGAATTTTATGTCCATAAGCCTGGTGTCCTACATCCCATACCAGCTGATCGGCTGGCGTATTGAAAACGTAATGTAACGCTACTGTTAACTCAACCACACCCAGTGAAGCACCGAAATGCCCACCGTTAACGGAAACAATATCAATGATATACTGGCGCAACTCATCCACCACCTGCTGTAAATCTTTTTCTTTTAGTTTACGCAGGTCTTTCGGATAGTTGATCTTTTCAAGTAGCTTGCCGGGCTTTATTTCCATAGATTTCTACAAAATTAAGAAGATTCGGCGGATTATCAATAGTTTTAAGGACGAACGGAGCTATTTGACTTGTCAATGCGATGCAATATTCGTTTTTTTGCTAACGGAATCTCAAATTGATTATTGCTTATAGAATATAAAATAATCAAGTGTCAATGATCAATCAATAATAACCCAGATATAAATGCATACCAAAGTAGCAGACCTTCTCTCTTCCAAAGACTACAATAACGATGTCACCGCCAAAGGATGGGTGCGCACCAAGCGCGGAAATAAGAACATCAACTTCATTGCTCTGAACGATGGGAGTACTATACACAATATCCAGATTGTAGTTGAACTTGCCAATTTTAATGAAGAGCTATTCAAGCAAATCACTACAGGTTCTTGCTTATGTGTGACCGGAACCTTGGTGCAGTCACAGGGGCAAGGACAATCGGTAGAAATGCAGGCGAAGACCATTGAAGTATATGGAACCGCCGATGCAGAAACATTTCCGTTGCAGAAGAAAGGACATACGATGGAGTTTCTTCGTGAGATTGCTCACCTGCGTCCGCGCACCAATACATTCGGCGCCGTGCTTCGCTTACGGCATCACATGGCTTTTGCCATTCATAAATATTTTAATGACAAAGGATTTTTTTACGTGCATACGCCTATTATCACAGGGAGTGATGCAGAAGGTGCAGGCGAACTGTTTCGTGTAACGACTTTAGATATGAAGAATCTTCCCAAAACACCGGAAGGCGCTATTGATTACAAAGAAGATTTTTTCGGAAAAGAAACGAAGCTCACTGTAAGCGGGCAGTTGGAGGGCGAATTGACTGCGCTTGCACTCGGGTTGATATATACATTCGGGCCTACATTCAGAGCAGAGAACAGCAACACGCCGCGCCACCTTGCAGAGTTCTGGATGATTGAACCGGAGATGGCTTTCTACGACATCACCGACAACATGGACTTAGCCGAAGACATGTTGAAGTACCTCATTCAATACGCACTTGATAATGCTCCTGCCGATCTTCAGTTTCTAAACGATATGTATGACAAGGAACTTCTTGCACGTTTAAAATCAGTGACGGAGAAGCCTTTCACACGATTAAATTATACTGAGGCAGTTGAAATCCTTGTAAAGAATAATGCGAAGTTTGAATTCAAAGTCGAGTGGGGCATTGACCTGCAGAAGGAACATGAAAACTATTTAGTGGAGCATTTCAAAGGGCCAGTCATTCTCACTAACTATCCGCGCGACATCAAAGCATTTTACATGAAGCAAAACGACGACGGCAAAACCGTTCGCGCCATGGATGTGCTGTTTCCATGGATTGGCGAGATCATCGGCGGCTCGCAGCGTGAAGAGAATTACGACAAGCTGTATGCACGCATGAATGAAATGCACATCCCGGAAAAAGATTTGTGGTGGTATCTTGAAACAAGAAAATTCGGCACATGCCCTCATGCAGGCTTTGGACTTGGCTTTGAACGCCTCATGCTTTTTGTAACAGGCATGACAAACATACGCGACGTGATTCCTTTTCCACGCACGCCGAAGAATGCGGAGTTTTAAAGCACACGGCAACCAACTCTCCTTTCAATTGTCATTGGTAACCCCGAAAGAATCGGGACAGGCTCCGTGAAGCAATGCCCCAAATCAATGCGAAGGATTGCTTTCCCGCATGTGCGCATACGCGTCAATCTAACAAAAATAAATATCAATGCAAAT
>PLYJ01000093.1 GCA_003151745.1 Bacteroidota bacterium
GGTTTTTAGGCAATCTTTGTGTACCAAAAACAGTCAACCTTTTTCAGGACGATACACAGGTAGAATTTGCAAGGTTATGCGTGGAATTGACAGGGTTAAGCTAAGATTTGCAAATATTGAGGAGGGGGGTATCAAGGCTATATGATGAATTGCAAAGGTTAGCTGAAGAATTTGAAATTTAAACTGAAGAATCGCTGAGATTAGCTGAAGAATGAGTAAGACTTCAATTAACTTTTGCCTGTATTTTATTAAAAATTTGATTTTTTACGCAAAAAGGAGTCATGTAACTTCAGAAGTGCGAGCATGTTTAAAGTCATTTAACTAAATTTACCCTTTCCTTTCGTAGTGAAACTTTTACCTCCCTTTTCTGTAATAACTTAAGATTAAGCGTACCTTTAACCTATTAAAACGTAACTGGAATTAAGACTTTAAAAGATGAAAAAAATCATTACTTCCACACTGCTTGCCCTTGTTGCGTTTGCAGCCGCCAACGCGCAAGGCACTTTAACCATTCAAAGCAGCAAGTATCCGTTTTCTGTTTATAAAAAAATCCATGACGCTGCTGCTCAGAACGATTTGATTTCTTTGCTGGTGAAAGGTAATGTGGAAAGCGTGGCGGCAACTGTCGCTGCCCTGGGAGGAGTTTATAAATATTCAACGGGCGATATTTCCTCTGTCCGGATTCCTGCAAATAAAATAAATGAGCTGGCTGCGAAACCCTTTGTGCAGCGCATGGACGGATGTGAAGGCAAGATACAGAATTTGAATGATACTGCCATTTTTACGAACGATGTTTATCTTGTTCAGCATGGTGTGGGCCTGCCGCAAAGCTATAACGGCGAAGGGGTGTGCATAGGCATCATTGATGAAGGCATTGATTTTAATCATAAAGATTTGCGCGACCTGAAAGGGAACACACGCATCAAGTGGCTTTGGGATCAGCGGCTTCCTCTTGACACCAACTACACTCCGCAGCCTTATGGCTACGGACAGAACTTTACGAATACCCAAATTGATAACCTGGAAGCAGGAAATGTGGTGGATCATGAATACAGCCATGGCACACACGTAACAGGTATTGCCGCAGGCAACGGCGTTGCTGTGAATAATTACAGGGGCGTTGCGCCGAAGGCCGACATCGTTTTTGTGGCAGTAAATGAAAACACATCGGATAATAATTTCCTCACCACGCTGGTTGATGCCGTGCAATATGTGTTTAGTAAAGCCGACTCTATGCATGAGCCATGCGCCATCAACATATCGCTTGGCACTTATTTCGGCTCGCACGATGCATTGGATTTGCAGGCGCAGGCTATCGGAAATCTTATCGCCGCAAAAACCGGAAGATTTATTTCAGTTGCTGCGGGTAATGAAGGCAATGCCCCTATTCATCTTCACACAGACGTAACGCCGGATTCTTCGTTTACCTGGTTTGGAGGTTATACAACTAACCAGGCTTTGTATTTTGAGTTGTGGTCGGACTCAGCAGACATTGCAAATATAGAATGGATGGTTGCCGCCGACCAGACAACTCCTTATAACACGCGCGGCGAAACCAGCTTCAGTCATGTTACTTCAAGCCTCGGCTATGATTCAGAAACAATATTTTCAGGTGGCAATCCTCTCGGATTGGTTGAAACGTATGTAGATTATTCCTTCGGAAGATATTCATTCATTTGTCAGATCACCCCCGATTCAGCCAATTACCGCTGGCGGTTTATGACGAGAGGAACAGGCAAGTTTGATGCATGGAGCAATGACCTCGTGCCCGGAGCGTTGCCTGATTCTGTTACGTTTCCTTTAGTTACAAAATACAAGCTTCCCGACACGGATCAAAACATCTGTACCAGCTTTACCTGCAGCCCGAAAGTAATTACCGTTGGCTCATACGCTAACCGGAATCATTATGCCGATGTGAATGATGTGCAGGAGTGGGATACGATGCCCGTCAATGGAGGCAACAAGATTACTGTCGGCAGCCTTTCAGGCTTTTCAAGTCACGGGCCTACACGCGATGGCCGCATCAAGCCGGAAATAACTGCTACGGGTGAATGGGTGCTCTCCTGCGCCGCAACATACGATCTTAACAGCTTATATTTGATAGCTCCGAATGACGTGGCAGCCGGAGGGCAGCATAAGAGGGGCACGGGCACTTCCATGGCATCGCCTGAGGTTGCAGGAACGGCAGCACTATATTTTCAAAAAAATCCAACGGCTTCCTACCAGGAGGTTAAGGATGCCATTATGGGTTGCTCCAGAACAGATCAATTTACAAACGCCTCACCATTGCCCAACAATCATTGGGGCTACGGAAAGCTCGATGCTTACAAGGCTATTAAAGGCTGCGCTGTAGGCATTGATGAAGCATATATGCCTGCCAATGTTTTCTTTGAGAATTATCCGAACCCCTTTACAGATCAGACTACTATCCATTACGATCTTTCTTCCTTGAAAAGACAAAATGGCAACGCTATAATCTCCATCAGTGATGCTGTTGGAAGAAAAGTGCACGACATTGCCATTACAGGACAGGAAGGAAACATTGTTGTGAATAAGAATGGCATGGGAAGCGGAGTATATTTTTATTCTCTTATTCTTGACGGTAAAATTATCCGTACGAATAAGCTGATGGTTATGTGATTTTAAAATCGTTCATTTGTTCAATGGTTCATTGGCAAAAACAAATGACGAATGAACTAATGTACCAATGAGCCTGCATTTCAAAAGCTATCTTTCCTTAGTAAAATTCAGTCACACTGTTTTTGCACTTCCCTTTGCATTGATTGGATTTGTGCTGGCTGTAACAAAGGGCGGTTATCATTTTGAATGGAGTTTATTAATCAAAATTCTTTTATGCATGGTCATTGCCCGAACAGCGGCTATGGCTTTCAACAGATATATAGACCGCGACTTTGATAAGCTGAATGAGCGAACGGCTATCCGCGAAATTCCTTCCGGAAAGATAACAGCAAAAAATGCGCTGATGCTGACTGTTATTTGTTGCATCTTATTTATTCTTACTACCTGGTTTATAAATCCATTGTGCTTTTATCTTTCGCCTGTTGCTTTACTTATTATACTTGGTTATTCATTTACAAAGAGGTTTACGGCGCTTTGTCATCTCATACTTGGCCTGGGGCTTTCGCTTGCTCCTATCGGCGCCTACCTTTCAGTAACGGCAAGGTTTGACATGATCCCCGCTTACTTTTCTATTGTGGTGCTAACATGGGTAAGCGGTTTTGATATTATCTATGCTTTGCAGGACGAAGAGTTCGACAAATTGCAACAATTGTTTTCCATTCCTGCTTCCATCGGCAAGGCAAAGGCGCTGATCGTCTCAAACATATTGCATCTTATTACTGTCTCGTTTATTATCTTGATTGGCATTCAGGGTTCCTTCGGATGGATTTATTTTTCAGGAGCATCTGTTTTTATCTCCCTCCTTATTTATCAGCATTTAATTGTCAAACCAAATGATTTAAGCAAGGTGAATATTGCCTTCGCCACCACAAACGGGTTTGCAAGCATTGCCTTTGCTTGTTTTGTTATCGGAGAGCTCATTTTGAGGTAGCGTGCTTATATGCCGATTACCGGGTCAACAAATATTCAAATCAACCCGGGATGATTCATTATTAGCTAAAATAATATAGCCGCAGATTCACAGATTTTAAATAATCTTTAGATTAATCTGCGAATCTGCGGCTACCTTATCCCCTCATTTTTCAGAAGCCGGCTTTTCTTCCGAATCAAATCCACTCCATCTTCCTCCGCAACGTGCTTTCATTTGCTCGCGGAATTTTTCTTTCTCTTCCGGAGTCATGTTAGCCGTCCAAGTTTCCATCTTTTCCTTCCAGGATTGCTTGCGATGTTGCCAGCCTCCTCTGCCGCAGCATCTTCCTCCGTGAAAACCACCGAAGAATAGCTTTGAAAGAATGATCAAACCAATTGCCTCGTAGAAGTCAATCACCGGTCCATGAAAGAGGGAAGGCACCAGCCAGTTCCATAAATGCATTGCAACATATCCGAAGACGATGACTGCAAGCGCCACGAAAATAACTCCTTTAATTACTCTAAATACCCAATACTTTTTCATTTTATTTTATTTTAAAAATTAGTACAATATTTTTTAACTGAACATGTCTATATACAAACTTCTCAGGCGTTCACGCAGAAACAACACAGCATATCGTTTGCGGGAAAGCAACGTATTCACACCATCCCCTGTCGTTTCCGCTATTTCCTTGAAGCTCTTTCCTTCCAGCTCATGCATCACAAACACTTCGCGCTGCTCTTCAGGAAGCTCATCCAATGCTTCTTCCAATGTTTCCATGATAGCATCGCGGGCAAGCTTCGATTCCACAGTCTGATCATCGGCCAGCAGGTCGCCGAGATTCAGCATTTCTCCTTCTTCATCCTGCGGAAAGATGTTTTGCTCTTCCAGCGAAAGTGTTTTCTTCTTACGATACGAGTCGGTGATCTTATTACGCGCCACCGCGAACAGCCATGAAGCGATCTGTTCAACGGGCTTCACAAGACGGTAAGTTTCCACCAACTCGTAGAAGACATCCTGCAGAATATCTTCCGCATCTTCATCAGCAGGCACTCTCCGACGGATGAAATCGAAAAGACGCTTGCGTTCCCTGCGAACGGTTTGCTGTATTTCTTCGTTCTGCAGGTCAGCCATCGTAAGAGCTACGCTTGTGGATACGTCCTTCATCACTAAGTATGACGGACAGGGTTTGAAAATATTGTAACCTATTTTGGAAATTAGTCAATTTGGTATTTTAAACACTAAACTGAGTCAGGTGATAATTGGCATGTGCATATAGCTGCTGACCCCAGTTATCGCGGTTCATTTTGCCTATACGCGGATGGCGTTCAGGAAAACTGGTGAGTGAGCTTAACTTCTCCCATTGCGTCTTCAGCCTGCTGCGTTCTGTGTTCAGATCGTCATAAGGAATATTGGCTTTCACCATGTTGAATTCTTCCATCGTTTCGATGGGCCTCTTTTCCATTTGCTTTATGGAAGGCACCTTTCCGCTAAGCATAAAATATCGAAGCACGGTTCTTGTAAAAAAGCTGCTTCTGTCAGGCACCTTCAGTTCGCCGGCTGCAATTTTTGTTGCCATATATACATGATGAACCATCTGCTCAGGCTTCATAATTCCCCATTGAGGAACGGTGTTTTCAGCAAGCTTATCTAAACGGGAAACAAGCTCCTGCTTTACTTTCGGATCAAAGAGTGATTTTTTCATGTTGTAAAAGTATTAATTTGAAGCAGCCTATACCTCAATCACCTTTTCCCTTAGCTCTTCCATTCCCTTCAGTATTACTGTATCTTCTTTTGTAATTACAAACGGAACACGGATGCTGTCAATCCTGTCCTTCACCCATTTATCCTTTTTCTTCCAGTCATCAAACGTGTCATTGGAAACAACGAAGCACTTTTCCCTTTTTGCAGTGGCAATCAAAAACTCATCTGCCGAGGTTTTAGAAGGTGCTTCATGGAAATTGAATTCCTTCTTCATATCTTCCAGGTGAATAGGATAAGTTAGCTTGTGCCTGAGAGAAGCATCCACGATGATGATGACGTTTGTAAACTTCCAGAAGTTAAGTTCCTTAATCACCAATCTAATGTATTTGAGGTCCGGCTTCACGCTCTTACCTTTGTTATTATGTGCAATGTTACTGCCATCCATCAATATTTTTACAGCAGAAGCTTTAAATATTTCAAATGAATTTTTTGCACTATTGAAAAAACCGAACTTTTTCAGCTCTTCATTCTTTTTCAGGAACTCCACCAGCTTGCTTTCCTTGTCAAGACTTCGTGTGTACCACATCGGCAGTACACTATGTCCTTCCGTACCTGAAGGCTTCTTCAATTTCTCCTGTGCATTTTGCAGCAAATTCTTTGCCTCTGCAATCGAAATGATACTTCCGTTATCGCAATTGGAAAGAGCAATAAGCAATTGCAGCTCATCATAAGTATAATTACGGGTACGGTTTAATTCCTTCAGGTGCCTGTATTCGTCATAATCCCTTTTGGTTTCGATGTGGAGTTTTGCTGCATCCGCATATTCCTTTTGTTCACTGAATCCTTTTTTAGTAGCGTCATAATAGACGCTGCCATCGCTAAATCCTTTCGACTTGGCATCATTATATGTCAGCAGGTCTGGAAACCCGGCATTGTATATTTTTTCAAACTCATCATACGTTTTAATGTCTTTTTTTAAAGCGTATTTATGAAGTTTCACAGGATTTTCAAGGTCAGGAGAAATGATGTTCTGATGAGATTCATTCAGGTAATGATCATACTTCGATTTGAATTTTTCAAATCCACTCACGAAACCATCTTTGTTAGCTGCCTGGTAGTCCTCCTTGTTTTCTATTCCTGTCTCGGCAAGATCAACATATTCCTGGTACGTCGTAAAGCCTGCCTTCTCAGCTTCATAATATTCCTTCGCACCCGGGAAATTGCGGTTCTGCGCCTGCTGCATATCTGCCAGCGTGAGAAAGCCCTTCGACGTTATTTTATATACAACGCCCTCATTCGGAAAAAAGAATTCTACTTTCTTGTCGCTTGTGATTTTAAAAATATACTTCACATCGTTCGCATTCGCAAAACGTGTAAATGATTTCACATCGCTTATTTCAATCACAGATAAATGCAGAAACTCTCTGGCTTCTATATATTCAAATTCATTTTGATTGCTCATAGCTTTAATTTATTGAGTTGTTGAATTAATGATTTATTGATTTCATTCTCCAAATCAATAAATCATTAATTATTTTTTGCATGTGTAATAAACATAAACGGGCGCAGGCTGTCCAAATTGGATTCTTTAAGCAGAATGTCACTTGCTTGCAGTAGTTGTTCTTCATTTAGCATGTCAAGCCGGTTCAGAATGGTAAGTATTCCCCTGTTGGATGCAAAAGCAAGATGCATATCAACTAGCGGAAGTTCTGTCTGCCGGTTACGCGCGTTCTGCACAAAGTTACTGCTTTCAATTTTATTTTGAATTTCAGGAAGCAGCATCCTCATGTTTTCTATTCCTGTTTTAAAACTTTCTTCGCCTGCTGAAATGCGATGTATGCACTCGTGAAAACCCCTGAAGACTTGTTTCATTTCATTCCTTGCTATTTTTATCTCGTCAGCTTTCAACGAATAGCATAAAGGAATTTTGAAAACCTTTTCTGAAAACACATCTGGCTTTTCGCTCTGTTGAAATTCCTTTCCTGTGTATTCGTTTATGGAGTGATTAGTTATGAATGAGCGTATTCGCTCATCAAAGACAAACATGTTATCTTTTTGTGAAAGAGCGTTGGAGATTATATTGACCAGATGTTCCTGTGAATCAGATTCCGAATCAGGGTCTAATACATCGGTATGCCACACAATCTTAATTTCAGGTTCACGCATATCAACATAGTGCAGCGTAAGTGGAAGGATTTGATCGTAATTGAATTGAGCAAGATTGGATGTAAGATATTCTATAGTCCTGCTTTGGATCTCGCGAAGCCATAACTCTTTGTCTTTAAGATTAATTTGGTCCAACTGCGTTCTGTTTTTCTTATGCCGCAGCTTTGATATCATCTTAATCTCCGCCTCAAAAACACGCCAACCGATTTCCTTATCAATCTGTTCTTTAAATAACGACTGTATATGAAATTGAGCCTTTAGCGGAAGAAACCGGAATTGGCCGCACATAAGAAAGATGGGAGAAAAGTTTGATGTTATCTGAACATGATCGCCGAACAGCAACACGCTCCATATCATATCTCTTTCAACCAATGAGGGCGACTGTTTTGTGGTGTCATAAATGGTGTAGTTCATATTGCTATAAAGCCATTAAAGGCGAGCCGTAATGTCTGAAAATTATCTTTTAAAAAGCAGAGGGTTTAATTCGGGATATTAACAAAATAGTGTTCCAGGGATTAAAGAAGTTTTTTAAAAGGGGAATTGATAGCTGCCTTTCATTTAGCGCGAATGTAATTAAACCCTTCATATGTTTACCTTGCGGCAAACATATGAGGGGTTTAGATTTCACAGCAGGTATATAGATGGTAATCTCGTCAGGGTTTGGTTTTCAATTGCCAAAATTATATCCTAAGCAAAGACCAAAACCACGAAGGGCAGGTATTCCCGGATCGTATGTAGCTGATACACTATTTGCTGTTACAGTTGATTTAATCGTTCCTACAGGAACCTTCATGGTGGCTAAGGAATTTGAAATATCCGTTTCATTCTGGCTGGATAATGCACCTGTGCCTGATAGTGTACCGTCATTTTTTCCGAATGCGCCTCCTAAAATCCACCAATCGAATACCAGGTGTTCACCAAGTTTCCATTGCGATCCGATCATGATGCCGGCTGCGGCCACCGTCCAATCGCCGGATAAAGAATAGTGACTTGTTATATTGTTTTTGTCAGTATAGTTATAGACAAAGTTATCCATGGTATATTTTGCATAGCGGAAATAACCTGCAACATAGAACCCATGAGGGCCGTTTCCTGACACATAATACCTGTATTCAGGTGTAATGGAGAAGCCTCCGAACTTGATGTCGGAAATATTTCCGGTCTTATCCTTTTTTGTAAAAGCTGACGGAAGCCCCCTGCTGGGAAGAAAAGAAACCCCCAGTGCGACGGATGAATTGCTGTTTAATGAATATTCATCCTGCAAGGAAAAATTTGTAAAGACAAGTGCAGCCAGGTTAATCTTAATGATATTGTCCTGGGCATAGGTTGCGCCTGTACATAATAGTACTGCTACCAGCGTGGCATAGATAAATCTTGATTTCATGAGTTGTTTGTTTTAGAAGCGCAAGTAAACACTATTTATTGGATGGTGCAACAATTATTTGCGTTTCTGTGCAGTCAGGAATCCCTTCCTGGCTGCATTTTGATTAGATAAAAAAAGTGGCAGGTTGGGAAACCTGCCACCACAGCAAATCAATGCAATGGTTTTAATTTTCTCTCGCCTGAAAGGAGTTTCTTTATCAAAGCTTTTTTCTGTTCAAAGGATTTCCCTTCAAACTCTTTGGCGATTTGCTTCTTGACTTTTCTGAAAAAAAATACAGCGTCAAACTCTTTCTCTTTTTCTTTTATGTTATTCATCTTCATATATTATTAATTCCTTTGGTGAACGAATGTCAATAGTTGGATAACCAAGTTTTAAATTAACAGCATTAAACAAACGTATCTTATTGTAGTTGACAATATGTTTGAAGTTCCAGCTTACAAGAACATCTATTCTATTAACCGTAGAAATAGCAATGTGATAAGCATCGTTGAAACTTGGTTCGGACAGAATCTTCTCGGCTATATATTGACCGGCTAAATCTTCTGCTTCTTTTGTAAACTCCAATTTCAAAAGGCAGTCTCTTGGAATCTTCTTAACGACATCTTTCACACGCTGCGGTGCTTCCAATAATTCGATGTCGCTTATTTCGGATAGATGAACATTGAAATCTTTTTTTTCGATGCGCTTGAAAAACAGTTTAGTGTCTATTTCAAATTCAACATCGTAATAACCTCCTAAGACGGATGTATCTATATAAATTCTTTGCCTCATTATTTTACAAAGTTAATACAATTCTCTCAATGCCATGGATTGCCAAGCACTTTCAATTAGATGGAATATCCTTTGTTATGCGCATACCCGATGTGAACTAAACGCCGCCCAGGTTTGTTTATCCTCGCCGGCGTTACACACCGTGAACCTCTTTTGTATTTTATGTTCTGTAACTCCGACGAAGGTAAGAAAACTTCGTCGGAGTTTATTGGCAATTCATTTTATTTCGACTGTTTTAAGTTAGCACGCTCTCGCGGATTGCGCATAACGAGGTAGGAATTAAAGAAGTTTTTAAAAAGGGGGTTTAAAGAGCTGTACTCTTTCACCTACCAACAATCCCGTACGTACGGGATAGAAAGCACATCACTTTCAACCGCAATCAAAGCCCCCTTTTTAAAAATTTCATTTAATAATTTTGTTATGCGCATACTGCTCTCTCCGTCGAAGCTATTTTCTCTCAATGTGTCTGTATTACCTTTTAATCTTAGAGATGATTTTATTTAGTGAAATATATACTTATAAGTTCTTGCGCCCTTGTTCTTAATAAATCGATTCCAATTTTTGTTTCTGAAACTTCAATTTCGTAATGGTTGGATTGCCCGTCTTTACCTTTATAGTATTTGGATAATTCATCTTCTATAGAGTCCATAATATATTTATCATAATTCCAAGTATTCCACGCTATTATTACTTTTGAGGGCGGGCACTTATATATGAAATAAGCATAATCGTGTGCCCATTCTATCGAGTAATAAGAACAATTCTCCTCAATACCTTTTTTTTGAAAATCACAAGTTTTCATCAATTCTTGCCATTCTTGTAATGACATTATAGACATCCTTATAAGATTCCTCATTTCTAGTTTTGGTACTTTATATCCATTTATAGAATCGTAAGTAATAAATGGTGGATATTTTTTATCTTGAGCATTTGAATAAAAACAAATGAATAAAAATAGTGATAGGATTATTTTTTTCATGTCCTCTATAATTAAATACGCTTTATAATTATTGCATTATTTGTAACCGATTCAACAACCTTTATTATAATATTAGGAAAGTTTTCTTTAAGTAAACTAAGAATCTTTGTTCTATAATGGTCGTCTAATTTATGTCCAAGAATAATTTCTTTATAAGCCGATGTAGGAATGATAGTACCACTATCTTGATATTCTTCGTCTTCGGCTAACTCACCGTGTAATTTACAAATTCTAAATTCGTTTTCAGATACAAAATCTTTTTTCTTCGTAGCTCCCATTTTGAAAGCGTCCATGATAGTCATGCTTGGTGCTTCATGTTTGTAATGGTTGTAAGTTACAGTAGCAAAGTGCCCATTTATTCTTTCTGCCAAAATACTTAAATCAAACCCAATGCAAAAACCATTAAAGTTGTCTGCATACTCTTCCCATTGATATTTTATATCATTTCTTCTTGAAAAACTACATACACCTACCTTCTTTGCATATTCTTCACCACTTCTTTTTCCCATTTCATCAAATAAAATCCAATTGTCACGTTTGCATTCTTCAATTTTTGAAATAGCTAATTCCCTGTCGTCACCAGCCAAGTTAAATATATAATCAATTTTTTCAGGTTCGGAAAGTTTAGAATAATCCATATAATTTTTATACTCATTTTCATCTTCTTTTCTTAATGTTCTTACTGAAGGAAACCATAATTTATTTTCAGTCAGTAATGTCAAGTGCTGCTCATTTACTTTACGATATTTATACACTATTTCTTGCATAGTTAGTTCGCGTTAGTCGTAGGTTAGCACGTCGTTTGCAGTTGAGCATAACGTTTCTATTAAATCAATAGAAGTTGCGAAATTAATATAAAATTTCAAGATAACATGAAAAAACGCAATGCGTTAATAAAACGGATCCCGTACGTACGGGATGGAAAAACGCAATAGGCTTTTTTATCAATTTATAGCTTTAAGTTGTCTAAAGGACTCTTTATTTTTGTGGCTAAAAACCAAAACCCCGGCAGCCATCGCCATCGGGGTTTCCTTTTGAATAACTATAAAAATTATGCAGCCAGCATTATGCTAACCATTGCTGAAGGCACGCCATCGTGACCGTGAGCAACAGGAATGCACCAGTAATTATAAACAACGATAGCGCCTGTGGTGTTGGTGTCTATAAATTTGGTTTCGGAGGGATAGCCGATTGCAACGGCGGCAGCCATGACGATGCCGGTGCTTCTCAATACTTTGTAGAAATCAACATTGCCTTGGGCGGTGGCCAGGGGCAGCGCCCATGCTACTTCTCCCTGATCGGGATGCAGCGTGGTTGAAACAATTTGACGAAAGTTTTGCACCATGGGCAGTGCTCCCACGGGCGCACCGGCTCTTTTAAGCGTAAATCCGCTGCTGGTAATTATTGCTGCCATGAGCGTGTCGTCAGTTCCGGCTAAAACAGCAGCGGTTGACACCACATAACCGGCCAACGAATGCACAAGTCCTTTTAAAATAACGGTCTTATTTTTAAGGTCAATCAAACTGGCATGGCTTCCGCGATTGCCAACGGGCCCCCACACGGCAATGGCGTTTACAACATTGGTGGTTGCGGTTTGAAGGCTTAACAGCGGCGGATTTGGCGTTCCGAACGAAATATTGCCGTTCATGG
>PLYJ01000151.1 GCA_003151745.1 Bacteroidota bacterium
GTAAGGTTTTTTTAGGAAGGTACAGCTTTCGCCGGTTTGTTGTCTCATTTCGTCGGCGTGTTGTCCCGTTTTCACGAAGTGTTCTCTCGTTTCATCAGTTTGATGTCTCGTTTTCATGAGATGTTGTGTCGCTTCGTCATTTTGTTGTCTCATTTCACTGAAGTGTTGTCTCATTTCGTCGGCGTGTTGTCTCATTTTAATGAAATGTTGTCTGCCCTCAACGAAACGATTCAACATTATCCAGTAAAACGGAACATTTTAAGATTTCTTTAATAGCCGCTTTCAAAATTATTTTGTTCTTTTGATCAATTCCTTAATCAAAAGGCCATGAAAAAGCGATACTTCATTTTACTTCTTTCTCTCTTTTTAAACAACATGAATGCAGATGCGCAAAAGAAAAGTGTTGCGTCACCTTCATCTCTTGTTTACGATACCTTGCTATACAACGGTCTTCATTGGCGCAACATCGGTCCTTGGCGCGGAGGGAGATCGCTTGCTGTGGCAGGTGTAACCGATCAACCCAATGTTTATTATTTCGGTGCCGAAGGCGGAGGCGTTTGGAAAACAAACGACGCCGGGCAAACGTGGTTTTGCATCAGCGATTCCACTTTCCACAGCTCATCCGTTGGAGCTGTTGCCGTTGCTCCAAGCGATGCGAACATTCTGTATGTGGGGATGGGTGAAGCTGAAATGCGCGGCAATGTGAGCTTTGGCGATGGTATATATAAAAGTAGTGATGCCGGAAGGACATGGAAACACACCGGGCTTGAAAAAACGTATGCGATAAGCACCATCATCGTTCATCCAGCCAATCCTGACATCGTCTATGCCTCCTGCATGGGGAAGACTTTCGGTACAAATGCTGAACGCGGTTTATACAGAAGCAAAGATGGGGGCAAAACATGGGAACGTATTTTATATAAGAATGACAGCACCGGCTGTGTATGCGTTGTCTTTGATGCTTCGAACCCGCGCACCATGTATGCTTCATTATGGCAATCGTGCCGCAATCCCTGGTCGCTGAACGATGGCGGAAAGGGAAGTGGCTTATATAAAAGCGAAGACGGCGGAGACACGTGGAAAGATATTTCAAAATTCCCCGGCTTGCCTGTCGGCTTGCTTGGAAAGATTATGCTGAGCACCACGCCTGCCAAAGCAGAGCGTATATATGCCTGTGTTGAAAATGAGAACGGCGGCATCTTCCGCAGCGATGACAGGGGAGAGCATTGGATGCGGACAATAGATGACCGCAATCTTCGCAAGCGCCCATGGTATTTCAGCACCATCCTCGCCGATCCTCAAAACGCTGATGTTATCTGGTGCCTCAACGTGCAGCTGTGGAGAAGTACGAACGGAGGAACTTCGTTTTCGTTAATGCCAAACAGGCATGGCGATCTGCATGATGTTTGGATCAACCCGAAAGATCCCAAACGAATGATTCTCGGTGATGATGGCGGCGCCTGCGTAAGTATTGACGGCGGGGCTACCTATACAGAGTTGAATATTCCTACGGCGCAGTTTTATCATGTAAACCTTGATAATGATTTTCCTTACAACGTTTACGGCGGCCAGCAGGATAATTCTTCCATCCGAATTGCCAGCGCTACCGATGACTATGCCATCAGGAAAGATGCCTGGTATCCTGTTGCCGGCGGGGAGTCAGGTTATATAGTTCCCGATCCTGAGAATCCCGAAATTACTTTTGGCGGCGGATATGACGGCTACTTAAATGTATATAACAAAAAGAATAATCAATCGCGTGAGATTTCAGTCTGGCCTGAAATCAACTATGGACATGGATCGAATGAAAGAAAGTACCGCTTCAACTGGACGTACCCTATTGTTTTTTCTCCACACGATTCCAAAACGCTTTATGTTACTTCTCAATACGTGCATCGTTCACATGACAGGGGCAGCAGCTGGGAAATCATTTCTCCCGACCTCACACGTCACGATCCAAGGACGATGAATGCAAGCGGCGGCCCAATAACAAAGGACAATACAGGCGCAGAAGCGTATGCTAACATTTTTGCTTTTGCTGAATCGCCTGTTACAAAAGGAGTCTTTTGGACAGGTTCAGATGACGGATTAATTTATGTTTCAAAAGATGATGGAAAGAACTGGACGAATGTGACACCCAAAGTGCTTGGTGATTATGCTCTCATCAGTATCATTGAGCCGGGACATTATGATGTTGGCACATGCTATGCTGCTGCCAATCGTTATAAAGCAGATGATACGAAGCCGTATTTATTAAAGACTTCGGATTACGGCGCAACGTGGAAGCAGATCACAAACGGAATTGCCGAAGGAGATTACACCCGCGCCATCCGTGAAGACCCGAATAAAAGGGGAATGCTTTATGCAGGCACAGAAACAGGGATATATATTTCATTCGATGACGGGGAGCACTGGCAGACGCTCAAGCTAAATCTTCCCAACACTCCCGTGCATGACATTCAAATTCAAAATCGTGAGAAGGATTTAGTCATCGCAACTCATGGAAGGTCGTTTTGGGTGCTGGATGATATTACTTCTTTATATCAATTAGCAGACGCTGCCAAAGCAAGTTCATTTCTCTATAAGCCGCGTCCCGCTTACCGCAAGCCGGGTGGTTCTTATTTTAGTCCGACGATGCAGGAAGGGGAGAATGCGCCGAACGGCGTGCTGTTCCGTTATTATTTCAAACAAAAACCTGACACGGAAGTAACGATGCGTTTCTTTGATATGAAGGGAGATACCATCATTACCTATTCCAGCGTAAAAGATAAAAAAGGCGAGCCTGTAAAAATTCAGAAAGAGTTTTACCAGGATACGCTTGTCAAAAGGCCCGGATTGCTGCCATTGCAAAAGGGCATGAATGCATTTGTATGGGACATGCGTTACCCCGATGTAAAGGATATTGAAAGCGGGAACAAAGCATTGCTTGCAGGCGGGCTCTCCGGTCAGCTGGCTGTGCCGGGCATTTATACTGCTAGGCTATATATAAAGGATTCCCTTGTTGCATCGCAGCCATTTACGATTGTGAAAGACCCGCGTGTATCTACAACGCAGGAAGAGTTTCAAAAACAATTTGATCTCGCCGCGCAGGTTGTTAAAAAGCAAACAGAAACCAATGAAGCCATCAACAGGATCAGAAAGATAACGAAGGATGTGAACGACGATGCAGGCGGCATTAAGGACAGCGCCGTTGCAAGACAATTTAAAACGGTTTCACAACCGCTGCTCGATTCATTGAAGAAGGTGGAGGAGGAGCTTACGCAGCCTAAAGCGGTTACAGATTACGATCTCTTTAATTTTCCTGACAAGTTGAATGATAAATTAGCGGGGCTAAAAGATGCTATTACGAATGTTGATGCCTCTCCCACCCAACAGGAATATGATGCCTTCAAAGATCTTTCAGCACGAGCAGATGCACAGATTGCAAGAATGAAAAATATACTGGAGACGAAGCTAGCTGAGCTAAATAAATTTATAGAAGAGCAGAAATTGTTTTTGATTAAATCGGGAGAAGGAGTAAAAATTCCTTAGAAACGCACACGTACCCAAAAGAAAAAGTAATGCGTCAGTTTGATGTAGGTGGAATAAAATAGCCGAAGATTCGCAGATTTTTACCATTAAAATGATTTTTAATCTGCGAATCTTCGGCGATGATTTTAAACGGATACACTACCAAAGGAAAAGGGGCTTAACAAAAGCCCCTTTTCCTTTTAATGATCATTTAGCTTACGCCATTTCCATCACTTCTATTTTCACTTTTGCTTTCTGTGATCCTATACCGAATGCTTTCTTCACCTTCACCACGTAATCTAATTTCTCCCATGTGAATAGCTCTACCTTTTTGGTGATGCTTCTGCCATCAGGTGATTTAAATGTTTTAGTAACCGTTTCATTCTTTCTTCCCATGTGTCCGTAGGAAGCTGTTTCAGAATACATCGGGTTACGAAGCTTCAGGCGCTGTTCAATAAAGTAAGGGCGCATATCAAATAACTGCTCCACCTTCTTTCCGATCTCGCTGTCGTTCAATTTTACTTTTGAAGTGCCATACGTATTTACATATATACCCATCGGTTCTGCTACACCGATAGCGTAAGAAACCTGCACCAGTATTTCATCGCATACACCGGCTGCAACAAGGTTCTTAGCAATGTGCCGGGTAGCATAAGCAGCAGAGCGGTCAACCTTTGACGGATCTTTTCCTGAGAATGCACCGCCACCGTGAGCGCCTTTACCGCCATACGTATCAACAATAATCTTTCTTCCCGTTAATCCTGTATCTCCGTGAGGCCCGCCAATGACAAACTTGCCGGTTGGATTGACATGATATTTAATCTTGCTGTTATAAAGATCTTTATATTCAGGATATTTTTTCATCATGCGGGGCATGAAAATACCGATGATGTCCTTGCGGATTTTCGCAAGCATCTTTTCATCTTCATCAAAGTCATCGTGCTGTGTGGAGATAACGATAGTGTCAATCCGTACCGGTTTGTTGTTATCATCATACTCCAACGTCACCTGGCTCTTTGCATCAGGACGGAGGTACTTAATTTCTTTGCACTCTCTGCGTAACACCGCCAGCTCAATGAGAAGCTTATGTGCAAGATCGAGCGCCATAGGCATATAATCTTTAGTTTCATTCGTTGCATAACCGAACATCATGCCCTGGTCGCCTGCACCCTGGTCTTCTTTTTTCTTTCGTTCCACACCCTGGTTAATGTCGCTGCTTTGTTCATGAATAGCGGAAAGTATGCCGCATGAATCCGCTTCAAACATATACTCGCTGCGGGTGTAGCCGATGCGCTTGATCACATCACGCGCGATGCTTTGCACATCGAGATAGGTTTTTGACTTTACTTCACCGGCAAGCACTACTTGCCCTGTGGTCACAATCGTTTCGCAAGCCACTTTAGAGCTTGGATCGAAAGCAAGAAAATTATCAATGAGCGCATCAGAAATCTGATCGGCTACTTTGTCCGGATGTCCTTCTGATACGGACTCGGAGGTGAATAAATATGACATTGGTTTTTTTAGTTTAACGTTTGAAAGGCTGCAAAAGTAAGGAAGTTTAGACAAATAGCCGCAGATTAAAATCATTCACATTAGGCAAACAAAACTGCGAATCTACGGCTACATTGTAGTTTATTATTTTAATCTATTTTTGGCAGGGGGGGGGTATTTACCATTTCTTTAAAACGGATTCCATTGACAAGATTGAAAGCTTTTGCAACTCGTTACAACGCTTTCTCATGGCTGTTTCATGGGGTGGTCATGAGTCGCTTGTTTTTCCCACCTGCGCAACAATAAAAAAAGGAGAATACAATGCCGCCAGCATCGAACATAATCTTATCCGCTTTTACATCGGCCTTGAAGACCCTGAAGTGTTGATTGCAGATATTGAACAGGCGCTGGAAAAAATTGTCTGAACCGTGATTAAACGGATTTATTGATTAACAGGATTATTTTGGCATCAGAGATCTTCGCTATATGAACCCGACAGGTGCGTAGCTCCTGTTGGGTGTATTATGATATTAATTCTCTTTTTTACACCTAACAGGTGCTTCGCGACCTGTCAGGTGGTGGGTTCACGGTGCGTTGGCGTTTTTATTTTTTTTTGTGGGTGGGGAAATTTTTAAAAATGATTTTTCTTTTTGGGTGGAGAAAAAAATACTCTCTTAACAAATTGCCTTCAGCGTTGGCTTGTGCGTTTTTTAAGAGTGTATTTTTTTGTGCGTTGGCTTTTTGTTTCATGTCAATTTTATACGAAGTCCATTTTTTAAGAGCTTGATAATTGCGTCTGTTGCATTTAAAAGGTTCTCTTCATAGTTATCACCAAGAGTTATCAATTTTGAATTCCCAAATCTTTCAAAATGCCCCTCATTGTTCTTTTCCCACTTGAACTCCTCTAAGAACTTAACCGCTTTAGTATTTCCGTTTACATTTATTTCTAAGCAATGCTCAATGCTATTTTCACCGTTGTTCCAAACACATAGATTTAATTTAGTCTCATCGTAATTAGTTGTAAGAAAATATTCATCATTGTCAAAATCAATCCTCATAAAGAAACACTCGTTGTTGCTGTATGTTTCAATTTTAAAATTGTCACGGAAATAGTCTTGAAAGACTTTACTATAAATTTCCTTTGCCTTGCATAAAGTGTTCTTTTCTGATTCTAAAAGGTAAATAATTCCACCTTCTTCCTGCCATAAAAAATTACCTTCTTTACAATACTGAATCACATCAGGATATTTTATAAAAAAGTATCTCCAATCTTTTTTTATGCTGACACTATTTGAAAATGCCTTGATAATATCAGAAAGGTTCTTAGGAGATTTTTCATTTACATACTGTTCAAACTTTTGAAATGTTTCGTGTCCTCGTATAAAATCAAAATCAAACAAATAGAATTTATCGCCATTGATATGTTTTGAAACATCTCCAAAACAGAGTAGGACACGAACCAGTAAAACCTTGTCTTTTATTTGAAACTCTTTGAACCATTTTTGTGCAGTTGATATTTCGCCATTCAGTTTGAAATCTGAATTCAGATTTGCACTAAATAAATCAATCATCGCTTTGTCGTGCCTTTCTATTTCATCAGTATTCCAATGATTGTTCTTCATCATTAGAAATTGTTTCAAGCTGTCCAAAGTTGCACTCTTTCCATAGTGGTCTTTCTTCGCAACTGGTGAATGATTGTTCAGTCTTGAATTTTTTTCGTGGCTTATCAAACATAGATTGCCGAATGAATGCAAAAAAGAATCGTCAATAACATCAACATCATTATTGCTTGGCGTTTGTGGATAGTAATGTTCTACTGAACTTCTGAATGTATATTCAAAAGAGTTTACTCGGCTGTCCTTTTCTGTTCCTTTCAAATGAATCCATAACAGATAATCCAAAAAATTAAAAACCAAATTATTTTCAATGCTTCCGTAACGCAATTTGTTCAAATCTAAATTATCAATTTTCCTTTTAATGGGATTTAGATTTTCATAAATCATTGCAAAATATTCGCTTGGTTGTTTTGCCAAATACCTATCAAATACAAATGATTTTGCGATGTGTTCTAAATATGAAATGTAGTCCTTGCTGTCACTTTTCTTGCTAAAATTCAATAAAACACCCCAAAATCTATGCACATCCTTTGAGATTTCATGTCTATTCTTTCAAAATCTACACATAGATTTTCAAATTTCATGCATAGATTTTGAAAGGTTGTGCATGAACTGCTGTGGTGATGCGAAGACATTGAAATTTTATGAGTAACTCTTCAAATTCTATGCATAACTTCTCCGTGTTTATGCATGAACTTTGAAAGGTTATGTATGAACTGATGGGGTGATGCATAAAACTTCAAAATCTATGCATAACCTTTCAAATTTTAGACATGAACTTTCAAAGGCTATGGATGATTTTTGAAGGGATAGACATGACTGGTTGGCAATCAACATTCATCAATTGAAGGATGGCAGATACCTTTAAAAGATTATGTCTGACTTTTAACTGAATTAAGACAGATTCAGTAAATATAGTCATACTTAAAGCAAGCTTACTTTATCTTTAAGAGAAAATCATGCTGACTTGAGAAGTGTTATCTGTAAAATTTGAATGATGAGGTATAATTTTACAAGTTGTCGGGTGAGGTTTTGTTCGTTGGTGTATGTGATGGACAACTTTGCCATCAGATGCAGAGCATAAATTTCGACCTGACATAAAATTTGTTATCTTTGAGGGATGAGAAATTTAACTTTTAACATCCCTGATAATGTTGACCTTGACGACAGGGAATTGGCTATGTTGGTTGCAACACGCCTCTATGAGCGGAGCAAGCTTTCTCTGGGGCAAGCAGCAGAAATAGCCGGTCTCACCAAAAGGGCTTTTACTGAGTTGCTTGGCAA
Source organism: Bacteroidota bacterium (assembly GCA_003151745.1). Lineage (GTDB taxonomy): Bacteria > Bacteroidota > Bacteroidia > AKYH767-A > 2013-40CM-41-45 > PALSA-967. The sequence goes on from PLYJ01000151.1 coordinate 7,902, forward strand.
ATACAACGTTTCAGTATTTAATTACCCTGTCACTGACCTTGCAAGGGATGTAAAGAATGCCTAAAACAATTATTGCTGACACAAGTTGTTTTATTTTATTGGCGAACATCGGCGAACTTGAACTTCTGCACAAAGCTTACGGACAAATAACAACAACCACCGAAGTTGCAAAAGAGTTTGGTGATTCCCTGCCGGAATGGGTGGAGTTTCAATCCCCGCAAGATAAATACAGGCAGCAAATTCTTGAATTGCAATTAGACAAGAGGGAAGCCAGCGCTATCGCACTGGCTCTTGAAATTACAGGCAGCACCATTGTTTTGGACGATTACAAAGCAAGACGCATAGCCGAAAAACTGGGACTTGATATTACAGGAACACTTGGTGTAATTATCAAGGCCAAACAGCAAGGATTGATTCCCACCATAAAACCATATATAGAAAAGCTGAAAACAGTGGATTTCAGGTTGAGCATTGAATTAGAAAAAGAAGTATTAAAAGAAGCCGGAGAATAATGTACGCCCTCGTTGGACAACTTCGCCTATTCCTCCCTAAAAACTTATGCGGTTACAAGTCTCGCTCGGTTCAAGTTTAAATGAACCTTAGCGAATGATAAGTTTTTGAGTGCCTGAATATTCAGCTGAAATAATTTGAACAAAATAGAGTCCGCTGCTCAGGTTTTGAGTTGAAAGTTGCTGTGAGTTCGTTGTCTTTGTAATGATTTTTCTTTCAACCACTCTGCCGCTCAAATCATAAATTTTTATTTCATCGCCGGAAGTAAGTTGTAAACCGTAAACGGTGAACTGATTTTCTGCAGGGTTGGGATAGAGATGAAATCTCTCTGCTGTTGCTGTTTGCTCAGGTATCCCCACGGTGTTGGGAAGCCCAGAAGTGAATCTTGCCAGGATAAAATTATCGGGCTTGCCAAGGCTTGCCTGCCCTGCAATGAGTATCTTATTATTGATGTCCATTACTACGCTGTAGCCATAGTAGGTGGTAGTATATATATTAAGCTCAGCCCTGCCGTTTGTTGCGAAAGCGGAATCAGGGCTGCCATTTGCATCAAATCTCATCAAGCCAAATTGGCTGGCAGGTGCGTAGGTTGATCCGAAGAGTAAAATTTTTCCATCGGGCTGGAGAGCGGTTGATCTGCCAATATCATCATTGTTTTTAAAGTCAGCCAAAACAAATCCTCCGTTACCAAATGCATTATCCAAAGCGCCGGTGGTGTCTAAGCGCATTAATGCAAAGTCATAATTAGCGTTATTTTTTGCTTCTCCTCCGACAATTATTTTCTGATCGGGTTGGATAACAACCGAATATCCATAGTCATCATCAACGGCGCCAATGGGATGTGTGGCAATGCCCCCTGTTCCAAAAGTGTTATCGAGGATTCCGTTGGAGGTATAACGGGCAACTGTAAAATTATAGGCAGCTCCTTGTTCAATGTCCCCTGCTAAAACAATCTTATCATCTTTTTGAACAGCCATGGAATAGCAGTTATCATTTCCGGCTCCGATAATTGAAACTGTCGAACCATTGGTACCAAAGGTGCTGTCAACGCTTCCGTTTGCGTTAAACCGCAACACGGCAAAATTATAATTGCTTGTGTTGAAAACTTTGCCTGCTACAATTATTTTACCGTCGCTTTGCAAATCAATAGCAAGGCCGACATTATCTGCTCCGGCTATGCCAACATGGTTAATGCCGATGCCTCCGGTTCCAAACGAATTATCCGGGTGGCCGGATGTGTCATAGCGCACCACAGCGAAATTATATCCCAACGCCGGGGCAAGGTAATCGCCAACCAAAACAGCTTTTCCATCTTTTTGCAGCACGGATGAATAACAGATACATGCTGCGGAATTTTCAATAATAGTAGTAACAACTCCATTGGTGCCATAGGAGCTGTCAACTTTACCGTTGTTAAAATACCTGACAGCCACAAACCGCGTATGACCCAGGCTATACGCATAACCGGTAGCGATGATTTTGCCATCGGGCAGGGAAAGTAATTTATTGCAAACCGCAGAACCCGAATCGCTCAACGGTGTTTTAACAACTCCGTTGATGCCGAAGGTGCTGTCAATAACTCCCGTTTGTGCATGGCTTGCACTAATAATAAGCAACAGGGAGAGGGCGGTAATGGATAAGAAGATTTTCATAGAATGAATGTTACAGGCGTTAAATATAACACTCTTTTTTGTTTCTTCATGCTGCGAGGTTTCGCGTTTCCAAGTATGATGGACAGCTTTGCCTTAGCTATCTTAAAATCTGCTCTGTTTCCTCAGCCCTCTCTTGAGGCCCCACCCTTGTTCAGTGATAAGATTTAGAATTTATTAAGCCCAGAGATTGTATTTCAAAATACACCAAATAGCTCTTAGCCCGTCTTTCCATCCAATCTTTTTTCCTTCTTCATAAGTGCGGCCATAATATGAGATGCCTACTTCATACACTCTTATCTTTGGCACCCGTGCTATCTTAGCAGTAACTTCCGGTTCAAAGCCAAAACGATTTTCACACAGTTTAATGTTCTGAATGGTGGTTGTTCGGAAAAGCTTATAGCATGTTTCCATGTCTGTCAGGTTGAGGTTGGTGAACATGTTGGAAAGTTGAGTGAGAAACTTGTTGCCGAGTGAATGCCAGAAAAAAAGTATGCGGTGCGGATTTCCTCCCATAAAGCGTGAACCAAATACTACATCTGCAAATCCATCGAGTACAGGTTGTATCAAGAGGTTATATTCACGGGGATCGTATTCCAAATCGGCATCTTGTATTATCAAATATTCACCTGTTGCTTTTGAAATGCCTGTGTGAATGGCAGCGCCCTTCCCTTTGTTCACTTCGTGATTGAAAAGCTTGTAATCAATCTCAGGATGTTGAAGAAAATAATTTTCTATTGCTTCTTTGGTTTTGTCTTTAGAACAGTCGTTAACGATGATTAATTCCTTGCTGATGTTATTGATCAATTTTACATTTACAATTTTGTCGAGAATAAGATGAACGGTGCGTTCCTCATTGTAACAGGGAATGACGATGGAAAGCTTGCTAAAGGGGGTGTTCATATTTTGATTAGCTGATTAGCTGATTTGGAAATTAGCTGATGTTAAAATGTACCCGTGCTTCTAATCAGCACATCATCACATCTGCTAATTAACTAATTAATTTTCATTTCAGGCACATCGCCGTCTATAATTAATTTTCCTGCCGTTGCCTTTTTTATTTCTTCAACGCTTACGCCGGGGGCGCGTTCAATTAATTTGAAACCTTGCGGAGTAACATCCAGCACTGCCAACTCAGTGACTATTCGTTTAACGCACTTTATTCCCGTTAGCGGTAGCGTACACTTCGGAAGTAGCTTCGATTCACCGGCTTTGTTTACATGCTGCATGGCGACAATGATATTTTTTGCAGCAGCAACTAAATCCATTGCGCCACCCATGCCTTTCACCATCTTGCCGGGAATCTTCCAATTGGCAATATCTCCCTCTTCACTTACTTCCATAGCACCCAACACTGTGAGATCAACTTTTCGTGCGCGTATCATTCCGAAGCTCATAGCAGAATCAAAAAATGCTGATCCCGGCACAGTCGTAATGGTTTGTTTTCCGGCATTAATCAGATCAGGGTCTTCTTCCCCTTCAAAGGGAAATGGTCCCATGCCGAGCAATCCGTTTTCTGATTGCAGCACCACACTTATTCCTTCCGGTATATAGTTAGCAACAAGCGTTGGAATGCCAATGCCTAAATTTACATAGTATCCGTCTTTTAGTTCCTTTGCGATACGTTTTGCAATGCCGATCTTATCAAGCATAATTTCAGATTATTAATCAGGTTAGACAGATTTCTTTCTTACCGTTCTTTGCTCGATCCTCTTTTCATATTTTTCTCCCTGGAAAATACGATGCACATATATACCAGGTGTGTGAACATGATCAGGATGAAGAGTGCCTGCAGGAAGAAGTTGCTCCACTTCAGCAATAGTAATCTTTCCTGCCATTGCCATCAATGGATTAAAGTTTCGTGCTGTTTCATGAAACACTAAGTTGCCTTCCGTGTCTCCTTTCCATGCTTTCACAATGGCGAAGTCTGCATCAAATGCATACTCCATTAGATAATCCTTGCCGTTAAAATTTCTTACTTCTTTTCCGATAGCAACTTCAGTACCCACTCCTGCCGGTGTATATAAAACAGGCATGCCGTAGCCGGCAGCAAGGCAACGTGTAGCCAGGGTGCCTTGTGGAATGAGTTCAACTTCTAATTCTCCACTTAACATCTGCCGCTCGAACTCAACATTTTCTCCAACGTAAGAAGAAATCATTTTTTTTATTTGCTTCTTCTGCAACAATAATCCCAAACCAAAATCATCAACGCCTGCATTGTTTGAAATGCAGGTAACATTCTTTACTCCTTTTCTTACCAACGCTGCAATGCAATTTTCAGGAATACCGCAAAGTCCGAAGCCGCCAAGCATTAATGTCATTCCATCCTGAATGTCTTTAATTGCCTCATCAGCATTTTTAACAACTTTATTGATCATGTATATAGTTGAGTTTTAAAAATCTTTTCCGCTATTAATATTGTCTTCGCCCGGCTGTGTATATTTACTACAATCAAGCTCAACAGATATTTTGCCGGGAGGTTTTTCAAAATCTCCCTGTGAGTAATGAAGTGTTTTATCTGCGTAAACTTTTTTCATAAACAATCCCCATATCGGCATAGCCATGTGGGCACCCTGCCCAAGTTCAATAGAACGGAAATGAACAGAACGGTCTTCGCATCCTACCCAAACTCCTGAAACAAGATCAGGGGTAATACCCATGAACCATCCATCACTTTGATTCTGCGTGGTGCCGGTCTTCCCTGCAATCGGGTTAGTTAATCCGAATTGTTTGCCGCGTAAACGCATGCCTGTTCCGAATTGCACCACTCCTTTCAACAAATCAAGCATCAGGTAGGCTGTTTCTTCACTTATTGCCTGCACTTTTTTGGGAACAAATTCCTGAAGGACATTGCCATTCTTATCTTCTATTCGTGTAATATATATCGGCTCCGTCCACATGCCCTTATTCGCAAATGTACTGTATGCTCCTACCATTTCATAAACAGAAACATCAGGAGTTCCAAGGCAAAGAGAAGGAACAGGATCAATGGGACTGGTAATGCCCATTTTACGTGCAATCGCTACTATTGCTTCAGGACCGAATATCTTCATGAGGTAGGCAGAAAGACAATTCACCGACTCTGCAAGACCCTGTTTGAGTGACATCATTCCTCCATATACAGGTTCAGCATTTTCCGGTGACCATGTTTGTCCGCTAGGTAATTTGAAATACACTCTTACGTTGGGAATTTTATAACAAGGAGAATACCCTTCCTGCATTGCTAATGTATAAAGGAAAGATTTAAAGGTAGAGCCTACCTGCCGCCTTCCTTCTTTTACGTGATCGTATTGAAAATACCGCTCATCAAGACCACCCACCCATGCACGCACATAGCCGGTATTCGGCTCCATGGACATAAAACCGGTTTGCAATATTTTCTTGTAATATTTAATCGAGTCCATCGGGCTCATCAATGTATCAATATCACCGCGCCATGAAAAAACGGTCATGTGAACTTTTGTGTTGAAACTCTTTTCGATTTCCTTCTTCGTTTTCCCATCTGCCTTCATCATGATGTAACGATCTGAACGAACCATGCCCTGCCGCAAAATGTCCGTAATCTTTCCCCAGGGTTCACGGCCTTTCCAATGCGCATAAAAAAGTTTCTGATATTCGGTAAGATGTTCCCTGACAGCTTCTTCGGCATAGCGTTGCATGCGGGAATCAATGGTAGTATATATCCTTAATCCGTCACAATAAAGATTGTAAGATGAGCCATCTGCTTTTTTATGATCCTGGCACCAGGCCTTCATATCATTGCGCAACTCCTCGCGGAAGTATGTTGCCAGACCGTAGTTCTGATTTTCTGCCTGGTAGTGAAGCCTTATAGGTTGCACTTTAAGAGAATCAAACTGCACTTTGTTAATGAATTTATATTTCTCAAGCTGGCTGAGTGAAACATTTCTTCTCTTTCTTGAATTTTCAGGATTCATGAGCGGACTGAAAAGAGTGGGGCCCTTTAGTAAACCGATCAACGTGGCAGATTCGTTGTAATTTAATTCAGACGGAGCTTTATTGAAAAAAGTACGCGCTGCAGATTTTATTCCGTAAGCGTTGGCGCCAAAATCAACAGTGTTAAGATACATCGCCACAATTTCTTCCTTCGTATAGTTGCGTTCAAGACGAACGGCAGTAATCCATTCTTTAATTTTGGTTATGATCAAATGAATCTTGCTTCCGTGTTCGCGCGGAAAAAGATTTTTTGCCAATTGTTGCGAGATGGTGCTTCCCCCTTGCTTTCTGCCTGTGAGGTTGTAGAAGATAATGGTGAACAGCCGCCTTGCATCAATTCCTGAATGTTCAAAAAACCTGAAATCTTCCGTAGCAATAAGCGTATTAACAAGCTGCGGCGAGAGTTCGCTGAAGTGGGAATTGGAGCGGTTCTGGTAATAATATTTACCAAGCATCACATTGTCACTTGAGATGACTTCCGTTGCCAGATTGCTTTTAGGATTTTCAAGTTCTTCAAATGAAGGGAGCGGACCAAATGCCTCATGCCCCACAAGCGTTACAAACCCTATAAATAGAAGGAGAGGAATGAGGATGATGAACCCAAAATATCTTCTAAACCTGTGAGAACGGTTTTTATCTGAACGCTTGCCCATGAACAACTAACGAAATTTTTGAAAGGGTTAAAAGTATGGATAATTTGATATTTGAAACCGGAAATTAGAAACCATAAATCAGGGCATTGGCATCTTTCTTTTAAAAAGTGAGCATCCTGTTTAGTTTACACTGCATCAGGAACACTTTACCGCATACCAGATAAACCTTATCACGTACCGGAATAACCTTATCGTGTACCAGAATTTCCTTATCACGTACCGGAATAATCTTATCATGTACCAGAATTTCCTTATCACGTACCGGAATAACCTTATCGCGTACCAGAATTTCCTTATCACGTACCGGAATAACCTTATCATGTACCAGAATTTCCTTATCACGTACCGGAATAACCTTATCGCGTACCAGAATTTCCTTATCACGTACCAGAATTTCCTTATCACGTACCAGAATTTCCTTACCACGTACCAGAATTTCCTTACCACGTACCAGAATAACCTTATCGCGTACCAGAATTTCCTTACCTGACTTGCATTTTTTAGTGTTTTTTCCACATTTATGCCATTTTTACCCCGTAGGATTGACAGTGATTACAGAATTCATATTATTTGGGGCTTAATCCAACGGGGTGAACCCCTTTATTTCACCCTGCTTAGCTTGATCATATTCGTTTTCAACTCTTCTTCGATAGGGATGCTGGCAAGGTTGATGACAATATCTCCTTCTTTAATAAATTTTTTCTCTTTGAGTATATCCTGCAAATCGGCAATGCTGTGATCGGTGCTTATGGACTTGTTGTAATAAAATCCTTTCACGCCCCATATCAGGCTCATCACGGAAAGAATGGGTTTGTTATCCGTAAAAACAATAATATCCGCTTTAGGCCGCTGACTGGATACTTTATGCGCTGTGTAACCTGAACGCGTCATTCCTATAATGACTCTTGCATTTACCTGCGATGCCATCACGCAGGCATTGTAACAAACTGAGTCCGAAATAAAATCTTCTGACCCCGGATCAGGCGCATGAAAGCGATTGAAGGGATATGCCTTCTCTTCAATGTTGGCAATGATGTCCTGCATATACTCCACTACGCGTACAGGAAATTTACCGACAGAAGTTTCGCCGCTTAACATCACTGCATCAGCGCCATCAAGCACGGAATTGGCAACATCATTTACCTCAGCGCGCGTGGGTGCGAAATTATTAATCATGCTCTCCATCATCTGCGTTGCAATGATGACAGGCTTGCCGGCGCGAATACATTTCTGCACAAGCATCTTTTGAATGAGCGGCACTTCATGCATCGGCATTTCCACACCAAGATCACCGCGCGCCACCATCAAGGCATTTGCTTCAATGAGAATATTATCAATGTCTTTAATTGCTTCCGGCTTTTCGATCTTCGCAACCACGCGCACATTCTTTTTTCCCGTGCTGCGGATTATTTTTTTAAGATCAATAATGTCCTGCGCTTTGCGAACGAATGAAAGGCCAATCCAATCAACCTCTTGTTCCAAAGCATACTTCAAATCGTTGTGATCTTTTTCTGTCAGGCTTGGCAACGACACGTTCGTGTTAGGAAGGTTAACACCTTTGCGCGAAGAAAGAGTTCCGCCATTGACCACTTCAGTTTTCACTTCATCATTTCTGTTAGTTGACAAAACACGAAGCTGGATTTTTCCATCATCAATAAGAATCATTTCTCCAACACTGACATCTTTCGGAAATTGCAGATAGTTTATATGAAGCTGCAAGGCATTACCTATGCAGTCCCTCGTAGTGAGCAGGATAGTTTGCCCTTCTCCTAAATGCACTTCGTCATTTTCTACTTCTCCGATACGGATTTTTGGTCCCTGCAAATCAACGAGAATGGAAGTATTGAGCTGATGCTTATTGCTTAGCTCACGAATGCGGCTAATGACAACACTGTGCAGCGCATAATCTCCATGCGACAAATTGAGGCGGCAAACATCAACTCCTGCAAGCAACATTTTCTCAAGCACTTCGCCGGAAGAGGAAGCAGGACCTATGGTTGCAACTATTTTAGTTTTATTAAAGCTTAACAATTTTATACGTTATTAATTATACGGGCAAAGTAAGTGATAAGTAACCGTTCATCTTTAACGCTTCCGTATAACTTATAACCTATAACGGTTAACTTTTAATTTTATTCCATGATAAGATACTCACGCGAAGGAAGCTCCAAAGGATTTAAAGCAAAAGCGCCGAGGATGATTGAAATTTCTTTTAATGTTTTTACAATTGCCGAATGGCTTTCATTAGGTTGATTTTCTGTTATCATTAAAAGATAGTCTAACTGAGGTTGTTCCTGAAGGAGCGTCCCACGTGTATCCTTGTTGGAAAGAAGAATAAACGTATCCCCGCCCGGACTTTTATACCCGAATTTTGCAAAAGAACTTTGAGTTTTGCGAGCACTAAAGAAAAGTTCGTAGTCATCACATTTCACGAGATTGATTTCCAGCTTTTGGTTAAGTTCGTAACAAAGCCGGTAATCTTTATGCTGACAGATAATGCCAATCAATATGAAATCATACTGTTGTTCGCTGCTGACCAGAACCTGTTGCTTTGCCATGAATAACTATTGTAACAGAAAAACAAAAGTATAACAAACTAATTTAAGGTTTAAAGTATAAGGTTTAAAGTTAATACGGATGGAGTTCACAACCTTAAACATTAAACGGTTAAACAATTAAATAATCCCCTGCCTGATACATGCTTTCTCTGCAGCAATTTGTTCTGCGCGCTTCTTTGAAAAGTCTTCTCCCTGCCCTTGTTCCTCGCCATCAACTTTAACACAAACCTTTAACAACCGTTTGCCCCCGTTATCAATTTCTTCAATCAATTCGAATGTAACAGCTTTTCTTTCGCGCTGCGCCCAGTTGATTAGCTTACTTTTGAAGTTGACGTCTAAGCTTTCGAGCTCATCCATGTCAACATGATGTTGAATAATGCGCCGGATAATAAACCGCTGTGTAATATGGTATCCTTTATCAATGTATATAGCTCCGATAAGCGCTTCGAAGGCATTGCCGTAAACAGAACGTGTCTTTACAGAGCTGCTATTCGCCATAAAATGATCCACACCGATCTTCATAGCCACTTTGTTGAGGTGTTCACGGTTAACGATGCGGGAGCGCATTTCTGTAAGGAATCCTTCTTCTTTAAAAGGGAATTTTTTAAAAAGGAAATCGGCCACTACAGCGCCAAGTATAGCATCACCAAGGTATTCGAGGCGTTCATTGCTTAGCTTAATACCTGTCACGTGTTCTTCAGCAGATGATTTGTGGCTGAAGGCAAGGTTATATAAAGAAATATTATTGGGAATAAAGCCGAGCAGGTTGCGTAACGAAAGTATGAACTCCTTATCGGCGGAAAAAAGAATACGGAGAGGAAGTAGAAAATTATTCAAGCTGTTAGTTCAAAGTTATTCGGTTCAAGGTTCAAAGTTAATATTAAACCGAAAGATAGCTAACATTGAACTTTGAACGGAGCAACATTGAACAGAATTAATTATGCAACAAACTTCTTGACAATCACAGAAGCATTGTGTCCGCCAAAGCCGAAGGTATTGCTCAAAGCTGCACGCACAGTACGTTTCTGAGCTTTATTAAATGTGAAATTTAACTTGGGGTCGAAAGCAGGATCAGGTGTAAAATGATTAATGGTGGGAGGAACGATGTCTTCCTTAACTGACATAATGCAGGCAATCGCCTCCACAGCTCCGGCAGCGCCAAGCACATGGCCCGTCATGGACTTGGTAGAACTGATATTCAGCTTATAAGCATCTTCTCCAAAAACAGAAAGTATGGCTTTGGTTTCGCTCACGTCTCCAAGAGGAGTGCTTGTGCCATGCACATTTATATAATCAATGTCATTCGGTTTCATGTTGGCATCTTCCAGCACCATGCGCATTACATTTAATGCGCCCAAACCTTCAGGATGCGGTGCTGTGATGTGATATGCATCAGCTGACAAGCCGCCGCCCACTACTTCAGCATAAATTTTTGCTCCGCGCGCTTTTGCGTGTTCATATTCTTCAAGAATAATGCAGCCACCGCCTTCTCCCATTACAAAACCATCGCGATCTAAATCAAACGGCCGGGAAGCAGTTTTAGGATCATCGTTTCTTACAGAAAGCGCCTGCATGGCATTGAAACCTCCTATGCCTGCTTCTACAATACTTGCTTCTGAACCACCGGCAATAAACATATCCGCTTTGTTCAATCGGATGTAATTGAAAGCATCTATCATGGCCGTAGTAGCTGATGCACAGGCAGCAGTGGTCGTGAAGTTAGGTCCGCGAAATCCGTATCGAATGGAAATGTGTCCTGATGCAATGTCAGCAATCATTTTGGGAATAAAGAAAGGATTGAAGCGTGGCGTGCCGTCACCTTTCACAAAATATTCTATTTCATCCTGAAAAGTTTTTAATCCCCCTATGCCCGATCCCCAAATAACGCCAACACGGTCATGGTTTACTTTTTCCAAATCAATACCGCAGTCTTTAATGCCCTCATTGGCTGCGACGATACCAAACTGAGCATAGCGGTCAAGCTTGCGGGCTTCCTTACGATCGAAGTGATTTAACGGATCATAGCCTTTAACCTCACATGCAAACCTGGTCTTAAATTTAGCTGCATCAAAAAGTGTGATGTTGGCGGCACCACTTACCCCGTTAATCAATCCTTTCCAGTAGTCCTGAAGTGAATTGCCAATCGGTGTAATTGCACCCATCCCGGTGACTACGACTCGTCTGAATTGCATTTTCATTAGGTAATTTAGGTAATTAGAAAATTAGGGTAATTAAGGAATTGAGGGTACACCTTAATTACCTTAATTACCTCATTTACCTTAACACCTTATTTAGCGTTCTTCTCGATATACTCGATGGCTTGACCAACGGTGGCAATTTTTTCAGCCTGATCGTCAGGGATGGCAATGTTAAATTCTTTTTCAAATTCCATGATTAATTCCACAGTATCAAGCGAATCAGCGCCGAGGTCGTTTGTAAAACTAGCTTCGGTGGTCACTTCTTTTTCATCAACACCGAGCTTATCAATGATGATGGCTTTTACTTTAGTTGCAATTTCTGACATGTCTTTAGTGATTTTAATGAGATTTTTTAAAATAAGGGTGCAAAGTAAATCTTATTACGCTTAATATCAAAATCGAATTTGGACAATTGCGCCGAATCGTCTTTTAGGGCTATCTTATACATATTTAATAAAATATTTACGAATCAACCAAACCTAATGCCTTTACTAAACGTCCTGTAAGATAGGGGAAATAGTGTGTTTTCTCTGAAATGTAAGATTTGTCTCAATTTTATACTTAATTATTAAACCTTAAGCTCTACATTTGGTCTCCTTGCAAAACAGTTTATAAAAATCATACAGAAAATGAAAAAAGTAAGTACGTATTCAATTCTTAAATCGGTTCAAGCGGCAATCTTCGTTCTCGCTGCACTGTTATTGTCACCGGTTTCTGTGTTTGCCCAAAATACATGCAATGCACAGTTTACCTTTTCTCCTGATTCAACGGTGACTAACGGTGTGCATTTTTCCACTCCCCCTAATCCCTCAAAAACAAAATATTATTGGAATTTCGGAGACGGATCTCCTTATTCTAATGACTCAAATCCAACACATTCATATGCTAACAGCGGCGTATATTGGGTATGCGTATATGTAAGTGATTCTGCTGTATGTACCGCACAGCATTGTGATAGCGTGCACTTAGGAAGATCAATAGGGACTGTTTGCAATGCTCACTTCCAGTTTTATTCCGCTACCAACCCTGACAGCGTTCATTTTTATAGCAGCACCGGCACTCCAACCACTAAATATAGCTGGACTTTCGGTGACGGGCATGGCTCTTCTGAAGCGAATCCATGGCATTTCTACGCGAATAACGGCGCTTATGAAGTATGCCTTACTGTTTCCGATTCCAATCAATTTGGAAAATGCACTGACACTTGGTGCGACAGCGTTCATATTACAGGAGCAACCAAGCCAACCTGCAATGCGCAGTTCGTTCATTATTCAGGTAACAATGTTGACAGTGTTCATTTTTATCCCACAGGCGCTAACGCAACAAATGCTAAATATAGCTGGAGCTTCGGCGATGGAACGTATTCGAATTTGTTTAATCCATGGCATATATACGCTACCGGTAATTACCTGGCTTGTCTCACAGTTACTGATTCCACTGCCGGCGGAAAGTGTACTGACACCTGGTGCGACAGCGTGCATGTAGGATCGAACGCAGGAGTATGCAATGCGCAATTTACATTTCACTCAGATTCAGATGTTGCCTTATATACGGTGGACTTTTTCAATGGCACTAACCCTTCAAAAACAAAATACTACTGGAGCTTTGATGATGGCACCACATCCCTTGATCAAAATCCAAAACATACATACGCTCATGCAGGAGTTTATTGGGTATGTCTTTATGTAAGTGATTCTGCGGTTTGTCAAAGCTCATCGTGCGACAGCGTGCATGTTCAGGGAACTATAAAGCCTGTTTGCAATGCGCACTTCCAGGATTACACGATCGCTGACAGCGTTCATTTTTATGCAAGCACTGCTTCTTCCACTACTACTAAGTATGTATGGAGCTTCGGTGACGGGCATTATTCTACGGAACCCAATCCATGGCATTTATATCCAAACTATGGCACTTACCATGTCTGCCTTACAGTGACTGATTCTACCGCAGGTGGAAAATGTTCCGACACCCAGTGCGACAGCGTGCATATAGGGCCTCCGCCACCTCCCTGCAATGCACATTTTACAATTATCAGACCCGGAGCTAATACAAACACCGTTTATTTTATCAGCCCTGCTAATCCCCCCGGCACGAATTATTCATGGGATTTTGGTGACAATACAGGATCACAGGATTCCGTTGTATCACATACATATAGTCACGACGGAACTTATTATGTATGCCTGACTGTGACGAATTCAAGGATTCCTTGCTCCGAAAAATGGTGCGACAGTGTAACCATCAAAAGTTTACAAAAACCGGTTTGCAATGCTCACTTTGTTCACTATTCAATAAACAGCAATGCTGACAGTGTTCATTTCTATGTAACACCGCCCAATGCAAGCGGCACTACCTATAGGTGGACATTCGGCGACGGACATGGTTCAACTAATTTGGATCCCTGGCATTTCTATGCAAACCCCGGCACTTACCAGGTATGTCTCACCGTTACAGACGGCACTATTGGCGGAACCTGCTCAGACAGCTGGTGCGACAGTGTACATATTATAGGTGCCCATGCACCTACATGCAATGCGCATTTCCAACATTATTCTCTTGCCAATGCAGACAGTGTTCATTATTATTCAAGGACTGCCGCTTCTGCAACTACCAAGTATGTCTGGAGCTTTGGTGACGGCAGCTATTCCCATGATCGGTATCCGTGGCATTTCTATGCTGACACAGGCACCTACACTGTTTGCCTGACGGTGACTGATTCAACTGCCGGTGGCAAATGCTCTGATACGCAGTGCGACACCATTCATGTTGGCTTACCTCCTCCTCCGCCATGTAATGCACACTTCACACACATATCTGCTAATGCAACAAACACCTATATTCATTTCGTTCCTGCTACAAATGCTCCGGGCACTACGTATTCGTGGACGTTTGGCGATGGCGGTACTTCTTCTAACCAGGATCCAAGTCATTTATATGCCAATCCGGGCACATACTATGCTTGCCTGACTGTAAGAGATTCAACCTGTAGCGGTGTTTGTACTAATTCATGGTGCGACAGTGTACATGTTGGGATTACAAGAATACCATGCGATGCGCATTTTATATTCAAGTATGCATATAATGTGAATACGCTCTACTTTGTTTCCAATCCGAATGCTCCGGGCACTACTTATTTCTGGGACTTTGGTGATGGAAGCACATCAAAAGATCAGAATGCATTGCATCAGTTTGCAAACCCCGGCACATATTGGGTTTGCCTGACGGTTGCAGATTCAGCCGCCGCTTGCCGTGCAACATGGTGCGACAGCGTTCACGTGGCAAGCGCGCCTCCGCCAATCTGTGATCCGAATTTCTACTTCAGACCCGGAAACGCGTTGCACAGTCTTTACTTCTTCAGTGTGTCCAATCCTCCTGGCACTACGTACTCATGGAACTTTGGCGACGGAAGCCCCGCTTCTAATACGCCTAATACGTTCCATCAGTATGCAGCAGCAGGAACATACAAAGTATGTTTGACTGTGGCCGATTCAGCCGCCGGTTGTTCCGATACCCGTTGCTTAACCATCGGGCCGTTGAGAATGGCTGAAGGAGGCTCTACTACAGATGGTCATATAAACAGCGGCGATGTAATTGTTAATATATATCCAAACCCTATAGCAGACAACGCTGTTATACATATTGAAAACACGAGCGGTGCAGTTACCTTCAGCATGTTTGACAACCTGGGAAGGTTGGTTAGCACGATGAGTAATCTTACCAACGGTGATTTCAACCTCAGCAAGCAGGGACTTGGCGCAGGCATATACCTGTACGAAATAATTGATGCCAACAACAATGTGTCAAGAGGAAAGTTGATCATTCAATAACCTCTTTTAAAAACTTGTATCGTCCTGAAAAAGGTTGAC
>PLYJ01000213.1 GCA_003151745.1 Bacteroidota bacterium
GTAATTTTAACAAGACATTATTGATATATTATCATTAACCACCAACGGAACATATATATTTGCCGGAACTTCTCTTGGCGGTGTTTTTGTTTCCACAGACAACGGTGCAAGTTGGTCAGAATTCAATTCGGGTTTATTAAATCTTTATGTACCGTCGTTACTTATCAGCGGATCTGATGTTTTTGCTGCGACCAATCAAGGAGGGGTTTGGAGAAGACCTTTATCCGATGTAATTACGTTGACTGAAAATATTTTAGTAAACAATAGTTTTTTTATTTACCCTAGCCCCGTCACCAACCAACTCACCATTCACACTTCATCTTTTTACAATGGAGCGATAACAATTTCGGTAATGAACGTGCTTGGGCAAACTGTGCAGGAAGAAAAAGCCTCACCCCAACCCTCTCCAGGGGAGAGGGAGTTTACAATCAACATTAAAAACCTTGCTGCAGGCATTTATTTTGTGCAGTTGTCAGATCAGACTCAAAGGTCTGTTTTAAAGTTTGTGAAGGAGTAAAAATACCATTAGAGGAGGATTGCTAATAAGCCACATTTCCTCTATCCATCTCTTTTCATTCATAATTAGTTGCTTCTTAACATCTTCCCAAAGTTGAGAAACTCACCCAATTAAGGCTAATCAATTACCGTTGCGACGAGCTTTTAATCTCATTTAGGTTTAATTCCTCGAAGCTCTGCTTCGGAAAAGAAAATTAGTTTGTTTAATACCTCGTCAGCTTGCTGCGAGGTAGTTTATCGAGTTTGGTAAGCCAATTCATATCATTCATCATTAAAATTGATATTTTCGCCAAATAAATATACATTTTATGATAATTTATTCTAAATTTCCGTATTTTTTCGTTAATTGTTTAATTATTATATTAAAGAAGTGCACTAAAAAATGCGCATTAGTTTGCCCCATTTTGTCCTCATTCTCACGCTTATTTTAAGTGGTAGTCAGTCTATTGCCCAAACAAACGGAGATTATCGTTCAAATGTTGTCACCAATAACTGGAATAATGCCGCCACCTGGCAAATGTACACGGGAGGATGGGCAAATACTGCCACTCCGCCAACATCTGCCAGTGGAGTGATCACCATTACAAGCGGAAGCATCATATCCCTCACCGCCAATGTAACTGCTGACCAGATTGTAGTGAGTTCAGGAGGCACGTTGATCATTAAAGACGGCATCACGCTCACCTTAAATAACGGAACAGGCACCGATCTTGATGTATATGGAACGGTGCAGGAAGTTGGAACAGGCGGCACGGGAGCATCCATCACCATTAATGCCGGGGCAACCATTGTTTTTGAAAGCACCGGTATATATCAGCACAATTTCTCAAGCACCACCACGCAAGGCAATATTCCCATCGCCACCTGGAATGATGGATCAACATGTGAAATGATCGGCTTCACAGGTAATGGTGGAGTCATTCATGCAGGCAATTTTAATCAAAGCTTTTCTAACTTTCTCTGGAACTGTCCTAATCAAACCAGCGCTTATGGCATGCAGGGATTACTTACCACCGTTCGCAACAACTTCACCATGCAAAGTTCCGGCAGCCCTGCCCAGATTGTTTATGGGCTGGGAGCCAGCTCCAGCGGATTGACGATGACTATTGGCGACAGCATGATCATTTCGGGAGGCATCTTCGATTTCGCCAACGTAGGCGCATCAGGCTCCTTTATACTCAATATTGGCAGCGCCTACTATCAAACAGGAGGCACGTTTCAAAATGATTTCGTAAGCGGCATGACGGTTAATTTTACCGGTTCAGCAGGCACCTTCACCAGGACACCATCAGGAACGTTTACATCCACTTATATGAATTTATTTGTTGTGAATGGCGCGATACTTACTTTAAACGATACGCTGAAAGTTGCTACTACCGGTTTTGCACTTACCGTTAGTCTCGGAGGCACCTTGTACTGCGGCGCCAATGTCATTAATGGTGCGGGCAATTTCACACTCAGCCAGGGCGGCACGCTGGGCATCGGTTCACCAAACGGAATAACGTCTTCGGGAGCTTCAGGAAACATACAGGTAACAGGCACGCGCTCCTTCAATACGATTGCTGATTATATATATGATGGTGTGTCCGCGCAGAATTCCGGCAATGGCTTGCCTGCGCAGGTATCTAACCTCACGCTTAACAACGCTTCCAATTGCACGCTCACCGCTTCCACTTCCGCATCCGACACGATATTCCTGATCTCCGGCATTTGGATTGCCACCAGTGATACACTCACGCTTGGCAAAAACGTCGGATCGCCCGGCACGCTTTCAGTAACAAGCGGATGGGTATATGGTTATTTCAGAAGATGGGTTGCCATTGCCGTCACGCCGAATATTTTATTTCCTGTTGGCTCCATGACGAATTACAATCCTGCCAATGTCAGCTTCACCGTTGCGCCCGCTGCAGGGGGAACGGTAACCGCCACTTTCATCGCTTCTAATCCCGGCACACTTGGCCTCCCCATGACGGATGCAGGAGATGTTTGTGTGAATGTGGGCTACGCTTACTGGGCTTTTAACACGGGCAACAGCTTTGCAGGAGGCACCTTCACGCTAAACTTATATGCCACAGGCTTTCCTGGAATAAATGATTATACGAAGCTTCATATTTTTTCAAGGACAGGCAGCGGCTCTCCGTGGACTACAAATGGCACGCATGCTGCAGGAACAGGTTCAAATGCAGCACCCGTTGTTAACAGAACAGGCATGACGACTTTTAGTAATTTTGGAATTGTTTCAGCTTCCGTTAACCCGTTACCTGTTGAATTGATAAGCTTTGATGCTGCTGTTGAAACAAGTGGGGTTTTGTTATCGTGGATTACCGCTTCAGAAATAAACAATGACTATTTCACCATTGCACGTTCGCGGGATGGATTAAACTTCGTGGAAATAATAAAGCAGCCGGGGCATGGCAACAGCAATACATTGTTGCAATACAGCGCTGTTGATAATGCACCTGCAGAAGGAATAAATTATTACCGCCTCATGCAAACCGATTATGACGGTAAGTTTACCTGTTTCCCCATAAAGGCAGTGGAGTATGGTTCAGCAAATCATACAGGAAATGTTATAATCAAATCCATCGGGCCTAATCCGTTTAAAACTGATTTTAATATTACTTATTCCCTTGACAAGCAGGAAGAAGTAGCTTTAACAATTACGAATGCATTCGGGCAGCTTGTTTATAAGAAATTGGTGAATGCCAATGAAGGTTTGAACGTCTTTAATTTTAAAGCGGGAAATGGTCTTTCTTCCGGCATATATATTGTCACCCTGATGGGTGATGACGAAGTGGTTACTAAGAAGATTATCAGGAATTAAGCTCAGGGCGAACTTAACTTCCACAGCCATGGTGCGGGATGACAATCCCTTCCTTTTTTAAACTTACCTTTACAGGCTGGCTCAACCCACCCAATGGGGATGGCTTCACTGTATTCGCAGCAATTAACTATCCGGAAATATTAAAATAAGGAGAACCCCGCTATGACAAAATTTATTAAAATCATTGGAATTATTTCTTTAGCGCTATTGAGCATTGGACATGCTTCTGCTGTTGTCACACCAAAAGCGTCCGACATACAATTTATCGAAAACAAAGGGCAAATTGTGGATCAAAATTATAATCCAAACGGCAAGGTGAAATATTTGCTGTGCCGCCTCGGCTTTAACGTTCAGCTAAGAGCTACAGGATTTAGCTATAATACTTACTCTGATCAGGTGCAAGACGCGACGAATGGAATGTCGAACAAAAAAATGCAACCGACGATTGCTGGAGTATCACCTGCTGCAGATTTCTCACGCCACTATCATAGGGTAGATATTGAGTTGCTGAATTGCAATGCTGCCGCTGAAATGATTGCTGACGGGCGCTCTTCAGCTTCTTTCAATTATTTCACTGCAGGAACGCCGCAAGGTGGGGTAAGTGATGTGCATAGTTACCAACGCATAGTTTATAAAAATATCTATCCGTTTATTGATCTTGAATTCACGGGCAACGACAATGAAAGTATTAACGCAAAGGATAAGCAGCCTGCTGAATATCAGTTTATCGTACACCCGGGAGGAAGGGTCAGCGACATTCAACTTTCATATAGCGGAATGAATGAATTGAATTTGGAAAACGGACAACTAAGTGTAAAGGTCTTCGCAGGTGCCTTTACTGAAAAAATACCAAGCAGCTATTTAAGAGAAAGCGGAAAGAAAGTAGAAATGCGCTATGTTTCATCAGGAAACAATGTATATACCTTTTCTATGGCTCATCCTTTCACCATCACTTCCGACCTCGTCATTGACCCGGTACCCTGTTTTGTATGGGGAACTTATTACGGAGGCAATGGCTGGGATTTAGGCTCCGGCATTGCGCTCGACGCCAGCAACAATGTATATGTAGCAGGAAGCACGACGAGCACAAACAACATAGCCACAGCAGGCGCTTACCAAACGACATTTGCCGGCGGTATTCTTTACGACATCATTGTAGCTAAATTTGATTCTTCTGGATCAAACCTGGTTTGGGGAACTTATTACGGAGGCACTGGCAGCGAAGGAGAAAATGGCCTTGCTATTAACACGAGCGGGGTATATATAACGGGATTTTCACACAGCACAACTCTTGCCACCCCCGGAGCGTGGCAAACCAGCTGCCCTAACTGTGACCAGACTTATTGCGATATTCTTGTCGCTAAATTCAGCTTGACAGGCGCTCTTCTGTGGGGCACGTACTATGGCACATCAGGTTATGGCCAGGGCAACGATATTGCAGTAAATGCAAGCGGAGTTTACATTACAGGTGAAACTTACGGCACTACAGGCTTCAGCACTGCCGGAGCATGGCAAACCGTTTATGGAGGCGGATTAGACCCGTTCGTTGCCAAGTTTAATCTTTCCGGTTCCCAGCTTTTATGGGGCACCTACTATGGAATAAACTACAACGGGCTTCCATGGGGAATTTGTTTGGATACGTCAGGGAACGTATATATAGCCGGATATACAGACGGGCCGGACACAACGAGAATTACTCCGGGTGCCTATCAAACGACAGATTCAGGAGGATATGAGGGCTTTGTCGCCAAGTTTAATCCTTCGGGCTCCTCTTTGCTTTATGGAACTTATTATGGAGGCCCGGGCAGTGATATCATCTATGGCATAACGGCAGACGCTTCCGGGAATGTCTATTTCACAGGAAATACAACGAGCTCTACCGGCATTGCTGCGGGTGCATGGCAGACTACGAATGGTGCTAACAATGCATTTGTAGCAAAATTAAATGCTTCCGGGTCTTCGCTTTTGTGGGGAACCTATTATGGAGGCGCCGTGCAGGAAGAATGTAGGTCCGTTGTCTTAGATGCCGCAAACAATGTATATATATCAGGAGGTACGGAAAGCACAGGTGGCATAGCCACGGCAGGAGCTTATCAAACGGTTCTCAAAGGGTCCTCCGATGCTTTCATTGCAAAATTTAATCCGGCAGGAAACACGCTTTTGTGGGGCACCTATTATGGCGGAAACGGATATGACAACCCGCCGGGAGGCACCACTTATTTGCGATTGGGTGGAATTGCCTTAAACTCCGCCAATGATATTTACATCACCGGCTTCACATCAAGCGGCAATGGCATTGCTTCAGCAGCAGTATGGCAAAAACACCTGAGCGCAGGACCGGATGCCTTTGTTGCCAAGTTTAGCTGCAATGGTAACCCTACTGCTGCCTTTACTGCAAGCGATACCATAATATGCGCTAACTCCTGTATTAATCTTACTTCGCTGTCAACGAACGTAGATTCATGGCAATCGTTTTTTCAAGGCGCCAACCCTGATACCAGCACAGCGGTGAATCCTCAAAATATTTGTTATACAACTGCAGGATCTTACGATATAAAACTTATTGTAAACGGTGCCGGAGAGACGGATACACTTTTATTGCAAGGCTCTATCCAGGTTAAAGCAGCTCCACCGACTCCCACGATTACGCAAGCAGGCGACACACTCTTTTCCAGCACCGATCCTACTTATACTTCTTATCAGTGGTATGACAGCACAGCACTTATACCGGGGGCAACAGATACCTTCTTAGTCGTTACTCACGGAGGTAATTACAATGTGCAGGTAGCAAATGAAAATGGCTGTAAGGTTGCGGTAGGCATTGTTCTTGGCATCGACAACCTGAGCATTGATAAATTCAATATATATCCCAATCCCGCTACCAATCAGCTGACAATATCCGGATTGTCCGCAGCCGGAGATAAGAAAACGCTCGAAGTATTCAACGTTCTTGGTGAGCAGGTTTACGTTTCCAAGATTGATCATAAGGATGTAACTATTGATGTGAGCGGATTTTCACAAGGAGTATATTATATACGGCTTCAGGCAACCGGAGAAAGTGCTGTCAGAAAATTTGTAAAAGAGTAGCTCCTGCATTTTTCTTTTAAGCTTACATCGGATATGCAGCCTTTTCCCTCCCTGATCTGTTAGAACATTTATCCCCTTGGCAACATTTCGCAAACATGAGCATTTAAAAAGCAGGCGCATCATAGGCGATCTTATGCTGAAAGGAAATTCTTTTACGGTGCAGCCGCTTAAGTTCGTTTGGATGCCTGCTCCTCTTACTTCAAAATCTCCCGCACAGGTTGCATTCAGTGTTCCTAAGAAAAGTTTTCCGCATGCTGTTGACCGCAACAGGATAAAAAGGCAGATACGCGAATGTTACCGCGAGCATAAAAATCAACTTTATGATTTCGTTAACTCTTCAGGCAAACAATATGCAATAATGATCGTATTTACGAGTAGGAAGCGCGTGCCGTTCGAAGAGCTAATGTTGAAATTTACCGTAACTTTACAGCGTTTTGAAAAGGATGTTAAGAAGCATGTTAAGCCGGATAATGATTCTGCTGATTAAGTTTTATCAGCACACTATTTCTCAATACCTGATGCCTGCCTGTCGCTATACACCCAGTTGTTCAGAGTATGGTGTTCAGGTAATCAGAAAGCACGGTCCGTTTAAGGGAGGTTATTTTGCGTTGAAAAGATTGTTGTCCTGCGGTCCGTGGGGAGGTCACGGATATGATCCTGTTCCGTAAAATAAATTTCCTGAATTTTCGTTTCAGAAGTATTAAACATAAATAAGTATATAATAAAATGAATAAATTTAAAGCAACATTCCGGAAGCTCCGAATCTACATATTGATTGTAGTTGTTGCAGGCGGAGCATTTGTAAGCTATAGTTTCGTTGACAATTATTTTGAAGTATCCAAGAATCTCGATGTCTTTGCTACACTTTTTCGCGAGATCAATATTTATTACGTGGATGAGACAGATCCCGGTAAGCTGATGAAGAAAGGCATTGATGCCATGCTGGAGTCGCTCGATCCGTATACCAATTACATTCCGGAGTCTGAGATTGAAGACTATCGTTTTATGACCACAGGTCAATATGGCGGCATTGGTGCTCTCATTCGCCAGAAAGGAGATTACGTGGTAGTTACTGATCCCTATGAAGGTTATCCTGCACAAAAGGCTGACTTAAGAGCAGGCGATGAGATTCTTGAAATTGATGGCAAGCCTACAAAAGGGAAAAAAACGGATGAAATAAGCAAGATTCTGAAAGGGTCACCTAAAACACAAATCAAGCTGCTGATAAGGCGTTACGGTGAAAAAAATCCAATTGAAAAAATCATCACCCGCGAAGAAATAAAAGTGAAAAGTGTTCCATATTACGGAATGATGAATAATGACATTGGATATATTCGCCTTACCGGATTTACAGAAGATGCAGGCAACCAGGTAAAAGAAGCATTGGCTGCACTGGAAGAAAAAAATAAATTGAAAGGAGTAGTTCTTGATTTACGCGGAAACCCGGGAGGATTGCTGAACGAAGCCGTTAATGTTACCAATGTGTTTATTGATAAAGGGCAGGACATTGTGAGTACAAAAGGTAAAATAAAAGACCTTGATAAAACTTACAAAACACTTAATCCCGCAGTGGATGCAAATATAAAGGTAGCGGTATTGATTAACAGTGGCTCTGCGTCTGCCTCTGAAATTGTTTCCGGAACTATTCAGGATCTCGACAGAGGTATATTGGTTGGCCAGCGTTCATTTGGAAAAGGGCTGGTACAAACGACAAGACCTATAAGCTATAACAACCAGGTAAAGATCACAACGGCAAAATACTATGTGCCCAGTGGTCGGTGCATCCAGGCGCTTGATTATTCTCATCGCAATGAAGACGGCAGCGTGGGGAAAGTGCCGGATTCTTTAATGTCTCCTTTTAAAACAAAAGTCGGAAGAACAGTATACGATGGCGGTGGGGTGTTACCTGATGTTGTTTTGGATGCTACTAAGTATAGCAATATCTCTTTAAGCCTGCTCAATAAAAATCTCATTTTCGATTTCGCAACTATTTACCATTCTCAACATCCCACCATTGCGACTGCAAGGGATTTCACGCTCACAGAACAGGAGTTTACTGATTTTGTAAACTTTATTGCTGACAAGGATTATGACTATACCACCAGGAGTGAAAAAGCGTTAGAAGACCTGAAGAAAAATGCTGAAGATGAAAAATATTTCAGCGATGTAAAAAATGAGTATGAGGCTTTACATACAAAGATAGAGCATAATAAAAAGGATGACATTAGTAAAAACAAAGAGGAGATAAGGCACCTGCTCGAAGATGAAATTGTGTCACGTTACTATTTTCAAAACGGAAGAACAGAAGCAGCGTTTGATCACGATCGTGAACTGATGAAAGCCATTGATGTATTGCACGATCCATCGCTTTATACCTCCATTCTTAGCAGCACTTATAAAAATGCGGTGCAGGAAGAACTGGATAAAAAGAAAAAATAATTAATAAGAAGGGCGCTTGGAGTAGGAAGTAGGGAAATACAATGTATATTACCTACTCCCTACTTCTTTCTATGAACTATTAGGACGGATGATTTCTACCAGGCCATTAACACAAATACTAATCCCCCGCAATCTATACCTTTTAGGACTTGTCTTGTTAGTCACAGGCATGCCCTTATCAAAGTTTATGATGAGCCTCGGGCAATTTTTTCTTGCTGCAGCTTTTTTGCTGGAAGGAAATTTTAAAACTAAAACACAATGGTTTCTTATTAATACACCTGCTCTTGTATTATGCGGTGTCTATTTAATGCACCTTTTTGGCATGATTTATACTTCCGACTACAGCGATGGCTGGAGGGATTTACGGATTAAGCTCCCGCTATTCGTGCTGCCTCTCATTATTGCTTCTTACGAGCCACTTACGAGAAAGCAATTTGAAAACATCCTGCTCTTATTCGTTGCAGCAGTTTTTTCAGGCACGGTTATATGTCTCGCTGTCCTGGCCGGAATTATCTATCATCCCGTAACTGACATTCGTGACATGTTTATTTTTCATATTTCAAACATTCGTTTCGCCCTCTTTGTCTGTCTTTCTATTTTCATTATTATTTACCTGTTGTATCAGCATACGGAATATAACCGCATTAAAAAAATTTTCCTCACCCTGTTAGTTACCTGGTTATTGGTATTTCTTGCTGTCATGGAGTCCGTGACAGGCATCTTCATTTTGATAGTTATTACTGTCATTTTTCTCATTTATTATGCCATGAAAAAAATCAAATGGTGGTTGCGCTTGCTTGCTTTTGTGCTTGCAATTGCATTGCCTGTAATGACTTATTATTTCGTAAAGGATACCATAAAGGAATTCTATTCTAACAATCCGGTTGACCTGAATACACTCGAAAAAACAACCTCTCACAACCATCCTTACACCCATACTGTCAAGGACACACAGACTGAAAACGGACACCTTATCTGGATCTATGTTTGTGAACCGGAGTTGAAAGAGGGTTGGAATAAGGTTAGCTCTTTTTCTTATGACAGCACTGACCTGCGCGGCCAGGAATTACGATTTACTCTTATCCGTTATATGACATCAAAGGGTTTGCGCAAGGATGCCGATGGCATGGAAGCATTGACCGGCAAAGATGTGCACGCTATTGAAAATGGCATTGCCAATGTAGATTACAGCGGATTTATCAACCTGAAAGCACGCATACATGAAATCATCTGGGAATATAACAACTACAAGGAAGGTGGAAACCCAACCGGTCATTCTGTGATGCAACGGGTAGAATTTTGGCAGGCGGCATGGGGTGTTTTTAAAGAACACTTTTGGAAAGGAGTAGGAACCGGCGATCTTGAAAATGCATATCAAAAGGAATATAAAAAAATGAATTCCCAACTTGATGTAGAACACCGCCTTCGCGCGCATAATCAATATCTCGCTATTGGCGGCGCATTTGGAGTCTTCGGGCTGATGTATTTTTTATTGTCTCTTATTTACCCGATGCTGTCGCGTAAAAAAGTTTACAATTTCCTATATATTACATTCTGGATCACAGCTGTGCTTTCCATGTTTGCAGAAGACACGCTGGAGACTCAGGCAGGCGTCACCTTTTTCGCGTTCTTTAATTCGTTTTATCTCTTTGCGTATGATCCGGAGGAGAATAACGATAATGGATCAGAGAATACGGCAATAAGAGAATAAGGAAATGCACGTTCAATCCCCTATCCCCTTAACCACTTATTTCCTCATTCTTTTTATCCAACGTTCTCAAATATGAATACTTTAGATAGGTTGCCTGCACAGAGATGATGCAAATACACAATCCATAATAACCATCCAGGAAACCCAGCTTGAAAATATAATCTCTAAAAACTTTAAGCACCGGTTTGAAAATAATATGGAAAAAAGTTGATCGCTTTCCTTTTGCAAACAAAGAGCGGGCAGAAATCTCAGCAAATTTCCTTGCTTGTTTCCCATGCTCCGTAACAGTGTAAAACGAATAATGGAGTATGTCACCTTCGAGGAATCCCGTTTTTATTCCCTTGTTCATTTCAAATTTATCGTGTGGATTATCCCCGCCCCATTGCCCCTTGTTACGATTAAAAAGACGTAATTTCCTATCCGGATACCAACTGCCATGTTTTATCCATTTTCCACAATAACAGGTCAGGCGGTTCATCTGGTAGCCTTCAAACTCAGGATTATTTTTCATGCGAAGGATTGATTGCCTCAACTCATCTGACAATGCTTCATCAGCGTCCAATGAAAGCACAAAATCATAAGACTCCCAGTTCAGTGCAAAGTTCTTTTGCTCAATATATCCTTCAAACTTGTGTTGGATAAATGTTACTCCAAAACTTTTGCAGATATCCTCTGTTTTGTCTTTAGAAAAAGAATCAACTACAATTATTTCATCTGCAATGCCCTGCAAGGATTGCAGGCAACGCCCGATGTTGCGTTCTTCATTTAAAGTAATAATGATTGCTGAGACCTTCATCATAAAAACGGAAGCAAGTTATAATTCTTTATGCAAACCGTTGAAAAAAGATAACGAACGACGCATAGAAAGAACTCCTTCATCCCTTTTGTTTATTTACTTTTGAATTTTCGATATGGAAACAGCACTACTAAGAAGAAGCATTATCCCGCTCTTAAAGAATCCGAAGTTTATTCTTGGTGCATATATTTTTTTCGCACTTGCTGCAAGCACCGGAGAATACCTGAAAGGCAAAGAATTCGGAATATTTACACACTACAATAACTTTCTCATTTTTCGTCAATCGTTTCCTCATCTCATTCATTACATTGATCTTTACAAAAACCATGAACCCGAACATTTTGATTTTTATAAATACAGCCCCGCATTTGCAATTGCCATGGCGCCATTCACCCTTGTTCCCGATTTACCGGGATTGATCGCATGGAATCTTCTAAATGCTCTTGTCTTATTTTTTGCAATAAAGTCTTTGCCGTTGAAAAATGACCCTGCTAAGATTTTCATCCTATGGTTTATTTTACAGGAATTGCTCACCAATATGCAAAGCTCACAAAGCAACGGACTGGTGGTTGCTTTATTGATCTTTGGATTCAATAAATTTGAAAAAGGCAATGTTTTTTTTGCAGCGCTATTTATTTTGCTCAGTGCCTACATAAAAATTTACGGAGCACTGGCTCTCGTATTATTTTTGTTCTATCCTGATAAATTAAAATTTATTTTTTCCTGTTTGCTGTGGGTCGTCATGCTCACCTTCATCCCTTTATTGTTTGTAAGTTTCGATCAGTTGATTTTTTTATACAAAAGCTGGTACAGAATAGTGGCTGAAGATCATGCCGCACAATTACAATACGGCATTTCTCTCCTTGGCTTAATTCACACATGGTTCAATACCGATCCCAATAAAAACATTTTGTTCCTCGCAGGGTTGACAATATTGTGCTTACCTCTTATTCGTATTAATCACTACAAAGAATTAAGTTTCCGGATTAATTATTTTGCGTCTGTTCTCATCTGGCTCATTATTTTTAATCACCGTGGCGAATCCCCTACATATATTATAGCCATCACAGGAATCGCCATCTGGTTTTTTAGTTCTCCAAAAAAAATTGTTGATATGTATTTAGTTGTCTTCGCTTTCATTCTCACTTCCCTCTCCCCGACTGATCTATTCCCGCGCTATCTTAGAACCCATTTTGTTGTGCCGTACACGCTCAAAGCATTGCCTTGCATACTAATCTGGATTAAGATAACAATCGACAGCCTCACCCCGACCCTCTCCAAAAGAGAGGGAGAACAGGAAACAAAAAACAAAAAACTACAAACTTTATAAATGTCCGACCATCTTCTTTTATCTGCAATTCACGAAGGCGACCGAAAGGCGCTGGCACGCGCTATTACATTAGTGGAAAATGAATCTTCCGGCTATGAAAAGATTTTAGCGGATCTGAGCATGCACCATGTGCCTGTTATAGGTTTCACAGGTCCTCCGGGATCAGGTAAAAGTTCGCTTATTAATAAGCTGATTGAGTTGCTCTCATCTGCCAGTAAGAAAACAGCCGTCCTGGCTGTTGACCCCACTTCTCCCTTCAATTATGGCTCCTTGCTGGGCGACCGCCTGCGCATGAGTGAACATTTTAATGATCCCAATATTTTCATCCGCTCTGTTGCCACCAGAGGTTCTTTGGGAGGACTGTCGGAAAAAACCATCGAGATCACGGACGTGCTGCGTTCAGCTAATTTTGATTATATCATTATCGAAACGGTGGGCGTGGGGCAAAGCGAAGTGGAGATAGCAGGGCTTGCAGACACAACGGTAGTCGTGAATGTTCCGGAATCGGGTGATGAAATTCAAACCATGAAAAGCGGCATTATGGAAATTGCCGATGTGTTTGTGGTAAACAAGTGCGATCGCCCGGGCGCAGATATGATTGAAAACAATCTCAGAAAATATTTCGCTCATCCTCGTTCTTCCGGTTGGAAGGTGCCTGTGGTAAAAACATCAGCTACGCAAAACATTGGCATAAGTGAATTACAGGAACATATCAATGAGCATCTGCAATCAGCCGGAATAAATGAAAAAAGAATTTTTCTTTTCGCCGAAAAGGCATGGCGCCTCATTCAAAAAAACAGGATGGAGTCTTTCGATAAGAAAAAGCTTATGGAGGAAATAAAGCAAGAAAGTCAAAAGGCGGGTTTTAATCTTTACCGCTTTATTGCTGACAGGAACATTAAACATTAAACACTCCTTTTTGAAAAACCGACCTCTTTCATAATTCAGTCCCTGTTTTTAAAATATGCCCATAAAGTAAGAATCTGTTTAGAATTGTTGTAAATAAAATACATGCCACAGATTCACAGATTATTTTTAAATTAATTTCTTCTTATTAATCTGAGAATCTGTGGCAATTTTTCCTTCCTTAGTCCCGCATATTCGGGATGAATCTTAAACAGATTCTTAATCATATTGACTTTTATTTTGCAGAAAATTTTTTTATCCCTTTTCTATGCCGGCTTCATCAACTCCGGAAGTTCCTTTATCTTTTTTATACCGCCCAACCGGGTATAATATATGCAGTAAGCATATTTGCCGTGTTTTTTTAATTGAGCCAAAGTAGGCAGACCGCCTAATTCCATACAAATTCTTTTGATGGCCTCCACACAGTGCTCTCTTGTTACATAGTTTGAACGGCGGCAGGCATTTTCAGCCGTATTATATTTTGTGTTTGGTTTCAGTCCTGCCGCTTCCTGGGCATTGCGCATGGAGCCAAAGCAGGTGGTGTACATATTGTGCGTGTATTTTCCTTTCTCATATATTTCAGACTCCGAAGGCGTATGACCAAGCTTTAAGGATAGTTCTTTTAAATGGTTAAGCAAGTGTTCGGGAGTTTTCTTCGCCTTCCATCTTTAGAAAGAGAAACTAATTCTATCCCCGCATCTTCAGCTATTTTTCTTAATTTATAATAACCCGTTGAAATGCGGGATTTCACTTCATCTATACCGGGCATCCTGGTTGGCGGTGTGCAGACGGTAATTTTCCTGTTGAGAATGTGGGTAAGGTCTATTAATTTATTTTGCATAGTTTGTTCTTCATCACTATTAGTCATTGCAAACCCCGCAATAAGCGGGATAAACTCCGTGAAGCAATTCCTATCTACAAAGCGAAGGATTGCTTCACCCCCTCACACAGCGGCTTTTTTGTTTTTTTGCTTTGCTTGTAGTAAAGATTTATCTTTGTGTCCCGCACGTGCGGGATCATGATAGTTTCTGAAATAAAACTGTATGAGTTGCTGAAAGCCAAAATCGGCGAGAAGGAAGCGGAAGCATTTGTGCAGATTCTTGAGCAAAGAGTAGATCAAAAGTTTGACGATAGAAAGAATGAGTTCGTTCTTGAAAAAGACAAAGAAAAACTTTTGACGAAAGCGGATGCACTGGCAATTTTTGCAACCAAGGAAGACCTTGCTAGCCTGAAAGCAGAAATCATCAAATGGATGTTTATTTTCTGGATAGGTCAGTTGGCTGCATTTATCGGCATTGCTCATTTCATTCTTAAATAATCTGCTTTAATCAGGTGGGTTTTACAAGCTGCCTTTTTTTATTTGGCAGGGATTGCTTCCTCCATAGGCGGACACGTCACCCCATCACACAAACCTTTGCTTCGTTCGCAAAGACAATTCGGCTGGGTGTTTTTCATTCCTTTACAAATCTTTTAGTATCAATCCCGCGTTCTGTTTTCATTTGAAGAAAATAAATGCCGGGGGGAATGGTTTTGATGTTGATGATTATATCATCAGTCCACTTTAATTTCTCCTCCTGTATTATTTCCCCAAGTACATTTATTATAGAAATAATTGCTTTCCCTGCAATGCGGGAAGAAGAAGTGTGAATAAGGAGCTGATCAGAAGCCGGATTGGGAGAAAGAGAAATAAAATTATTAGTAGAAAACTCATTAATGCCTACGTCGTGGGCGATTGTAATACCCACTGAAATCGCGCAGCCAAACTCATTGTGCACCGCCACATTATAATTGCCGCCATGAGTAACAATTAAGAATGTATCGGTAGCGCCCGGAATAAGGGTGGTGCTATCATACCATTGATAGGCAGTGTATGATGGATCTGTAGTACAAAACAGCGTATCATGATGCTGTGTTATCACAGGTGTTGGCGGAGGAGCGAGCGAATTGATAAAACTGATAAATGTAATCGAGTCTAAGTTACCTCTGTCATCATGGACTATAAGCTTAACATCATAAGATCCCGCCGAATCATAACATATATTCTGAGGATTTTGATCCTGGCTTGACGAAGGAGAACCTCCGGGGAAGCTCCATTGGATTACAATGGTATTTAGACTAAGATCAGTATAATTAATACACTCTTTACCACAGAACGTTGTATCGTTTGCCTCAAAATTAAGAACAATGTTGCGGCAGTTAGTGCAAGGACAAAACTTTACCAAGTCAGCATCATAAATACCACCACAGGTATTCTGAAAGCCCCCTGAGGAGATATTAAAAAGGTCAAAGGTGTACGATCCTAAATATACATTTCCCGCGGTATCCGTAACGACACTTGCATCAGTGGAACTTTTGTCATAGATTGCCCCATAATAAGTAGCACATTGACGTATACCATTGGCATCAAACTTAACCAAGAATGGCTCATAGGCACTGGTTTGTGATAAATAATTATTCTCAAATCCACCGGAGGCGATACCGGAAGAGTCAGTAGTAACTCCTGCCAGCCATACATTTCCTGTGACGTCTGTGGCGACGCCTTCACCTAGTGCCTGTGAAGGTCCACCATAATAAGTAGCCCATAAGCGATTGCCATTGGCATCAAATTTTGCAAGGTACGCATCAAAGTAGCCTCCCGGATAAGTATTTAAAAATCCACCCAAAGCGATGCTATCAGTACTGTTGGTTGATCCTCCCATATACACATTACCTGCAGTATCGGTGGCTAAACAGCTTCCTATATCAGTGCCCGATCCGCCATAATAAGTAGCCCAGATACGGTTGCCATCGGTGTCAAATTTTACAAGGAATGCGTCTCCATCCCCTCCGCCGGAAGTATTTTGAAACCCACCATAGGCGATACCGGTGGTGTCGTGGGAATATCCGGTCAGATACACATTGCCTGAAAAATCGGTAGTTACAGCCTCAGCCGCACTACTAGTACCAGCATCCATTCCTCCATAATAAGTAGCCCAAAGACGGTTGCCATTGGCATCAAATTTTACAAGGAATGCAAGGTCAGTACCCCTAGCAATATTTTGAAACCCTCCGGAAGCTATCCCTGCTGTATCATCAGTAGATCCTGCCAGATATACATTACCAGCGACATCAGTGGCTACTCCTCCTCCAGAAGTATAAATCGTTCCACCGTAGTAAGTAGCCCAGAGACGGTTGCCATTGGCATCAAATTTTACAAGGAATGCAGAACCATTTATTGCATTCCCAATAGTATTCTGAAATCCTCCGGAGGCAATGCCAGAGTCGCTTAAAGTAGTTCCTGCCAGATACACATTGCCAGCACCATCTGTGGCAACTGCGTAGCCATACTCCTGATCCTTTCCTCCATAGTAAGTGCCCCAAATACGATTACCGGAAGCATCAAATTTTACAAGGAATGCATCATAGTTACCAGCTTTGGTATTCTGAAACCCACCAGAGCCGATGTTGTTGGAGCTTCCCGTTTCCCCTGCGAGGTACACATTTGCTGAGCGATCGGTGGCAACTCCATGGTTAAAATCATCACCATTTCCACCGTAATAGGTAGCCCATTGACGGGAGTTTTGCGCTGATGCAAATTGAGGGAGAAATAGGACTTTTAAAAATGCGATTGTGATAGTGAAGGCAAGTAAATTGTTTTTCATAAAATTTGAATTTTTGATTTTAGTTTAAGTTTTATTTTAATTGTTAAGTTTTGGCCTCACCCCAACCCCTCTCCAAAAGAGAGGGGCGAGAGCGCAGCTATTGGAGCAGGACTAATCGTTTATTAAATATTTTATTTCCACTTGACAATCTGATAATATATATACCCTGAGAAAGCTGATCTGCTTTTGCATCGAAGATCACCTGGTATTTGCCGGGAAGCTGATTGCTGTTTACCCCGTTGCCCCGCATGTGCGGGACTACGGGGTGAACCATATTTTTTACCCGCTTTCCTATCGCATCGAAAACTTCAAGACTTACATCCGTTGCATTGACGAGCGTATAGCTTATTATTACATTGTCTTTTGCAGGATTGGGGTGCACATTAAATGAAACTATCGACTCTGTCGTTTCATTTAATCCAACAGGAAGTATGTTAACCGTGTCCGCTGAGACAGTAGGTCCACAATGATTGTATGCATACAACCACACTATATATGAACCTATTCCTGGAAAGGTGTGAGAAACGGAGGAAGAAGTAGTAGAAGTTGAGGAGTCGGAGCCGTCGTTCCACATCCACACGCAGGAATCAGCAGTGGCAGCATTTGCCGAGAAGGTTACATAGTTTCCAGCGACGCTGGATGAGAAACCGCCGGTTTCAAAATTACCTGCTGATTGCTGTGAAAGAGTAATAGGCACTGCCACCCAATTATTTTTGTGATCCTGAAATAGAAAATGATTATCGGGGTCAGTAATAGATACTATATAGTAATCTCCATTGCATGTGCCAGCCGTGAGAATAATGCCCGGCGCATTTTCTTGTTCATCGTAGGTATCAAGATTACCCGGATAAATACCCTGGTCATTACTGCAGCCGGTAACGGTGCCAAAATCAGAATTGGGAATATCTGTTTTACTTAAAACATGACCGGCACTGTCCACACAATAGCCAGGATAATAATCGCAATCACCATCGTTGACAAGGCAATAGCTTGTTTTAGTCTGCGAGCCGATGATGGGCCACGTAGTTGCATCAGGATTAGGAGTTGATCTGCGAAGGGTATATGAAGCCCAGTCGTCAATATGCGTATGTCCATGATCGGTATCATAAAACATTTTTCCTGCGGGATGATCATAGTATGACATAGTATTTCCGCTACGATGGTAAATGCGCTGATTTACTAATCGCATGACGGGAGTGCTGTCAGGACAGAATGAATCAAGACAGGTAACAGGAGTAGTGCCACAAAAGCAGCTATCAATGCCGTGAACCTCCAAGGGACCCCAGCCGATGTTTGGTGTGGAGTTACTGAAGACAAGATGGCCGGGCGATTCGTTATGATGCAATATGATGTCCCTGGCAGAGGCAGTCATTTCAGGAAGCAAATCGCAATCGGTAGAAACACCATCGGGACATTTGCATCTTGAGGGATTTGCACCGGAACATCCTCCATATATGGGATCCGGCGGCGGATTGCTGCCGAACGTTACACTGAAATAGTCAACGGAACCGGTATCACTGAATATAAATAAGTCCTTCACTACTAAAGTCCAAATACCATTTGGGTTTAAGCCGGTATTGAATGCGTTTAGTGATTGCTGCGGATAATAAGTGCCGATGAAAGGTGCAGTAGCCTGGTATATCCAGCCATTCGGTGCATTTTCTGCAAAGCAAGTACTATCATAGCCGCCGCCGCTTCCTCCTTTCGTATCAGCCAACATAATGAGGCTGTCATTGGGTGCGCGCAGCATTACCTGTAAATCGCCGACATTAGTAAAATGTATATCGAGGCACACTGTTATTAGACCAAAAGAGGAACTTGTTGAATTCGGTAACCCTGAAACGTTGATAGGTACACTCAATGTATCGCCATTTACAGGAATGGTATATAGGGTATCGTTAGTAAATGCCTGGGCAAATAGAAATGACGGCAAGACAAAAAAATAAAAAGAGAAAAAAGGGATTGCGGATTTAATCCACAACCCCCCTCCATAAAATGTCGTTACATGCCTATTACAGGCGCATTGCTGCGTTATCTCAGAAAAAATGAATTTAGTTGG
>PLYJ01000203.1 GCA_003151745.1 Bacteroidota bacterium
AAACTATACTTATTTAACAATCCCCATTTTCATAAGGTTTAGCTTAATAAAACGCTTCATCTTGCTTTCATGCTAAACCAGAGGCTTTGAGAAGCCTTTTACTGATTACAGCATGCTTCGGTACATCTTTAATCTTCGAAATTCAGGTAAAACTTAAAAATAAAGATAACAGGAGGCTTGTTTTAGGGAAAGGCAATTATTTCAAAAGTTGAAAAGCAATGAGGCTTGCAAAATAAGCCAGACCGCTCATATATACTATCTGAATGAGGGGCCATTTCCAGCTTTGGGTCTCTCTTTTTACCACAGCAACAGTGCTCATGCACTGCATGGCGAAAGCGTAGAAAAGCATCAATGATAGCCCTACAGCAAAAGTATAGCGGGGCTTGCCCGTATCTTCATTTATCTCGGCGCGCATTTTTTCCTTTACGTTAAGTTTTCCGGCTTTGCTGCTTCCCACACTATATATGGTAGCCATTGTTCCCACGAATACTTCTCTTGCCGCAAAAGAAGTAATGAGGGCTATGCCTATTTTCCAGTCGAAGCCGATGGGTTTAATTGCGGGCTCAAGCAGCCGTCCCATCCTGCCTGCATACGACGAAGCAAGCTTTTCCGATTGAATTTTCTTGTCCACCTCATCCTGCGAAATGCTGCCGTATTGCGGCTGGCGATATTTGTTTTCAATCTTTTCAAATGCTTTGCCCGGTGCAAAGGATGAAAGAAACCACAATATGACAGAGATAGCGATGATCACTTTCCCTGCATCAAATAGAAATACTTTGACTTTCTCAATGATAAGCAACCCGATGGTTTTCCATCTAGGCACTTTATACATGGGCATTTCCATGATAAAGTAGTCTCGCTCTGTGGCTTTTATAAAGTATTTCATCAGCCATGCCGATCCGATGGCGGCAACAAAGCCGATAAGGTACATCATCATCAACACTAATCCCTGCATGTTTACACCCCATATATATCTTGCAGGAATGATAAGTCCGATCAGCAGGGTGTAAACAGGAAGCCTCGCCGAACAGCTCATCAGCGGCGTAACCATGATCGTGATGATACGCTGTTTCCAGCTTTGAATGGTGCGTGTGCTCATGATGGCGGGAACAGCGCATGCCACGCCGCTCATTAACGGGATAACTGATTTGCCGTTTAACCCAAAGCCACGAAGCAGCTTGTCCATCAGGAAGCTTACGCGTGCCATATAACCGGTATCTTCTAAGATAAGAATAAATAAAAAGAGCAATGTTATTTGCGGCACAAAAATAACGATGCCGTTGATACCTGCTAATATTCCATTCACTAGCAAATCGTTTAATACTCCCTTTGGCAATCCTCCAGCTACTTTACCACTCAGCCATTTGAAAGAATTATCCACGAGCTCCATCGGGTAACTTGCCCAAGCAAAGATTGCTTGGAAGATGAGAAAGAGAACGGCAAGAAAAATGAGATAACCAAAAACGCGATGTGTGAGAATGCGGTCAATCTTTCGCGTAAACGAACGTTCCGGAACATCTTCCTTGTGATGCACACATTCACGCATGAGGTCAACAATGACTTTGTAGCGCTCAAGCGTTTCCTTCGCCTGCATGGTCTTTGCATCGAAATGATGCTGCTCGATGATTTCTTTTATCTTTTGCCTTTTTTCAATCTTTATATTGAACTGGGAAATCAACGCAATGTTGTTGGCAATCTGGAATGCATTGTAATCGCTGCTTATATCAAGCGTTGCAGATATTCCATCTATTACTTCAGGCGCCAGGTCATGGATATTAAAGAAATCTTTGGGAGGAGATTTCACTAAAGAGGTGATGGCTTTTTTCAGTTCCTCCAACCCTTCCTGCTTTCTTGCATTTATGGCAACTACAGGAATGCCAAGGCGTTCTGCTAATTTTTCAAAATCAATCTCGATGCCTTTAAAGCGCACAATGTCCATCATGTTGAGCACGAGGATTGCGGGGCGTTTCAAATCCACTATCTGCGAACAAAGAAACAAGCTGCGTTTCAGGTTCGTTCCGTCTGCAATAATGATGGTGAGATCAGGATGCGATTGATTCTGCGGATCACACAGCACCTGGAAAGGTACGCGTTCATCCATAGACTTAGGATATAGCGAATACGTGCCCGGCAAATCAATAAGCTGCGCCGTAATCTTATCGCCGCCTAAGCTTGCCAACGTTGCAAAGCCTGTACGCTTGTCCACAGTAACACCAGGAAAGTTGGCAACCTTTTGATTTAATCCCGTGAGCGAATTAAACAATGTTGACTTACCACTGTTCGGATTCCCTACGAGGGCTATTTTTATTTCTTTCTTCAACTAAGAAATTGTTGATTTAAATCAATAATTCAATAAATCATTAATTCGTCATTTGTATATTTATCGTTGCCGCCTCATCCTTCCTCATGCTCAGCATATACCCCGACACAGAAATAGCAATCGGGTCGCCGAAAGGAGCAATGCGCTCCACGCGAACCTTTTCTCCCGGCAGGCAACCCATCTCCATCAGCTTAAGCGACATCTCCTCATCACTGAAAGATTCAATCACCGCCTCTTCTCCCTTTTTAAGGTCAGCAAGCGTTAGCCTTACCTTCTTTCTTTTTGACATCGTCCTGTCTTTTTTTCGGGGAGGCTAAAGTAATCAGATTTTCAAATTGCGGTATAAATATCACCGCATAGCAAAAAACATCGTTTCTATGAATGATGTGTTGCAGCAGAAGTAGCTTTGCTGAACTTCGGACAATCATTACACCTATTCTTCCTGGACAAAAAACACCCACTCGAAGCGGTGACGGCAAGAAGTAAACAAAGAAAAAGGAATTTAGATGTTCTGCCCTTTGACATAATTAAATTTTTTTACAAAGATACTTCATTTGATTAATTGATGTGTAAATGTGGAGATGTGCGGATTAATCTGCACATCCGCACATCGCCTAATCAGTAATCATTTATTACTACTTTTATCCCGCACTTTATGGGCTATTTATTTGCTTTCGGCCGTTACTGGCTTTTTATAAAACAACTTCTCACCAAGCCTGAGAAGTTTTCTATTTACAAGGAGCAGTTCATGCGCGAAGTGGACTCCTTTGGCTATGGCTCACTCGGCATTGTAGCGCTCACTTCTGTTTTCATGGGCGCTGTTATCACGATTCAGACGGTATATAATCTTTTAAACCCCCTCATACCTTTATCTGCTGTAGGTATCGTTGCGCGCGATTCCATTATTCTTGAATTTTCTCCAACCATGATTTGCCTGGTGCTTGCAGGAAAGATCGGCTCCAGCATTTCTTCCGAAATAGGAACCATGCGTGTGACTGAACAAATAGATGCGCTTGAAATCATGGGCATCAACTCTGCAGCATACCTTGTTATGCCGAAAATAATCGCTGCCATGTTTATTTTTCCCTTCATCGTTCTACTAAGTATGTTTCTTGGTATTAGCGGCGGACTTATTGCCGGTTCATTATCGGGCTCTATTCCGGCGCATGATTACCTGACAGGGATCCAGGAATCTTTCGTGCCTTATAATGTTACGTTTGCTCTTATAAAAACTGTTACGTTCGCCTTTATCATTACCTCCGTGTCTGCCTATAATGGTTATAACACTGAAGGCGGAGCATTGGAAGTAGGTAAGTCAAGCACGAGGGCCGTTGTTTACAGCAGCATTCTTATTCTTGTTTTCGATTATATAGAAACGCAACTATTGTTGATATGATTAAAACATCTACGAATACGAATAAATACGAATATACGAATGAGTGCTATTCTGTGCCATTCGTAATTCGTGCATTCGTATTTATTCGTATTCGTAGATAAAATTATGATTGAAATAAAACATATCTCCAAATCTTTCGGCGACCGCAAAATACTGGACGACGTTTCGCTGAAATTTGAAGGAGGCAAAGCGAACCTGATTATCGGCGGAAGCGGCTCGGGTAAAACGGTGCTTATGAAATGCATGGTCGGGTTGCTGGAGGTGGATAGCGGCTCGATTTATTATCACGGAAGCAACTTTTCTGAATTATCATTTAAAGACAGAAGACCTT
Organism: Bacteroidota bacterium; assembly: GCA_003151745.1. GTDB lineage: Bacteria > Bacteroidota > Bacteroidia > AKYH767-A > 2013-40CM-41-45 > PALSA-967. The sequence goes on from PLYJ01000203.1 coordinate 4,048, forward strand.
TCAGGCAGGAAATAGGAATGTTATTTCAGGGGTCAGCATTGTTTGATTCGCTTACTGTGGAGGAAAACATTATGTTTCCTTTAAATATGTTTACCGATCAAAGCCTGGAAGAGAAAAGAGATCGCGTAAACTTTTGTCTCAACCGCGTTAACCTGCCTGACACCAATCAGCTTAAACCCTCCGAATTGAGCGGCGGAATGAAGAAACGCGTAGCCATTGCACGAGCCATTGCACCGAGTCCCAAATATTTGTTTTGTGATGAACCCAACTCCGGCCTCGATCCGCGAACGTCCATCGTCATTGACCAGCTTGTAAAAGAGATTACCGAGGAATATAATATTTGCACCATCGTGAACACGCATGACATGAACTCCGTGGTAGAAATAGGCGATCAAATTGTTTACATCCACAAAGGAAAAGTATGGTGGGAAGGCACAGCCGAAGAAATCCTTGCCACCACCAATCCCGAACTAAACGATTTCATTTTCGCTTCCAAGCTTCTAAAAACTTTGAAGAAGCATTAGAATTCCGTTAACGGATTGATGCGGGTTAGTAACGGAACGCATTGAGTTGTTAACGGAGTCAAATAAGGCGGTAAGGGAATCTGTAGTGTACCCCAATCTTTAGACTGGATTTTGTGAAGCTAAATATACGATTCATTTGTTATTGATGATGTAAAATTTCTTTTTGCTTCTTTTTCTTTGTTAATAACCGTTAATTTGTTCATAACTGAAGGCTGATAAAGCT
>PLYJ01000071.1:0-22969 GCA_003151745.1 Bacteroidota bacterium
TTCAGCAGCGGATTATCGTAGAGATAAATCTGCCCGACCGACAAATAATTGGCAGCGCGCCAATAAGCATTAATCTTTCGCAGCAGTTCAGGCGAGAGTGGTTTATCGGTTTTGCTTTTCTTCGTCGCTTTAACTGTGGTGCTTTTCCTAACCTTATTTTTTACTATCATGAAAATTATTTTTTATTACTTTGACGATCATGTTCTTTTCCCAATGCCATCACCCACTATTTGATGCACCGTATTCGCAATCATCCATTCCTCATCGGTATGAATTACGCGTACTTCTACAGCGCTGTTGTCCGTAATTGAAATCAACCCCTCATTAGCTGCGTTTCTTTTTTCATCAAGTTCGATTCCAAGGAAACTCAACCCATCGCAAATGCGTGCTCGCACTGTGGGCGCATTCTCCCCAATGCCTCCGGCGAATACCAGCATGTCCAGTCCGCCCAATGCCGCCGCGAATGAGCCGATCCATTTCTTCACCTGGTAACAAAACAGCTCGACCGCCTCTGCTGCCTGGACGTCCTCCTGCATTTCACGGACGAGCAAATCACGCATGTCAGCACTTGTTTCAGAAATGCCGAGAAGACCGCAATCGTGATTGATAAGATTATTGAATTGCTTTGGCGTTAGATTTTCCATGCGCATCATTGCCCACGCAACACTCGGATCTAGATCACCGGGTCGCGTGCTCATCGGCAGTCCGCCGGCAGGAGTGAAGCCCATGCTGGTATCAATGCTCTTGCCTTCATACACAGCAGCTAAGCTCGCTCCGCTGCCGAGATGAGCAAGAATCACCCTGCCTTGAGATGCTTTCGCGCCAGCAACACGGGCGAGTTCGTGCATAAGATAAGAGTAGGACAAACCATGAAAACCATAACGCCGGACTCCCATCGCATCAAAGCGGCGGGGAATCGGAAGCAACTTAGCCACGCGAGGCATGGTGACATGAAAAGCAGTATCAAAACAAACCAACTGCGGAAGGTTTGGACGAAGCATGAAAAATGCCTCTATCAATTCAATCTCATCCGGCAGATGATCCGGATCGTTTGGGCTGATGCGATGTAATTCATCCAGCAATTCGCGCGTCACGAGTTCGGGACCTGTATGATCCATGCCCTGAACAACGCGGTGTCCCACAGCAATGACGGAAGAGAATTCATCACGGTGCTCAAGAAAATCAATGAGGTGCAGTCTTGCTGCGCGGTGATCTGGGGCTTCTATCTTAATCACGACTTCCGGATTTTCCTCCCCGGCATTGAACGTCAATGTTGAATCTTTCAAACCTATGCGATCTATTTTTCCATGAAGCAATCGTGATAAAGATTCATCATTCTCATAAATCGCGAACTTGATAGTGGAAGAGCCACCGTTAATGGTTAATATGCAGGCACGATCAGTAGTCATGATGAGTCGCCATTGTTTTCTCCAAACTTAGCCCCAGGGATGCTAATTCTTCGGAGGTTGATATATAGTCTGAATGTAGAATGCTTCGAATACCCAAGGTTCCCGCAACATTGACAAACATCTGTGTATTATCTATAAATATTACATGTTCCGCCGGCGCCTGTGCTATTTGCAATGCTATCTTAAAAATATCAGCATCAGGCTTTCGAAAATGAACGAAACAGGAACAAATAAAAAAGTCAACGAACCGCTTCAACTGAAATTTATTTATTCTGTGTTCATTCAACTCCCATCCTTCGTTGTTTACTACGGCAATTTTTAACCCGTGCTTTTGCTTCATCTGTATTATATAGTCAATCATGTCTGTATGAGGAGTGCTTTGAGCGAACATAAATTCGCGAAACTGTTCAGGCGTGAAATTGCGCTTCTCATAGAACACCACGCGGTTGAGGTATTCACCCAAGGTTATCTTCCCTTCTTCATACGTATCGAACGTGAGATGATGCCGATGTTCTAAATCAACAAGGTTCAAATTAAAAACTTTAGCAGCAGCTTCGCGCGATTCCTGTGCCCATCCATTGCTAAGTAAAACACCACCTATATCTAAAAACAATGTCGTAAAAGGAATTGATTTGTCCATTTTCTACAATTTAATATTTACTGACTGAATGAAAAAATAAAGTGCAAAGTTTAGTATTCTTCATAGATTGAGGGTTACATAATATCTTAAAAAAGTTACATGATTAATACTAATGAAATGTGCAATGGCTATTTGAAATTTCTCCCCGCGATTTCTATTTAGTAAGAAATTTCAACTATTGCTTTGAAGGTTTTTTCATCGTTTAAATGTTTGAGAATATAATCAGAAAGGTCGGCGCGGCAAATCTTAGAAGGATTGCTTAGTGGCTCGTTGACAGTGGTTCTGTATTTGCCTGTGCGCTTCTTATTTGTAAGGCGCGCGGGACGAATGACAGTCCAGTTCAAAGGTGATTCCTTCAAAAACTTTTCCATCAGCAACATATCGGCATACATATATTTAAAGATACGTTGTAAAATATTCTTCGCTACAAATTTCATCAGGAAGGAACTTTTTGGCGGAACAATTACTGCTCCTGCGGAAATGCAAATAATGCGATCAATACCTGCTTTAAGCATTGCTGATGTAATGTTACTTGTGCCCTTAGAATAAACCACTGTCGGTTTGCCGGCCTTACTTCCCAGGCAAGAAACAACGGCATCCTTTTCTTTTATGGCATTTTCAAAAGTGATGGGCTGCAACACATCGCCTTTAATAATTTCCAGGTTTCGGTGACTAATTGTTATTGCATCAGGATTTCGGACAATAACTGTAACCTTGTGCCCGCCTTCCAAAGCTTGTTCCACTACTTGTTTGCCTGTGCCTCCTGTTGCTCCAAATACAATTATTTTTCTCATACTCATTATGAATGATCAGCCTCCACGATATTTTCGGAATGTACCCTCCACGAAGTTTGGAACTTCGGGGAGGGTTTGGTTTCATTTGAATGCAAAAGACATCATCACGATAGTCAAGGCATTAAGAATTACCAATATTACAGCGAATGCTGTTTTTGATTTCGCCGCACCGGGATTCCTTAAAATATAGATCGTGTAGATTATTGCAATAATCGCCGCACCAAGAAAATTTCCTTTTATCATAGTTTTATAGTTAGGTTAGATAGTAATTAATTTATAAAGCTATTTCCAGTTCTATTTTTTTGAATAATTAGTCCCGACGATATTTCCTTAAGGAATTCATATTTTGGAGATTATTATGCTTTAATCAAAGATTGACCATTCGCCTGAATGAGGAGACGTCACCACCGCTGGCTTTTAATACAAGGCTGTCCTGCTTAAATGCTACGATGGTGCTTGCAGCAACACTGTTCTGTAGCTCCACGTTTTTATCAAGAGTGACAGACAGTGTAATAGTTGAACCGATTAAAGTCCATGTTCCACGAATTGTGCCCGGCAGTGTTTGAGAAAGTGTATTAGCAATGAAGCCCCTTGGACGCACTTCGCATACAAAAGTGCTGTCACGCTTCAATGTCATGGTCTCCTTCTCATTGCCAAGCATGCCTTGCCAGCTTCCGACAATTTTGCTTGCATATTCCGATGGAGGAACAACGGAATCATTGCTTGTGCAGGTTGCTAAGCAGCATGCAATGAAGATTACCACGCTTATTCTTAGGCAAAATCTGAAAGTGGGTATCATGGTTTTAGGGAGTTATTTAAATTTTGTCAATATTTTAATGGTTAATGAATGCGACGCTTCCATTCAAAATACTGGATAAGTATTATGGAAGTAATGATGCTTATTGCCAAACCTTCAGCAAAAAAAAGCAATGAAACGCTAAACTCAGGCATCACTATATCCCATGGCATTCGGGTGACCAGGTAATGCGCAAACGAATGATCGAAATTAAGATAGATAAAAAGCAGGAAGGCAAAGCCAAACTGAGCAAATGCTGCTGTGAAAATACTAATCCTGATGCCCGTAAAATAAATGTTTGTATATTTTTTACTTGCATAAACCTTATCTATAGCCTTGTAGCAAAAGATAAAAGCGAAAACGTAGTTGATGAGCCTGATATTTATAATCTGAGCAAAGCCCATCATCTTTGCTGTTGAAAACAAAGTCACATAGCAAAGAGCAAGAATAAGGCTATATTTCAGAGCAACCTGTATGTCGAATTTCAGGTTTGCATTTGATGCTTCGGTTTCCATCTTTAATATTAATAATAGGGCAAGTCATTGGTATCGTTCTTAAATGCAGGGCGAATGCTCAAAACAGGAATGGGTGAATGATTTACAATTTGCTGCGCAAATGGTCCCATAAAATATTCTGAAACGCTCACCTTATCCATATCGGAAGTGATGATGATAAGATCTGCACTTATTGTTTTCGCATATTTTAAAACTGAATCGGCGAGATATGATTCTGATACTACTTTTAATTTGCATTTCACTCCGGACACTTCAATACTTTTTTTTACTTTCTCCCCCTCAAGTGTCATTTTTCTTAGATTTGATTTGCTGCCTTCAGTATCCACACCAAGAACATGCAGCGTAGCTCCGTACATTTTCGCTATAAAGATTGCATAATCTACTTTTTCCCGTGAGTGTAGTTTGTATCTGAAAGGAACAATAATATCCTTAAAGTGGCTTTTCGTGATATGTTTCTGTATCGAAAGCACAGGACAAAGTGCATGACTTACCACGCGGGAAGTATTGCTTCCAATAAAAAATTCAGTAAAGCCTGAAGCACCATGAGTACTCATAATGATAATGTCGGCCTTTATTTTCTTACTTAGTTTTACAATTTCTTTATGCGGTCGTCCGGTAACGGAACGTATATTCACTTTCTCTATTCCCTTTTTCTTTATTGTCTGAGCCAATTCATTCAAATGCTGGTTGCTAACGTCTATTAAGTCATTCTCATAGGCAGGGCTTGCAGGAACAGCGTAATAAAACGCCGATGCAGTGGATGGCAAAATATCAATGACGTGAATCAGTGTGATTTCCGCTTTAGTGAGCTTTGCCAGTGAAACAGCAGGGTTAATAGCCCTGAGAGAAGGTTGGGAAAAGTCAATAGGAATAAGAATTTTTTTTATCTCAAATGTTTTCATTTTCCTTAATTTTATTTTTTAACGAACTGTTTTTTATACCTGACAATTAAATGTATGTAATTAACCGATTCTCTTTTGAGCAGCATTATAGCGACAATTCTATTCATCGCAGAAGTTATCTCTTTTTAAGATCATTTTCAAGAATTTTCTTCTTTCCCTCATATTCTTCCTTTGTGATTTCGCCTGAAGCAAATCGTTTTTGCAAAACGTAAAAAAGAGAATCTTTCTTCATTCGCTGACCGGGGATATTATAAGGCGTTGCGAAAATCCAGAAGATAAACATTAGCCAAACGAACCACCATATCAAGTGCATTCCCCAAAAGTGATAACCATAATAGAACATAGTTTTTGATTTTAAATTATTAGTTGACATTTATAGCGAAAAAGCGGGAGAAAGATCCTCCCGCTTTTTGCCCTCATCTTTTTAAGCTACTTTTTTATCCTTCAATAATTGTCCGTCTGCCTGGAAGTAGAGTGTATGCTTTTCATTTCCTTTAGTTAGTACGACTTTATAAACTTTTAATTTGTCTGTGTCTTTGTCTTTGAATATTTCCTCTTTTTCTTTTCCTAATTTCCATGTTTTATATGCACTATTGCTTATTGCAGCTGTAACTGCTTTTGGAAGATCAGAGGTCAACGTTTTATGAGTGGCTATTTTTTTCCCTTCTTTGGAGTAAACGGATTTATAAGGAACACTATTCAGGTTGTATTCGACTACATAATCTTCCGGATAATCTGTATATACATACGGGTTGTAATCGTAATTGTCCCAATCGTAATACCAATTTGACAGATAATCATTGTATGCGGGATAGCCATACCAATTGTCATAGGTTGATCCGGGATATTCTCCTATCCAAACATCTGTCACTGCTTTGGGAACTTTAGTTTTCTCAACTTTTGCAACCCTTTTTCCACCATCTTTTGTGGTCTTTGTAGTAGTTTGACCAAATGAGTTGATTGCAAAGAATACAAGTAAAATGCATCCTGCAATCATTTTAATACCAATCTTTTTCATTTCATTTTAAATTACATTGCAAATGAATTTTCACAACGGGGCAAAACTAAATCCTTTGATTAGGGAATGTATTACACAATTTTAGCAGATAGTTACATCATTTTAAATGGATAATTCTTTGGTCAGTCAGTGTGACTTGTCCTTCAAAGGGGTACGGGGAAAAATTTGTTTTCCCCGCAAGATAGCGTTTGGACGAGTACAATTGTACCGTCCAAACGCTATCTTGCCATGCGCCTGAACCTTCTACCGGAGTATATATTTTAGATTTGGAAATAGGGCGTATGTGGTATTTTGATTGATTAAGTCAAGCTTTCGTGAGCAAATAAAATAAGCTAGTTGACAAATAAATCGAGTTGGTATATACTCTGGGTGCTATAGCAATTACAATTTAATTTAAAAAATCGTTGCCCTTAAATGGGACATCCGGCTTTAGGCGGATTGGAACGAACAACGGTGTCAGGCTTTAAGCTTACGTAGCTTTACTTTTTCCTAAGATATGTTAGCTTATTTAAAGGTTCTGTCATTAAGGATTTGTAATCAAAAGCCTTAATCAGAACCTAACCATAAAGCTCTTTTAGAGCCTTATGCATAAGCCCCGCCAGGTTCGTTCCAGGCGGGGTTTTATGCATTTTATGAATGAAATAATAAAGGAATATCTGGAATGGAAGGGGACATATGCCCCGAGAGCAAGTGTTAATTATAAAATCTGGCTTAATCGCTTCAATGAAATATGCGGATATAAGCCACTAGAGAAGTGTGATGTTTCAGACCTTGTAAAGTATCGCAGATGGCTGGAAACACATTACAGCCCCTACTCTGTTTGTTTTGCAACGGTCGCTCTAAAAAACTTCCTCCAATATTGCAAAACACAAAACTATACCTGCCTCTCTCCAACGTTAGTCCGATTACCACGAATAGTTGCAAAATCACATCGTGCAATTACAGAAGGGGAATTTGAAAGAGTCATTTCCGTAATTCAGTCAAATGACTTCGGACAGCTGCGGGACATAATAATAATACGGATGCTATGGGATACTGGAGTGCGGGTATCTGAACTATGTGACATTGACTTATCGCAAATAGATGAAGGTAAGAGGTCGGCTGTCATTCAAACAAAAAAGAATGGCAAAAAAAGAATTATTGTCTGGTCGGAAGAAACCCACAAGTTGCTTATGAAATATATGGCAAACCGACTGGAATTGCGGAAAATAAATCAATCTTGTGCTGCACTCTTTGTGGGTTGGACAAAAGGAAAGGGATGGAGTTTGCGTCTCTCTACTCGAAGCGTACAAAGAATTATTCGTTATTATGTAGCTAGAGCCGGTATTAAAGAAAGGATTACACCTCATAGTTTTCGGCATGGTTGGGCGCATAAAAGAAGAGATCAAAATGCCCCACTTGCTTTTATTCAGAAGGGATTGGGTCATTTAAGCCCTATATCAACCTTTATCTATGAGCAGTATAACGATAGTGATTTCGAAAGAAATGCAAACTCATATCTTCTAAAGATAGCATGATCTCAATAAGAAGAAAAAAGAAAAAGAGGGAAGTGTTTTCAATAAGCAAAGATTGCTGTTAGAAATAATGAGTTTACTATATTTAAAACACTACACCTGAACAGCATCCTATACGGATGCTGTTCGCTTTTATATTCAAGAAGAAGTTGCTTTCAATAGTTATCATAATTCAGATATACACTTGCATTTTTTTAGAGAATAGTATAAGATACTAATTGCATAAGTCCCTTAAAATTAAATAACGTTCTCAACGGGGTATCGCAATTATTTATGATGTCGCACAATATATCCTAGACGAAGTCAAATCTGTTGATATATATACCTAAAATAGTTGCAAACCCTGAATGTTTTCAGTTTTTTCTTGCCCATAGCGGTCTGTGGAGTTTGAGCAGAGTGTCTCAGGAATCTATTTTAGGAAGAACGGGATTGGCGTTGCCCACTAGGGCCTCCGCCTCCTGCGGATTGGAACGAACAATGCGAATCCGGGTTATAACGTTGGGTCAATTGCAGCCCAACTCCATAGGCCGCTGTGTGTAGACGTATATACAGCGGTCGTCATTATCAGCAAGAAAGAAATCAAAGACATTATGCAACTATTGAATATTTGCACGAAAAAGGACTATGAAAAAAATGGGGAACAAAAAACAAAATGGTATAAAGTCGGTGTGTTGAAAATAGCCGATAGCGGGAAAAAATACATCAAGCTTTTTCAGCAGCCCCACACGGAATTTTTCGTTTTCGATAGAGAGGAAAATCCGCAAGGGACAGAAACAGGGAGTTCATAGTTTTTGTCCTTGTCACTCATATGGTACAAAACACCACGCCTGTTCCTAATGCGCTTTTTGATGTTTACCTAAAAGATTTAAAGTCAGCAGAACTCAAAGTGCTCCTAGTGATTATCCGTCAGACGCTTGGATGGGCGGACAGGCAGGGGGTGCTGGGCAGAAAAGAACGGGACTGGATTTCAAGCGGACAGTTGCAGGCAAAAACAGGAAGCTCGCGCCGCGCCATTTCCTCTGCCACAGAGATTCTTGTCAAAAAAGAATTGATCGAGGTATTGGGTGATTCAGGTAATCCCCTCAATGATCCGATACAGAGGAAAGGAAAACTACGCCTGTATTATCGCCCTTCACATGCTCTCTTTCTGCCTGTGGATAAGATAGGGGAAAACGATGTATATACTCTCGTTTCACGTTCAACCGATGCAGAAATTGCAGAGGACTTGTGCAAAAAAAGAGCAGCACTTGCGCAAAAAATGCGCATAACAAAAGAAACTCTACAAAACTAACTCCTACAAAATATTATTCTTTAAAAGAAAAGAATCATATTGTAAAAACACAACCCATGAATAATAACAAAACTTTTCCCTTTACCTCTGACCAGCTTATTAAGCTAAGAGAAGAGCTTGATGATGCCGGTAGCTTTACAAATCTCATGATAAAGAAAAAAGCCATTACTCATAAACTGGGAATGAAATACATTTCAATGTACAACGATATTGAAAAGTATAAAGCTAAGTATTTGACAGGAGTATATGAAACCCTGCAACCCTTCTATGAAACTGAAATGCCATATGTGTTCTGGAGTGACATGTATGATGTTCTTTTAAAAGGTGAGGCAGAAAACAAAATATGAAGCCGCCCCTTACCTACTTCGGGGGTAAACAAAGGCTTGCAAAAGATATTCTTCCGTTGATCCCAAAACATACCCTGTACTGCGAACCCTTCTTTGGTGGGGGCGCCATCTACTTTGCAAAAAACTCATCGGAAATTGAAGTCATCAATGACAGCAACGGAGATCTTATCAACTTCTATTCTGTCGTTAAGAATAACTGCAGGCTATTAGAGAAAGAGATTAAAATCACCCTGCACAGTAGGCAACAGCATCAATCCGCCAAAGTTGTATTAGGCTATCCTGATCTGTTCGATGATGTCAAACGCGCCTGGGCGATCTGGGTGCTTGCCAACGAGGGCTACTCTTCACGGCTTGATTCTTCATGGGGCTATGACAGGAAAAGAAACACTTCAGCAAAACGGCTTCACAATAAGCGAGACAGTTTCTCAAGTCAGTATGCTAAGCGCATGGAAGAAACTGAAATTGAAAACGCTGATGCATTGAAAGTGATTGAGACAAGAGACTGTAAAGAAACGTTCTTCTACTGCGACCCGCCCTACTTCAATGCCTCTATGGGGCATTATGGCAGCTACACTGAACAGGATTTTGAAAACCTGCTCAAGCTCCTCTCTAACATTAAAGGAAAATTTTTACTCAGTTCTTACCCTTCTTCCTTATTGACTCATTACACAAAGAAAAATAACTGGACAACAAAAACGATTGATATGCCTATAGCTGTATCAACCAGATATCGGTTAGGCAAAAGAAAAACAGAAGTCCTTACGGCAAACTATTCAATTTAGGAAACAGCGCTTATCTGATTTATTCCTGAAAGTTTTTTACTCGAATTCCTTCCACCACGATTTTTCATAATAGTTCTTTTAACAATTAAATATATATATTATGAAACAAGTAAATCAAACATCGAAAGGGCGGGACGTGTACGCAATCGTCACGAACCGCATTATTGCTCTTTTAGAGCAGGGAGTTATTCCCTGGAGGAAAACATGGACAGAATCAGGCCTTCCGCAGAATCTGATCACCGGTAAAGCCTATCGTGGCATTAACCTGTGGCTGTTATCATCTCTGAATTATCGCCAAAATTTCTTTCTCACTTTTCGGCAGGCTAAAGAATTAGGCGGAACCGTTCGCAATGGTGAAAAGGGTCATCTGGTGGTCTTCACCAAGTGGGTGGAAGAAGAAAAGCCGGGAACGAATGAAAAAAGTAAAAAGGCATTCCTGCGAAGCTACATTGTGTTTAACGTAGCTCAGTGCGATGGAATTCCAGAGGGGAAGATTCCAGAGGTAATAGTGCCTAATGATCCTATGGGAGAATGCAGAGATATTGTGGCGAGGATGCCGCAATGTCCACCAATTCACAATGAAACCGGTGGTCCCTTCTACAATCCCCTGGAAGATTACATTAACATGCCTCTTTGGAGTGATTTTGAAAATGGTGAAGAATTCTACATCACTATGTTTCATGAAATGATCCACAGTACAGGGCATGAAAGCAGGCTTAGTCGAAAGGAATCAGAAGGTAAGAATCCAACAGCTATTGAAGCGTATTCCATAGAGGAACTGATTGCAGAACTTGGCGCCTGTTACCTGATGTCCTATGCTGGAATTCAGCAGAGGAATCTCAGCAATAGTGCTGCTTATATCCAGGGATGGCTAAGTAAATTGAAAGATGATAAACGTATGATTGTCTATGCCAGTGCGCATGCACAACGTGCCGTTGAGTTTATTCTCAATAGTGCACCTGAGCCTGTTGTTAAAGAAGAAAGAGAGGAGTTAGTATGAGCCATAGTTCAACGAACGGAAAAGCCTCTAAGCGCCATTTGAAGGTTTACCGTGGTCATTTCCAGCTTGGGCACCGTCACACATTCAAATCCCATCCGGTAATTCGTTTAGGAGGGCTCTATCTAACGCACCTTGACTTTCAGATTGGTGATGCAATTGAAGTAAGTACCGAACAGGGAAGGATCATCATAACAAAAGTGAATCCTGCAAATGTTTGATGTTTCAAAAAAAGAAAGCCTGATATAATGTCAGGCTTTTTTCTATAGCGTATGAAATGAGTTTATTTTTAAGCTTCACACTTTGTTTTGTAATATTGCAGTTCTCATCCTGTTTAAATCATTTCTCTATATGTGGAAGTATAATAAATATAACATTGGTGATATAGTGGGACACAAAGAAACACCAGATTTAAAATTCCGAATTATTGATGTGCTTTGTGGTGTACCAGAAAAAAAGGGAACTTATGGATATGCCCATCATCAAATATTTGATGATGATAGAAATAATATGGAGGATGTGTTTCTGGGAATTGATAGCGATATCTATTTGGAGAAGGATTTATTTTTAATCAGAAATCCAACACGCAAAGAATTAAATAAAATGTTGAAAGAAGCACAGGCTCAGGAAAAAAGATTTAATAGTATAGCTACAACTATTCGCAATAAAATAAATGGACTAAAGCCTTAGCCCTACTTAATTAAAATAAAAGGAAGATTCCTTTCAATAAGAAACGAATTGAGATTTCATATTTAAGACAGAGATATGCAGTAATAAAAAACCACCCGGGGTCTTAAGTCGGATGGTTCTAAATGTTAGCGAAAGCTTACGCGGTTATCAACTTTTTAAGCAAAGCAATCACTTCATTTAAGTGCTGAACATTTTCAATTTTAATAGTACAACTGGGACCATTCCAGAACTTCTGAACCTTTTCCGTTAGTGTTTTAACCTCATGGTGCTTGATTTGCTTCTTGGTGTCCTTTTCAGGATTCATCACCACAAGAGAAATTCTCTTGCTTGAGAAATGGAAGAAGGCAAGGTTCTTATTTTTCCGCAGAGAGATGTAATATTTCTGAGAATTAAACTGAAGCTGGTTATTTATTTTCAGCAGTTCAGCTTTCACCTTGTTGTAAATCTCACGTACATTCTCTGAAGTATCTTTCAAATGATCTGCTTCGGTGAGTGGAATACCGGCTAATCGCTTTTTCCCATTTGAATGAATCTCTGAAAAGGAAGGAGACATGATACAAATAGTTTTCCCATTGCTTGCGTACTTCCTTATCAAAACAGGTTTAACGAGTTGCCATGTACTGGAATATGTTTCCATTACTTCCGGCAATTCCTTCATCCCGTCACCATCCATTACAAGGAGGATAAAAGGTCTGCCTAAAACGGCAGCTTTCAAATAGAGCGGAATATCTGCCGGTTTCATTTTTGCCAGCAGTTCTTTTCTCACTTCCTTGTCCTTGCTGATCAGTTCACAAAGTTTGTCAATGGTTTCCTGACTTTTAAAGTAAGAGAAAAACTTTGTTAGCCGGGGAAACACGTAACCAAAGAAACTTTGTTTTGCAAGCATTATATCTAAAAAATAAAATTTTGGTCTGGCGAGGTCGCCCACGTCAAGCAAAAAACTGTTTGGAACAGATTCCTTCCCAAATGAAGCCGCTGTCTTTTTTGGCATAAGCACGATAAAGGTTTGCTGACCAAACAATGTCTTACCATTGCGAAGTACCAGTTGTTCTAACTCTTTTGCAGTTTTGAACTTTCTTTCAACAGGCAGAACTGGTAATAAAAGATCAGAAGGCAGCGCCTCTAATGTATTTCCTTTGAGGAAATACCCTTGTTTAAAATTAATAGCTTGTTTCTCTGAAGTAGATGCCTGGCTATCGCTAGGCAAATTTTGCTTTGCTTTTTTAGCTTTCATAATAAATATATATTAAATTGTTTAAGGAAAATTTGTTTACATACTATCAGAGCAAAAAAACCTGTCAAGAGGGAATTGTAATAGGAAGTATAATTTAGAATTTGTCTATTCAAATTTTCCGTCTGTGCTAACGCAGTGAAGCACGCCCATACAAACAAAACAGTAGGTGGGGAAGCCTTGACAAAAAATAATATACCCGAAGGAACTTCGTAACCTGTTAGGAGGTGGATTTCATGCAGATGGATACAAGCTACGACCAGCGGAGTTATCCATCGCCCATGTCAAAGCAAGAAACTCCTCTCAACTAAGGGTATCCAACCTTGTTAAAGTGATGTGTAACCTGGCAAAGGATGTACATCAATTTTTAAAGGATTCCCTTAATTCTCTAAAGGATGGATAACGCCTCGCTAAAAAGGTATGATTCCTTTAAAAGGAGGTATGACAAATCGTTGAATTTACACACATTGAATGAAGATACACATCACTTGAATCAAAAGGTGTGTAACAGAAGAAAAAGGATGTGTAATTTGAAAGGAGTTGCTGATGGGTTTTTGGGAGGATTATAACAGGCACTTTTAGATAGTGCGAAATTACAAATACCGTGCAACGGAGAGAGATTTAAAGCTTAATCAAGAAGCTTTCTTTTGTTTTTTCTTAGTCTCCGGTTGCTTAGAAAACACTGTTTTTCTTACTTTGTCTCTCATCTTAAGCAGATGAGGAGCCAGAGGTTCCGAAACAGAAGTATATGATAATAGTTTCCTCCAATCTTCATCAGCATAATTATTAATCAAATGTTCAAAAGGTGTTGAAGGTGCGCTTCTGATGAAAACAATAAGTTGTTCCATTTCAAAAATAATGTCCTGTATTTTACGCTTAGCTTTCATTGAACTATTTATCAAGCCTTTTTCACGCCTTGCTATTACATTTTCTACATGGGTCAAATCTTCACGCCATCTGTCGTTTAGTTTATCTCTACCGGAAGGCATTCCTATATCGTATGCGCCAGAACAAATGTCATTCATTAAAATAATTGGAGAATTGAGAAACATCTCAGGGCAATTCTTACGAATATCGTTCACATCACTTACATATGTTTCATTGTGGAAACAGCTTTTGCCTACCAAGTGAAAAATAATTTCATTTTCTTTCTGTGAATTATGTAAGCTAATTAGATTAAATTCACTCGTGTCTGGTCGCGTATTTCTAAAATACTGCTCCACAATATATTCAGGAAAATTGCTTTCTATATGCTTCTTTATTTGTTCTGCTTCCTTTCCGTATGCAGTAATCGAAGTAATTATAACTCTCCCAACAGGAGATTTATCAATTGTTAAAAATTTATCGGGGTGACAATATTTATCACGCAACATTCCGAAAACAAATAAATAACAAATGTCAAAATGATATTCATGAGCTTGCAGTTCAGATTTATTATCTTTTACCACCCTATAGAATAAGTCTCTTAAGAATCCTGCGCCCGGCATTGGGACTTCCACTTCTTGGCCATTATCATTTATTGCATTGAGTCTAATTTTATCCTGCTGAAATTTGACTTTAAAATACTCTGCTAAATTATGATAAATTTTAAGAGTAGAATTGCCCAATATTTTTTTCCCGCCCAACTTACGATACATTTCACGAACAGATGAACGCAGAAAATCCAACTCTGCCAGATTCACTGTAAGCATTCCCCTTTTTGAGGTAAATGTTTCCATCATGTATTTAAAATTAGAAAGGACAGGATTTTGTTTTTCAAAACCAAGGATAAAAAGATATGGTCATTTTTTTGGTCATTCTTTTGATCATACGCTTTTGTGATTTCATAATAATGTGATTGTACTTTTACGTCCGTAAATTAAAACATTTTTATATATACAACTATGCAAATGCTAAATAGAAATCAACCAGCTCAAGTTGGTAAACCGAGCAACTTCCCTAATAGTTATTTCGGAGGTGAAGAAATTCCGCCAGGAGGCTGGCGAGGAGGTGAGGAGATTCCACCCGGCGGGTGGAGAGCCGTTATTGATACATACCGTTCAACAGACGGTACGTATTATTTTAAATTTTGCTTTTATCCTGCCGGAGATTATTATGACGTTGATATTTTAGCGATGCCAAGCTACGGGAGCAGGTCTTCTGATCTGCACCTCACTCATCGTTTGCCTTCCGAAAGAGGAGGATATAAAATATGTTTCGGAGAACCCCAAATTATCTCCGATTTAAATACTGCAAAAAAATGGGCTGCCTCATGGAGTGAACTTACAGTAACTTATATTAAAACAGGAAGAGAATTCCCAAACGCCAATTAATTCAAATTTCGTGTCAAACATTTTTAAGATATTTAGAAGCAATAGTCCAATGAAAAGAAGGAACAACAATAGATCAGGTATTCATAATGAGGAAAGATTCGTTATTATAGAAAGTGCTTATAACGAGATTCTGAGAACTGTTGGGAAGAAATTGCCTGAATCAGGTGGTATTCTTTTAGGTTCGCGAGAGGACTTTGTAGTAAGAAAATTCGTTTTTGACCCTAATGGTTCTATGAGTTATGGTGCCTACGATCCAGATACCCAATTTTTGAATAAAGTGGTTAAAAGGGAATGGGAAGAAAACAAACTTGCATTATTAGGATTTCTTCATTCACATCCTCGAGGTGTTGAAAGACTTAGTGGCGATTGGGGTAACAATACCGGAGATATCGGATACATGAAAGCCATTTTCAAAGCAATGCCTGCTCTTAAAAAATTTCTTGTACCAATTATGTTCACTCCTGCTGATGGAGGTCATCTCAGTATCTTTCCTTACATCGCATATCGGGATGATGAGGAAAATTATATAACAGGTCATCTTACCATTATTAAAGATAATGAATACGAGCCTCTAGTTCCTGACATTAAACCGGTAACTAAGAGAAAAGAAGAAAAGGCATTCGAATTTAATCCATCTCGATTAGTCGGTTCTGTTAATTCAGATTTGCTTCAGAAATCAAGAGTTGTCTGCGTAGGCGTAGGCGGTGCGAATGGCATTTGTGAAAGCATGGTGCGTTCAGGTTTAGGTTCGATAGTACTTGTAGATTTTGATACTGTTGACGAAAACAACCTGGTTACACAAGGTTATTATATTAATGATATTGGAAAGTTAAAAGTCGACGCATTAAAGGAGAGATTATTGAATATTAATCCAAAATTGAATGTGAGAACAGTGACCAAAGACTTTCTTAAGTTAACAGAAGCGGAAGAAGAATTATATATAGGACAAGCCGATTTGCTTCTAATGATGACGGACAGCTTTCAGGCACAGGCAAGAGGTAACATTATGGGGCTAAAATATCAAGTACCTACAGTGTTTGCTATCATGTATGAAAAAGCGCGGTGTTCTGAAATTACTTTTACAATACCCGGCGTAACACCTGCCTGTCATAGATGTGCTGTCAGCCCTCGCTATAAAGAATATTTGGAAAATGGATATGAAAACAATATCACATCAACCGGTAGTACAAATTTTCATACGCAATATCTGAATGCGTCAATTGGCCTATTGTCGTTGGCTATTCTTCACCGCAAAACTAAAGGGTATGAGTTTAGTGGATGGTTTGGTGATAAATGGGAAAGAAATTTAATTCAATTAAGAACATCGCCATTTTATGGTAGTAAGTTGTTTGCTCGGACTTTCGAAGGTAATGAAAGGGTGTTTTGCTTTGACTCCGTTTGGCAAAAGATTGAACCGGAAACTCCACCTAAATATGAGCGGTGTCCCGATTGCGGTGGTCAAGGCGATTTACGGGAAGCATATCTGTTTCATCAATCATAGAAATAAAGGAGATACTCCAGCTTTCGTTTCTTCGGGATGAAAAAAGATATGGTCACTTATTTGGTTATTTTTTTAGTCATGAGGTTTTGTTTTTTGACAATAAATTATTCGGATTTTTGTTCTGTTAAAACTAGTATATATATTCTAAAAAAGGAGGCTTTGAGTAAAAAAAAGTACAAATAAAACAAAGGGCGCGTTCGAGCGCGCCCTTCAAAAGGTAATAATTTAGTGTGGTCACTAATAGTTTGGGCTTCTCAACCCAAACCTTTGCCTTTTGTCATGCAAATATACAAAAAACTCTTCAAATGTCAACTCGGGGGCGGGAGAAGGCTAAATAAATTTAATAAAAATGAAAGAAAATCAAAATCAAGTTCACGAACATGGAAAACATGTTCTGCAGTTCACCCTTAATGGTAAGCATTTCGACTGGCATCATCAATACATTACCGGTGCCGAACTCAGAAAATTAGGGAATATTCCTGATGAGGATGATATCTTCCTTAAAATGAAGGAGCCATGGAAAGATGAGCTAATAGCAGATGAAACTAGGATCGATCTGGCAAGACCTGAAATCGAACATTTCTTTTCAAAGGAAAAGGATGTTGAAGTGGTCATCATCGTTAACGGCACTCCCAAAAAGTGGGACAAGAGGCAGATTAGTTTTAAGGATGTAATCATTCTTGCTTATGGCAAGTATGTTGATTCCCCAACACTGGTTTACACTGTTGCTTATGAGGATGGTCCTAAGCAAAATCCAGAAGGCTCAATGCTAAAAGGTGATGTAGTTGTTGTAAAAAATAAAATGATTTTCCATGCATCAGCAACTGATAAGTCTTAGTCCGGATTTAAAAAAGCTTTCGGATGAAGGTTATGATTTGGAAATAAGTGGTGGGCATTTACTTGTCCATCACATTCCATATCTTAATTCATCTTTGAAAGTAATGCTTGGCACGCTTGTTACTCCATTAACATTAGCAAGCCCCACACATGCAGGAAAGCCGAAGGATCATACAATTTACTTCTGCGGTGAAGCGCCGTGTGATAAGGATGGAAAAATACTTTCATCCATTATTAATAATAGCCATAACCAGCAATTGTCTGGTAGTATTTTGGTAAACCATTATTTTTCAAGTAGGCCGGTTAGTGGCAACTATCCTGATTACTATGAAAAAATAAGAACTTATTCGGAAATACTTAGTTCGCAGGCAAGTGCTGTCGATAATACAGTTACTTCAAAAATTAAAAAAGAAATAAAATGAAAAAAGAACCATTTAAATATCCGGATACATGCTCTACGCGGGCAAAAATTGAATATCTCAATAGAAAGTTTTATGATAAAAAGATTGCTATTATCGGAGTGGGTGGAACAGGCTCCTATATTTTGGATCTTGTTTCAAAAACTCCGGTTGCAGAAATCCACATCTTTGATGGAGATATTTTTGAGGTGCATACTGCTTTCAGAGCGCCTGGCGCAATAGCAGCTGAAAAATTCGAACAGGGTCAA
This sequence comes from Bacteroidota bacterium, assembly GCA_003151745.1. GTDB lineage: Bacteria > Bacteroidota > Bacteroidia > AKYH767-A > 2013-40CM-41-45 > PALSA-967. Next base: position 18,244 of record PLYJ01000071.1, read on the forward strand.
TTGTTTAAAGTCGATTATTATGCGGAAATATATTCCAGAATGCACAATGGAATTGTGCCTCATAAGGAATATATAACTCAAGATAACATTAGTGGGCTTTCGGGTTTTGATTTTGTCTTTATTAGCATTGATAAAAATGAAGCACGAAGCATGATAACAAAAGCACTGCTCAGCATAAACGTTCCTTTTGTGGATTCCGGCTTAGGTATAGATAAGGTTGGTGATGAACTGATGGGATCATTGCGCGTGACAACGGGAACACACAGTAAAAACGACCATTTGCCAGACAGGATTGGAGAAATGGAACTCGGTGAAAATGAATATTCAACAAATATTCAGATTGCCGATTTAAACTGTTTGTGCGCATGCCTTGCCGTCGGCAGATGGAAGAAATTCATTGGATTTTATCAGGATTTGAAGCAAGAGCATAATAGTCTGTATTTCATTAATACCGGAAAGTTGATCAATGATGACCTTAAGCCATAAATTTGTTGAGTATATTCCTGAAGTAATAGAGGACGGAATATTATATATCACTGTTGAATATCGGACAGCTGTACACAATTGTGTGTGCGGCTGCGGTAATAAGGTCGTGACTCCGATCACCCCTACAGATTGGCAACTGACCTTCAATGGTAAGAATGTTACACTTTACCCATCTATTGGCAACTGGAATTTTAAATGTAAATCTCATTATTGGATTACAAATAATAAAATAAAGCATGTTTCCAAATGGAGTGATTGGAAAATTGATTTGGGAAGAAATAAGGATTCAGAAAAGAAAAAGAAGTACTTTAAGGAAAAGCGGAATACTTAAAGAAATATGAACTCTATATCCTGCTTATTATCTTAGCTTTTCATTTTAAATAAGCCATTGATATAAAAAGGGGACTTTCTTAACTTAAATCCCCACTCCGTTTCCCCACTCCGCGTTATTTTCTGGAACAAAATGTAGTCCAACTATTAATAAAAAAAAGGCTGTAATCGCTTTATTATCAAGCGTTACAGCCTTGTACCCGGAGCGGGAATCGAACCCGCACGGCCTCATCGGCCACAGGATTTTAAGTCCTGCGTGTCTACCAGTTCCACCACCTGGGCAAAAACTACAAAGGTTTGATGTTTGATGTTCAAAGTTCTGTGACCTCAAACCTCAAACTGCAAACCTGAACTGGAGCGAAAGACGAGTCTCGAACTCGCGACCTCAACCTTGGCAAGGTTGCGCTCTACCAACTGAGCTACTTTCGCTTATAGGAGTGGCAAATGTAAGTAAAATATTATTTTACAAAGAAACTTATTATACTAAAAAGCGATTTGAAGATTATTTTCCTCCAATGAGTTTTTTAATCTCATTTAGCTTATTTAATGCCTCAACGGGGGTAAGATTATTAATGTCTGTTTTTTGAATTTGCTCCTTAATTTGCTCAAGAACAGGGTCATCCAGCTTAAAAAAGCTGAGTTGGAGATTTTCTTTTGATCCTCCGGAATGGGGAATATTCTTTCCCTGTGAACTGCTTTTCTGACGGCTATCTTCCAATTGCTTAAGAATTTCATCGGCACGCAAAACTATCTTAGCAGGAATGCCTGCCATTTTAGCCACATGAATTCCAAAGCTGTGTTCACTGCCACCGGGCACAAGCTTTCGAAGAAATAACACTTTGTTATCTATCTCTTTTACTGATACGTGATAATTTTTAATGCGCGGCAATGTTTCTGTCATTTCATTCAACTCATGGTAATGCGTTGCAAAAAGTGTTTTGGCTCTTGCTGTCGGATGATCGTGAAGATATTCAGCAATTGCCCATGCAATGGAAATGCCGTCATACGTGCTTGTGCCTCTGCCAATTTCATCCAACAGAATCAGGCTTCTGTCGGAAAGGTTGTGAAGAATACTTGCCGTTTCATTCATCTCCACCATGAATGTTGATTCTCCCGAAGAGATATTGTCACTTGCTCCGACACGGGTGAATATCTTATCTATTAAGCCGATTTGCGCAGCTGCTGCAGGAACGAAGCTCCCTATTTGCGCCAATAAAACAATGAGTGCCGTTTGTCTTAGAAGAGCTGATTTACCTGACATGTTAGGCCCGGTGATCATAATAATCTGCTGCGTTTCATTATCAAGGTAAACATCGTTGGCTATATACTGCTCACCAAGGGGTAATTGCTTTTCAATGACAGGATGGCGTCCGTTCTTAATGTCAATAATCTTTGAATCATTTACATGAGGACGGACGTAATTGTTTTTTCCCGCAATGAATGCAAACGAAAGCAGGCAGTCGAGACGAGCAAGCAGGGAAGCATTTAGCTGTATAGGTTGTATATAATCGGAGATGGATAAAACAAGATCATTGTAGAGTTTTGTCTCAAGAACCAGTATCTTCTCTTCCGCACCGAGAATCTTTTCCTCGTATTGCTTCAACTCTTCCGTGATGTAACGCTCGGCATTGGTAAGCGTTTGCTTTCTTATCCATCCTGTTGGCACTTTATCCTTATGCGTATTCGTCACTTCAATGAAGTAGCCAAACACACTGTTGAAAGCCACTTTCAATGAAGGAATGCCCGTCGCAAGCGATTCACGTTGCTGCACCTTCAGCAGGTAGTCTTTCCCATGAAAGGCAATATTCCTTAACTCATCCAGTTCTGCATTGACTCCTTCATTCATAACGCCGCCTTTATTGACTAATGCAGGAGGGTCAGCATGCAGCTCTTTACCGATCTTTTCGCGAATGAGGTTACAGAGATTCAACTGGTCACCGATCTTTTTAATGCTCGGTATGCTGGATTGAATGCAGGCATTGCGAATGGGTTCAATGAGATCAAGAGCCCGTTTCAGGTGCGTCACTTCGCGCGGAGAAATCTTACCAAGAGCTACCTTAGAGATCAATCGTTCAAGATCGCCGACTTGTTTCAGCGATTGAGAAGTATGTTCGGAGAATTCCTGCTGATGCAATAAATAGTTCACCGCTTCGAGCCGCTCTTCAATAGCTGAAAGCTCCTTCAACGGAAGCATGATCCATCGCTTCATCAGGCGCGAACCCATCGGAGTATGCGTATGGTCAATAATGTCAATAAGTGTGACCGCTTTCTCATTCGCAGAATTAACTAATTCCAGATTGCGGATGGTAAACCGGTCAAGCCATACATATTTATCCTCTTCGATTCGGGCAATGCTGTTAATGTGCTTTAACTGATCCTGCCGTGTGTCAGAAACATAATGTAAGGCAGCGCCTGCAGCAATGATTCCGGCATCCATCGTTTCAATGCCAAAACCTTTGAGCGAAGTAGTGCCAAAATGTTTCAGCAACAGCTCATTTGCATAATCCTTTTGAAACACCCATTCATCCAATGTATAATGATAAAATGTTTCGCCATGCTGATCTATAAAATCTTTACGGTGACTCTTTTGAAAGATCACTTCGCTTGGCTTGAAGTTCTGCAAAAGCTTTTCAATGTAATCAGGCTTGCCTTGCGCCACGAGAAACTCTCCTGTTGAGATGTCAATGAAAGCAATTCCTGCAATATTGTTTTCATAATGAATGCCGCATAGAAAATTATTCTTCTTATGTTCAAGAATTTTATCGTTGTAAGAAACTCCCGGTGTTACTAATTCAGTAACGCCGCGTTTCACAATCTTTTTGGTAAGCTTGGGATCTTCCAACTGATCGCAGATGGCAACACGATTGCCTGCACGAACTAACTTAGGCAGATAGGTGTCCAATGAATGGTAGGGGAAGCCTGCAAGTTCAACATAGGTAGCGCTGCCATTAGCCCTGCGTGTAAGGACAATGCCAAGAATCTTTGAAGTCCTGATGGCATCTTCTCCAAAGGTTTCATAAAAATCGCCCACCCTGAATAACAATAAGGCATCTGGGTATTTCGCCTTAATGGAAAAATATTGTTTCATCAGCGGAGTTTCAACCTCTGCCGTAGCGCTTTTAATCATCGAACGATTCTTCATGGCATTCATCGCGGTAAAAATACGAAATCATTAAACAATTTAAAGTTTAAAGTTCAAGGTTTAAGGTTACCCCGCACTTTGAACAAACTTTAGATTTTAAACATTAAACCTTAAACTTACCTTTGTCATCATGCGCAAGCTGAAGAACGAGGAATTGGGAAGAAAATCTGTAGATGAATTTAAGTCGTCGGAAAAAATTCCTTTACTAATTGTGATGGATAATGTCCGCAGCCTAAATAACATTGGTTCCATCTTTCGCACGGCTGATGCATTTCTGCTGGAAGGAATATATCTCTGCGGCATCACGGCAGCGCCTCCTCACCGCGAAATTCATAAAACGGCTCTTGGTGCCACGGACACCGTAAGCTGGAAATATTTTAAAGAAACAACTGATGCAATCAACGATTTGAAAAGAGAAGGTTATACGGTTATCGCTATAGAGCAAGCGGAACAAAGCATCCCGTTAGATAAATTTATTCCTGATATAAATAAAAAGTACGCCGTTATTTTCGGACATGAGATAAACGGAATTGCTGACCAAGTCATGCCCTTAGTGGATGCCTGCATCGAAGTGCCGCAGGCCGGTTATAAACATTCTCTTAATATTGCAGTGTGCGCAGGCATTGTGGCTTGGCATTTTTTTACCCGTTACATGCGAACACATAAAACATAACACAACAAGGATTATATTTTACCTTTGAACCTTCCATTATTTTAACCACGGCCGATTCGTCTATGCTGGTTAGGACGCTGCCCTCTCAAGGCGGA
>PLYJ01000071.1:22993-37745 GCA_003151745.1 Bacteroidota bacterium
CCCCCCGGTGAGTATATACAAAGCCTTGATGTAAGCCCCGTAGGTTGTCTAACCAACGGGGTAAATCATTTCTCTTTTCCTTTTGACCTAAAATCCGGGGCAGGAGCCATCGCCAACGGAGCAGGAAGCCTCACGTCCGGGACGGTATGCCTCGCCACCTTGCAAGGTNNTACGGGGTAGGTGGCCATGCATCCATGTCGGGAGCCGCGACATCCTATGCCGGAGGTCAGGCATACGAGGTAGGAAACGAGGCATCCTGCCACGGTGTCGGGGAGTCCCACCTTCATTTTCATGAAAATTTAGCTAAATTCTTCAAATTTCAATAAAAATCAATATCTAACCTTTAAAAAAACCAAACATTATGAGCAGAATCTTTAAAGTAGCATTAAAATTAAAGTCCCTCACAGGGGCTATGTTGATCATTCTTGCAAACAAGATTTTCAACATGATGAATGGGAATCTTTTAGTGCCCGTGCCTGACCCCCCACTGGTTTCACTCCAGACTTTGACCACCACTTATAGCAATAGCAAACTTGCGCTGGAAACCGCTAAAACAAATTTGAAGCTTGCGGCGGCCGATGAAAAAGCAAAAAGAAAAGATTTGGAATTGGGTTTAACCGCCGAGGCACGCTATGTGGACAGCCGCGCCGCAGGTGATAAAACCATTATTGAAAGCTGCGGCATGGAGGCCACCAACGAACCCACTGTGATTCACCTTGCCCAGGTGGCCGACCTTTCACTAACCCGCGGCGACAACCCCGGAAGCGTGGATGCACACTGGCATGCCATTACCGAAGGCAACGGTTACACCGTTCAAACCTCAACCGTAGCCCCTGATGCAACAGGCCATGCCCCATGGGTTTTTTACAGCAATTCATCCAAATCATCCATCACCATTGCAGGGCTTACAAGCGGCGGCATCATCTGGGTGCATGTTTGCGCCAACGGCAGCGCACAAAGCAGCGGCGCCTACAGCGATCCGGCTGAGTTGATTGTGCCTTGATAAAGAATAATTTCTCATCTAACCTCGAAGAAGTTTGGAACTTCTTCGAGGTTTTTAATCAAACATTGATCTGCTTTATGAATTATAACTAATAATAAAATAGAATGGATACTGCTGAATTGGAAAAATCAAACACACATGTCGTCGTTGAAATTATTGATTACAAACCTCACGCAGTGGTAAGTAAGACCATTATTAAAAGGAGTACAGGCAATATCACTATTTCAGCATTAGCCGCAGGCGAAAAATTAGCAGGAAAGACTTCTGCCTTCGATACCTATATTCAAATAATTGACGGGGCTGCCGAAGTTATTATTGATGATGAGAAATATAAGCTTAAATCAGGTGAGGGAATAGTCATTCCGGCTAATTCAAAGCATACCTTCGTTGCCCATAAGAAATTCAAAATGATTTCCACCACTATCAAAAGCGGGTACGAGAAGTAAATCATTATAAATAGATAAAAAATTATTAGTTATAACATCCCGCAGGCGGTTTTTCAAACTTTCATCAGTGCCGCACGAAGGACTTGAGTATATAAAGTTAAATTATACAAAACCCGATGCACCGGCGACCATACTTTTTGTTGACCAGAACATGCCTGTAACAACAGGGTGGGAATTCATAGACCTCTTTGATAAGTTTGATGTTAGGATTAAGAAATTATTTAAAATTTATATGCTTTCTTCTTCCATAAATAACAATGATATAGCACGCGCCTGTGCCAATGAAAATATAGTAAACTATATTGTTAAGCCTCTGACGGATGAAAAAATTAATTTCTTAATTTAACAGTAAACTTCTCTATAATCTAAAGTTCAAAAAATGCATACTGAAGGAAGTTGGAAAGAGCAGAAAATTAAGCTCAAAGACAGATTTGCAGCCATAACTGACAATGACCTGCTATTTGAAGTAGGCAAGAAAGAGGAGATGTTTGAAAAAATCCGAATCAAGCTTGACAAAACAAAAGAAGAATTTAGCAAGATTATTGCAGAACTTTAATAATTTTTGACGATAAACCTCGACGAAGTTCCAAACTTCGTCGAGGTTACAATCACAGGAGCATACAGCGATCAGGCTGAGTTGATTGTGCCGTAAGAAATAATTCACCACAGAGGCACAAAGACACAGAATTTATTTTCTCTGTGCTTTTGTTTTTTAAAAATATAGAAGTGACAAAAAAAATTATCACTCAATACAGGCGGCTGATGCATATACAGCCTTCAATTGCAGATAAAGTAATCATATTCCATATATGGATATTTGCTTTCTTTATTCTTCTCATCGGCATCATGATTGGGTGGATTATTTCAGATATACGATGAATTTTGTGTAGGCAGGTTTCTAACCTGCCTGTTTTATTTTCTTCAAATGAAAACGGAGAGCTGCAGTGTGGTGAAGAGGTTGTGAAGGAGTAAATCAGTTCAAGGTTACTCAGTTCAATGTTCAATGTTCAATGTTCGTAAACTTTGAACTGAGAAACATTGAACTTTGAACTTTTTAAAAAATTTCACGAAAGTTTTGCAATCATCTCCTTAATAATAGCTGTCATCTTGCCTTCGGCGGCAGTGGCTACCTGCAGCACTTCTTCATGGCTCACTTTCTGCGCCTGCTCGAAGCCGCCTAAATCAGTAACAATAGAAATGGCAAAGCAGGGCAAGCCTCCATGCCGCCACACAATCACTTCAGGCACGGTGCTCATGCCCACAATGTCAGCGCCGAGGATGCGCAGGTAGCGGTATTCGGAGGGTGTTTCAAAGCACGGGCCGGATAAGCCTGCATACACACCGAGATGCGCTGTGAAACCTTTTTCGTCAGCGATCTTCTTTGCAAGGAGCAGCATCTCAGCATCGTAAGGCTCGCTCATGTCAGGAAAGCGCGGACCCAGTTCATCATAATTTTTTCCTATCAATGGGTTATGAGGCATCAGGTTAATGTGATCTTTAATGATGACCATATCCCCTACTCTATATGCCGGGTTCATTCCTCCGCTTGCATTGGAAAGAAGCAGCCGCTTCACGCCAATGGCTTTCATCACCCGCATCGGGAAGGTTACCTGCTGCATAGAATATCCCTCATAATAATGAAAGCGCCCCTGCATGGCCACCACATTCTTGCCGGACAGCGTGCCGAAAATTAATTTACCGCTATGCCCACACACAGTGGAAACAGGAAAGTTGGGGATGGAAGAATAATCGAGCGTATATTTCACATCAATCTCGTTCACCAGTCCGCCAAGCCCGCTGCCAAGCACAATGCCGAAGTCGGGCGTGAAGGATGTTTTCGCTTTTAGAAAATCGGAGGTTTCTTTTATTTTATCTAACATAAAAAAATAAGTTTAAAGTTGTTCTGTTCAAAGTTCAAAGTTTTTTAACATTGAACGGAATAACCTTGAACCCTGAACTTTATTTAATTTTGCACATAATCCTTCACCATTTTATCAAACCGCTCTTTATCCTGCTGATGAAACTCAACCTGCACGGGCAGATAGAATATGGGAAGATTCTTTACAACACCTTCCAGTTCGGGAGTCTTGAGCCGCATGGCATCCTTTTCTGTTGTTACAATGATCTTATTCGTGTTGGCTATGTTATCAAACACTTTTTGAATGCGTTCGATGTCTTTTAATTTGTAATTGTAATGATCGGGAAAGCGTTCGTGAAAAAGCTTATCCGTGTGCCTTCTCAAATGTTCAATCAACGGGCTTGGATTCACAATGCCTGTTACAAGCAGGATGGAATATCTTTTTTCAAGATAATATTTCTTGCCGAACATCATCGGCCCGTCTTTTCCATACAAACGGATAAAATCTCCATACGTGAGATAAGAAAAGAAAAGCTGCTGATTTTTTCGAAGCGTAACCTGATCGGTAATACGTTTGCGTTCGATAGGCACCAATATTTCAGGCGACTTGCTGATAACAATTACATCTGCCCGCTTCATGGAAGAGCGCGGCTCGCGCAATGATCCTACAGGCAAAAGATAATTCGGTTTAAATATATCATCGTACTCCATAAGCAGGATTGAAAGCCCGGGCTTTACGGCACGATGCTGATAAGCATCATCCAGCAATATCACCTGCGGCGGTGCAGGCAGCCTCACCAGGTTGTTAATGCCTGCTACGCGCTTTTCGCAAACAGACACAATAATGTCATTGAATTTGTTTTGATATTGCATCGGCTCATCACCAATCATTTCAACGGTAGAGGGGGATGAAACAAGTATGAATCCTGATGTTTTCCTTCCATACCCGCGGCTTAATGTCGCTACTTTATAGTCTTTCCTGAGCAAACGCACGAGGTATTCTGTGTGTGGAGTTTTGCCGCTTCCTCCGGCAGTAAGGTTTCCTATGGAGATGACGGGCAACTGAAATTTTACAGAACGAAGAATATCTAGATCAAATAAAAAATTCCTTACCCCCACTACAGCACCATATAGCAGGGAAAAAGGAAGGAGCAACAACCTCAAAAAATTCATGCGGCAAAATACAAATTTCCGATGTGATGATGTACGGAGGTGTAAATGTGCAGATTAACCGTGTGTATTTTTTTCATCGTTCATAATATACTTGTAAGTTATTTCTTTAAAAATACTTTTTTTTCTGTTAAAATCTGATGGCATGAAATTTTATGGAAGGCATAACGGAAGAATCCGAAAATCCACATTTAAAAAGAGTAGGAATGCGGTAGCTGAAAAGCATTAAAGAGAGTAAGCCATTTTAAATAAAAAATCTATTAATTATGTCAAATCAAAATCAAGGATCGCAAAAGAATCCAAATCAAAATCAGGGTTCACAAAAGGACAAAAATCAAAATCAGGGTCAGCAAAAGACTCAACAACAGGGTCAGAAGCAAAATAACCCTCAAGGCAAACAGTGGGAAGAAGAAGAAAAGACAAAAAAAACAGGTAGCTCTACAGGAACCGGAACCGGTTATAAAAAATCTTCAAAACAGACTGAAGATCATTCTATAGGCACCGATACTGCTGAAGAAGATGAAGATACTCTTAACGAGGATCAGGAAGGTTCAACAAAAGGAAATAAAGGCTTTCAAAAGTCAGAAAATCGTTAAGATCGTTTTTTAGGAAAATTTCCCCTTAAGGAAGCAGAAGCCGGAAAAGTATAAAAAGATCTTCCGGTTTTTTTTAATTCCCTTGTTTAAGCTTAATTTTTTGCTTGGAAGGATCTTGAAATCATTGGATTATTCAACTTGGCTGTTGCGAGAAGATTATCAAAATATAACTCCAATTTAATGTTCGTGCCTCTTAAAGCATTGATGATCTTTTCTGACCAATCAAGGTAAATGATGCGTCGCTCCATATCCCACCCCTTTGGTGGATAAGAAAGAATGTACCTTACATTTTCAATTTTATCCGCAAGCTTGATGACTTTTGCCCCGGAGTTTAATTTGTCAATTTTTTTTAATTGATTCTCCCATTTCTCCTTTTCAGTCTCAGAACCGAGGTCTGATAATTCCAATATAAGAGCAGTTATCTTTTCCCCGAAAAGGACAGTTAATTCAGAAGCCTTTGTATTCGTTTTTTCAAGTATGTCATGCAGGATGCCTGTAATCAAAATTTCTGAATCGCTAATGCCTCCTGTTTCAACTAATAAAGAACAAACATTTATCAGGTGATTAATGTAGGGTTCTTCATTTTTAGTCTTGCTAAAACGGTGGCGATAAGCCGCGAATTGTAATGCCTTAAAAAATAATTGTGATTTAGCTTCCATAATCAATTGTTTGATATCAATGTGTTTAAAAAAAATGTGCCATAAAAACGATGGCATGAATTTTAATTTAAACAAGAGGATGTGTAATGATTTACTGCTTATTTCCGCTTCAACGCCCTTTCAGGATTATTTCACGCATTACGGCTATATTGGTATCTACGTCTGGTTTATTACTGTTGACCAGATTGCACCCATACCGGAGGAAATTACGCTTATCATTATTGGCTATTTTGCTTCACAGGGATTGATAAATCCTGTTTTTTCAGGAGTGTTTTCCATTGCAGCCTTTCTTACAGTTGACGCCGTTTATTTTTACTTAACGAAATCAGGAAATAAACTATAAAAAACTCCTATAAAGAAAAATTAAGAACACATACGCTAAAGACACTTATCATTCTGTGCTTCATTCCGAGAATGCGTTTGCTTGGCCCTGTATTCGTTGCGCTTATAAAAATACCGTTCAAAAAATTTATTTTATACGATACGATTGGCTTATGCATATTCACCTTAGTATATATTTCATTAGGAATCATATTTCATAAAAGTCTTTCTTCATTGCTTGCACGAACACAATCAATGGGAACCGTTATATTCATTGTAGCAATGATTGTAATGACTGTTGTTACTGCAGTTATAATTAAAAAATGAATAAAAAATCAGCATAGCCTCCAATAGATCTTTAGTGAAAAAAATATTCATCGCTACATCGGGCTTTAGTTATTCCTCCTGGAAAGGTTCTTTTTATCCTGCAAATCTTCCTTCTTCTAAATGGCTTTCATATTATAGTTCCAGGTTTAATTCACTTGAGCTAAACAGCACTTTTTACAGATTTCCTGTCGTTAAAAATTTAAAAAAGTTATATGAAGCCACCCCTTCGGATTTTATTTTTACTGTAAAAGCGCATAAAATAATAACACATACTATGCGAATGAAAAATGCAAATAATAAGGTGCTTGAATTCTTGAAAATTGCTGAAGAAGGATTGGATGATAAGCTAGGTTGTATATTATTTCAATTTCCTCCTTCCTTTAAATACAATGAGGAAAATTTAAACAACATTTTAGAAAGCTTGCCTCCATCAAACCATCATGTAGTTGAGTTTAGAAATGCTTCGTGGTGGGATAGGGAGGTAATCCGTGCTTTGCGAAAGCATAAATTAACTTTTTGCAACGTTAGCTTTCCAAACTTACCAGAGGACTTTTACAAAACAAGTGAAACATTTTACCTTCGAATGCATGGTGTGCCGGAATTATTCAAATCATCATATTCTGAAGATGAATTAAAAAACATAGTGAAAAAGATACCGACGACGGTAAAAGAATGTTTTATCTATTTTAATAATACCATGTTTGAGGCAGGCTTTTCCAATGCATTAACCCTAAAAACCCTGGTAGCTAAATAATGGCACGCTTTTTTAAAGCTATATTTAACCATCAAAAAAACTTAATATCATGGCAAAATATTCAAAAAAATCTCAGGATAAAGTAGAAAAGGTGATGCATGAATATAAAGGAGGAAAATTAAAATCCGGAAAGGGTGGCAAAGGCGGCAAAGTGAAATCACGCAAGCAGGCAATTGCTATCGGTTTAAGTGAAGCACGTAAAGCGGGAGCAAAAGTTCCAAAGAAGAAAAGCAAGTAAAGATTTAATTTCTTTAAATGACTTTGAGCCCGATAAGAAGTCAGCAATGATTTAATTCAAATACTGTATGAAAGCAATTTGGAAGGGAGCTATTGGTTTTGGATTAGTTAATATTCCTGTCAGGCTTTTTAGCGCCACCGAACAAAGTAATTTAGATTTGGATATGGTGGACCTCAGGGATATGGGTAAAATCCATTATCAGCGCATCAATGAAAATACAGGGCGGGAAGTGAAATGGGAAAATATCGCTAAAGCCTATATGCTAAATGATGAATACGTCCTTATTGACCAGGTAGATTTTGAAGAAGCGGCTCCTGAAAAAAGCAAAATTATTGAAGTGAATCATTTTGTTGATGAAAGCGAGATTGATACCATCTATTTTGAAAACTCGTATTATATAGAACCTGAAAAATCAGGAGCTAAGGCTTATGCTCTGTTGCGCGAAGCATTAAATAAATCAGGAAAAGTAGGCGTGGCGCAATTTGTGATGCGCACCGCAGCTGCATTAACAGTTCTTAAACCGCTTAAAGATATATTAGTGTTGAGCAAAATTCGGTTTGCACAGGAAATTCGAAGCACAGATGAAATTAATGTTCCGGCAAAATCACAAGTTAAACCTGCCGAATTAAAAATGGCCATGACATTGATTAACCAGTATAGCGGGTCTTTTGATATTACAAAATACAAAGATGAATATGCTGCTGAATTACTCAAGCTGATAAAAGCAAAAGCAAGCGGCAAACGGCCGACTGTACGAAAGCTAAAAATTGCTCATCGAAAAACAGAAGATTTAATGGAGCAGCTTAAAGCGAGCTTAAATAAAAAGAAAGCTTCATGAGCCTGTCGCTGTATAAGCAAAAAAGAAATTTTAAGAATACACCTGAACCCGGCGCCAAGAAGGAAGAAAATAAATCATCTCTCAGCTTTGTAGTTCAGCGTCATGATGCTTCCCATCTGCATTATGACTTCAGATTGGAAATGGAAGGCGTGCTGAAAAGCTGGGCTGTTCCTAAAGGCCCTTCCATGAAGGCAGGCGAAAGAAGGCTGGCTGTAATGGTGGAAGATCATCCTCTCCCCTACGGAAAGTTTTATGGTGAAATACCAAAGGGGAATTATGGTGCAGGCACTATGGATATATGGGACAATGGTACCTATAGCCCTATTGAAAATGTAAAAAATAATGAAGCTGAAAAATTATTGCTTGCACAGTTAAAGAAAGGTGATTTAAAGTTCCGGTTAAATGGTAAACATTTAAGAGGAACATTTGCATTGGTGAGAATGCATAATGGGCAGGAAAAAAACTGGCTACTAATTAAGAAAGATGATGAATACGCAGTAAAGGATTTCAACATTGAAGAACAAAAACCTGTTAAACAGTATTCAAAAAGAGCAAAGCCTGTTGAGAGGAGTAATGGTGTCGGGCAAAAAGAGCAAAAAGAAAAATCTGAAAACATAGAATCAGTATGGAAATATATACATGCTCCAATGCTTGCAAAGCTTACCGCTGAAGTCAATGATAATCCCGGTTGGTTATACGAGATGAAATATGACGGCTATCGCGCTATAACCAAAATAAATAAGGGCAATGCAGAGATGGTATCGCGTAATGAAAATAGCTTCAATAAACAATATGCCACCTTAATCGCTGAGCTTGAAAAAATAAAAGATGAAGTGGTATTAGACGGAGAAGTTGTAATAGAAAATGAAAAAGGAAGAAGCAATTTTCAACTGCTGCAAAATTACACTACTACGAAGCAAGGCATTTTGAAATATTATGTGTTTGATATTCTATTTCTAAACAGACATCGTTTGACTGACATGCCTTTAAGGGATCGAAAGGACTTGTTGGATGCCTTTTTTTTAAAATATAAATTTAAAAATGCCATTAAATCTGATTTTATAATCGGGAAAGGAGAAACGCTCTTTAAAAAACTTTCATCAAAAGGATATGAAGGGATCATAACAAAAGATATGAATGGCAGCTATCTTTCGGGGAAGCGTTCTGACGGCTGGCTCAAAGTTAAAAGCGTAATGATGCAGGAGGCTGTGATATGCGGATACACGCTGCCTCAAAACAGTCGTAAATATTTCGGGGCACTCATCCTGGGCATGTATGATAAGAAGACTTTAGAATATATAGGTAATTGCGGAACAGGGTTTACCGAAACTTCTCTGAAACAATTGCATTCGCAATTTGAAAAATTAAAAACAGAAAAGTGTCCTTTTGAGAAAAACCCTGTCATGTTTGGCATGAAAGGAAAGCCAGTATGGATTAAACCGGAGCTTGTATGCAATGTAAAATATTCAGAGTGGACGCAGGATAACCATTTACGCCATCCTGTGTTTATGGGTTTACGCTCGGATAAATCGTCAACAGAGGTTGTGAAGGAAGACCCGAAGCATCCTGCATCTGATTCATCAATGGATACGAAAAAAGAAGAAATAATAACATTAAACGGAAAAAAGGTTAAATGCACTAATCTTACAAAGGTTTATTGGCCTGACGACGGAATTACTAAAGGAAATTTAATTTCCTATTACCAACATATCAGTAAATACATTTTGCCGTATTTAAAAAACAGGCCGCAGTCATTAAACAGGTTTCCTAATGGAATTACAGGCCCAAGCTTTTATCAAAAAGACATGGAGGTGAAACAGCTTCCGTCCTGGGTTAAAACCGTGAAGCTGTATTCCAAATCCAACAAGGCATATATTGATTATTTAATATGTAATGATGCTGCTTCCTTAGTATATATGGCAAATCTTGGTTGCATAGAAATTAACCCGTGGCACAGCACCTTTAGTAATCCTGATTATCCTGATTATACCATGCTTGACCTTGATCCCGGAGATATATCATTTACAGAGGTAGTTGATGCAGCTCTGGTCATTAAAGAAATATGCGATCAATTAAAGATCAATTGCTTTTGCAAGACAAGCGGCGCTACAGGCATGCACATATATATTCCGTTAGGAGCAAAATACAGTTATGACGAAGTGAAGCTTTTCACAGAATTGCTTGCCACGCTTACGCACCAGCGTTTGCCGGATACAACAAGCACAGAACGCACAATTGCCAAACGCAATGATAAAATTTAGGCAACTACATACAATGTGGGACTGACGGATAAGATTCTCTAAACCTATCGGAAAAAGCCGGTTTTTTTAACTTTTCTTCTTTCGGTAAGTCTGCATAGGTTCTGCAACCAATGCCTTTACCGAATCCTCAAAAGAAGCGTACAGCTTTAACGGTTTCTCGTAATGCTTTGCTCGTTTCTTTTTAACCTTATTCTTTGCCATTATTCTAATTCCATTTTATGTTGTGTATCGCTTCCTTTTTCTTCTGCTGATTTTGTTACCGCTATTTCGTGCGTTGTAGGTATTGTAATTCTTTTGCCGTCTAACATTTCCTGTACTGATATAACTTCTATTTTAGGAAAGTCTTTATCTAAAAGCGTATTATGATAACTGCCATATTTCTTGCTTTCTGCAATAAGATTTTTCATCGGATAAAGAGTAAGTAAATAACCCATTGCAGCCCCTTCACGTTCTATTGTACCGTTTAATTCCCTCACTACTTTAGGAGATAACACCTTATCGGATTTAACACTAAATAGAACTCTATTCAATTCGCTTTCGCCTTTTTTATTTCTATCCATCATGTAAGCGATGCCATCTATGCCACCGTCTCCGCCTTTCTTTTCATTAATGATGGCTCTATTATCAGAGAACGCAAGTACAAACCATTTTTCAAACTCCTTTCGCGTTCTATCATCTTCTTTATGCGCAAGGGCTTCGGCTGATTCAAAATCTTCCGGCACACCAGTAAGTTGAATAGTTGGCAATACTTTTTTCCCAAAAGTATCTTCCATCCTTTTTAAAATAAGGCTGATGCTTTGATAGGTTATATCAATACCTATCCAATTTCGCCCTAACCGTTCAGCTACTATGCTACTTGTACCGCATCCGCAATAAGGATCAAATATAACGTCCCCTTTATTAGAACTTGCTTTGACAATCTTTTCTAATAATGCTTCCGGTTTTTGTGTGGGATAACCCAATCGTTCATTTGCAGCTTTATTAATTATGCCTATTTCCCACCAATCTCTTGGTAAAACCCCTTCTTTTATATACTGTCTGTAAGTTAAATCTGGATATTTTTTTTCATGTTCAGGTGAAAGACCGTCTGCTTTATATACCGGACTATTAATATCCGTTCCTTTTCCTCTAATCATATAATATCCATTTTCATCTTTGTATTTAAACTTTTTTCGTGTAACTTCACTATATGTTTCCAAGACCTCATTTGAGTTAAAAGTATAATTATCTGTTTTGGAGTAAAAAAATATCACATCATGTTTTCTATTCCAACGGTTTTTAGATAACTCTCTTTCTTTATAACACCAAATAATTTCATTTTGAAATTCACCTTTATTAGCACAAAAAACGGAATCTAAAACAAGTTTCAAATAATGACTTGCTGTCGGGTCGCAATGCAGATAAAAACTCCCTGTTGGTTTTAGGATACGATGAATCTCCGCTATTCTTTGTGTCATGTGAACAAGGTAGGACAGCAAACTACCTTTCTTTAAAACCTTATCAAGTCCGTTTATTAACTCGATTGTTTGAGATGTATATATCCCTTTGTCATTCTCATGTATTTCTGATAAACCTTTAATAGCATCGTCATTCCACGTCCATGTATCAATAAACGCCTGTGCTTGCGCCTTATCTTCTTTACCAATGTTATTGTAAATCTGATTATAGGTACGTTTAGAATTAAACGGCGGGTCTATATAGCATAGATCAACAGCTTCATCTCTGATATGCTTACGCATTACTTCTAAATTGTCCCCGTAATAAAGTTTGTTCATTTTTTGATTAGTTGTTTGTAACTTAAACCGCCTTCAACCTGTGATAAAGAAACATCAAACCTTTCAGCATCTTTTATTTCCCTGCTATTGTAACGGTAAGAAAATTCATCACAATAACGCTGTAAGTGTTTTCTACTTGTAGAATGATATATACCATATATACCCCTCTTTAATAAACTCCAAAAATTTTCAATGCCATTAGTATGGAAACCGTTACGGACATATTCACCGTCTTTGTGTTTGATAACTTCGTGTTGATAGTCTTTATTAAGTCCGTTGTATGCACCCCATTCATCTGTAACTACTGTTGCATCCCTTTCTATCATGGACGCAATGATAGGCATTAATGTTTTGCCTTTAGTGTTGGCTACGACTTCTGTATTAACTTTTCCTTCATTACGTAATCCGAAAACAGGGGTCTTATCTTTTGTGCTTCTGCCTTGTGATTCCTTTACCTTTTTTGAAACATGGCGATTTTTATTCTTTCCACCTACAAATGTTTCATCTGCTTGTATTGTGCCTGTTAAAATACTTGGACTTTTCTTTCTCATCATTTCACGAATACGGTGCAACATGAACCAGGCTGTTTTTTGCGTTACATTCAAATCTCTGTGAAGTTGTAAAGACGAAATTCCTTTTTTGTGTGCCGATGCTAAATAGATAGCGGCAAACCATGTGCTTAGTTTGATGTTAGAATTTTCAAAAATAGTTCCGGTTTTAATGCTGAACTTCTTTAAACATTCCTTACATTTGTAACCTCTGTTGGTTCTATATATAACAATAGCTTGGCAATGCGGGCAAACAGGAGTACCGCCCCAACGCTGTTGTTCTAAAAATTCAACACAGGTAGATTCGTCTTGAAAGTGGTTTACTAATTGCGGGAATGATTTTATTTGAGCTTTCATATCGTTTAAATTATGGGTCAAAGATAGGTATTGTCCCACATAATACCTAAATTTAAATGTTAAATTATTATTAAGATTTAAGGGGGTGAATAAGACGATTCAAGAAAAATACGAATATTCTTATCAAGTTGCAGATAACAGCGTTGACATTAATGCTTTATTAATTTCTCAACTTCATTTCTCAACTATAGTTAATGAGGTTGCAAAAAAGGTAAATCCCGAACTTCAATTAAATATCAGAGTTATTGCACCCAAAGGAGGGAGTTTTGTTTTTCAGCAAGTAATAGAATGTATATATTCTCCAAACATTCTTTCTGGTGAAAATATACACTATATAGCCGATATTTTTGTAATAGTTGGCGGCATAATAGGATTAAAACAATGGCTGGGCGGTAAAAAAGCTGAAAAGATAGAACACAATGGAGATAACGTTAATATTACATTTAATGGAGAAACAAAGGGTGTTACATTCAATATTTTTAATATCTATTCTAAAGATAAAATAATAAATTCAGCTATTGAAAAAGATGAGGCAATAGACGGATTGATAATACAAAATAAACACCCAATCATTGAAGTAAAAAAAGAAAATTTTAATGCACTGACAAGTTCTAATGGATATTTAGAAGGTGACACAAAGGAAGAAATAAAACCATTAGTCAAACTGTTTATTAAAAACCCCGATCTTGTACCCAAAAATCCTAAATTAGTAAAATGGGACTTCTTATATGACGGAATTTATAAAATAAAAGCCCAAATAACAGATCAAAAGTTTTTAGATGACATTAGTAATACTGTTTATAGAATTGGAGCGTGGGATGCTATTATTGCTGATGTGAAAATTATCTCTAAGTTCAATGAAGCAGTGAAAGTTTTTTTACCGGATGTATATGAAGTGGTAAAGGTTCACAAAATTGATTATAGGATACAACCGAAACAATCTAAAATTGAAGGCGAAGGGTTTTAACTTTTAGTCCCACATTGTATGTAGTTGCCAAAATTTATTTAGATTTCCTCCAAAACAGGAAGGGTCAGACTATTGCTGCACCTTACAGCGTGCGACCCAAACCACATGCCACTGTTTCGACTCCCCTCTTATGGAAAGAAGTAAACCATAAATTAACTCCGCAAATGTTTACTATAAACAACATAGAAAACAGGCTAAGCAAGATTGGTGATTTATGGAAAGGAGTTTTAAGTAAGCCAATAAATCTTCCCAAAGTCCTGCGGGTACTTGACAAGTTATAGTCCCCCGAAATCAAATTTCTTTTGAATAGCACTAAATTCCGTGTATTATTCTGCTGCTGGAAAAGATTATAAAAGTATCCCCCCTTTTATGGAAAATGTTACTCCGCTTTATCAAAACGGCTATCCATTTTATCGAAATGTATATCCGATTCACCGAAAAAAATATCCGCTTTATCAAAATGCATATCCATTCTTTGGAAACGTATATCCATTTTATCAAAATGCACATCCGATTCGTCAAAATGACTATCCAATTCAACGAAACGCATATTCTCTTCACAAAAACGTATATCCATTTCGCTGAAACGTTAAGACGTTTTTAGATGCAATGTACCTTCCTAAAAAAACCTTAC
>PLYJ01000016.1 GCA_003151745.1 Bacteroidota bacterium
AAGCTATTTCAGGAAGGGACAACAGATATCTGCAACGGTGAAACAAGTATCTGCAACGGTGTTGCACACTCATGCAACGGCAAAACATATACATGCAACAGTGTTGCATACTCATGCAACGGTAAAGCATGTACTTGCAACGGTGTTGCATCATGTTGTTTTTGCCTTGCAATGGACTGTTTCTGTGGTGGCTCTTAGGTTTGTCCCCCGGTTAATTCCTCGCCAGGCGTAGCTTGAAGGTATTGGCATGTGCGTTGGACAGCTACGTCCTTTACTGGCATCAACGAACCTTGCAGAAGTTTTATCGGATTTGCAGATGAAATCAACGCATCCATACGTAAACGCATTGATGTCGTTGAAACCTACAACGATTTGATGAAATAAAGCGCCTGAGTTAATTGAAGCCTGAACAAATGTATGGCAGTCCTTGTTGATGCCGTCCATATTCCTAACGAACTCAGCATTAATATCACCGCATTCAGTCAACGCTTTAACAAAGTCACGAATATATGCACTCAATTCACCCCCAACCTTTGCAAATCCATTTGAAGAATTTCAAATATTACAGATGAAATTTCAAAAGTTGTGCATGACCGCATAGGGTGATGTGAAGAATTTCAAGAGTTAGCTGAAGAATTTGAAATTTCAACTGAAGAATCGCAGAGATTAACTGAATCACTGATAACCTTAACGATCTTCAAATCCGGTAGTAGTACCGTTAACCTTACCTACCGTGGTCCATGAACCGTCAGCATTCTGTTTTTCAATAACGTAATGATCAACGCCATTTGCCCAGTGCTTATAGTCAGTCCAGCGCAAACGGAAAACATAATCGTCTGAAACCTCGCCGGAAAGGAGGATGGAAGAGCTGATGTCGCTCAGGTTTACGCTGATGTCGCACTGATTAATTACGAGCACCTTATAATAGTAGTTGTATTTCTGCACGTCAACATTGTAATCGGTATAATCTGTTTGCACAGAAGGGATTGAGGTGAGGTAAAAGAAGTTTGCATTATCTGAAGAACGGTAAAGATCATATTGAACAACGCTTTCGGGCTTAACGACTGGCTTTTTCCATTCAGTAAGCACAAATTGGTTGTCCACGACGGTTGTTCTTACTACGTCCACCACCTGGTTTGCGAAAGAGTTTACGGGAGTGCCGATGGCCGTATCGCTGTTTGATATATATGGCCTGCCGTCAAGATCGTTTGCGGTAACCCGGTAGGAAAAACCATACGGACAGCGCAGGGTGGTATCCAAATAAGAGAGTGAATCAGGGGAGAGCGTTGCAATGAGTTGCGGAGTTGCTCCCGGATCGGTTCTATATAAGGTGTACTTGCTCAGGGTACATCCCTCGTATGGTGTCCAATATACTTTTATGTTTTCAGCCATTGTTTGAGTGGAGATATTGATGGTTGTATTCGCAATGAGCTGGTCCAGGCCGATTGCTTTGCCGCAGATGTCGGTAGTGAGCAATTTGTAGCTATACGTGTTTTGAAGCGTGTTGAGCGAGCTGTCGCTATAAGAGGAAGTGAGAGAGAAAGATGAATTGTTGGGGCTTAAATTGGTATATATATTGTCCCAATGAGTACTAACAGGATTGTAGCGGAATAGCTGGTAAGAGCCGAGATTGAGCGCTGCGTTATTTCCCCAGATAATTTCGACGGTAGTATTGGAGGTGACGCTCACACTATATATTGGTGAAATTGCAGGCGGTATGGTATCGAAAACGTTTATGAGGCTTGCAACGCTTAATGAATCGCTGCAGCCATTGCTGTTAGTGATGGTGAGCGAAACATTGTAAAAGCCCGGATTTATAAATGTAATGTTGGGATTGGGATTACTTGAAGCTTGCCCGTTACCGAAACTCCATGCATAAACAGGATTTACCAGATTGCCTGATGAATCTTTAAATGAGGCAATAAGTGGAGTGCATCCGGCAGTGCCGGCGGCAGAGAAGTGAACAACGGGTGTCATGTTCACGATGATTGGCGTATTCAGCCTGAATGTATCTGTACACCCAAATTGCGTAGAGGCTATAAGGGTTACAGTATATGATCCCGGATTTAAATAAATATGCGTTGGATTAATCTGGTTGGATGTAGTTCCGTCGCCGAAATCCCAAAGGGTTGAATCCTGCCCGGTTGAAGTGTTAGTTAGCGTAACAAGATAAGGCTGGCAGCCGCCTGTATCGTTTGTAAAGAAAGAAGCTTTCGGTACGCCATGAACAATAATCTTTTGCGGATATGAATAGAACGAGGAGCATCCGGTTGAATCATGCGTGACAAGTGCCACGGTGAATGATCCGGTATCTGTATAGGTATGCGATGGATTAGTATCCGTTGAAGAATAGCCGTCTCCAAAACTCCATGCCTGGTTAATTGCATTCTTTGACAGATCAGTGAATTGAACGGTGAACGGGTCGCAACCGCCTGTTGCGGAAACACTAAAGGATGTTACAGGCCCCAAAACATGAATATACTTGGTTTTTACCAGCGTGTCAGAACAGCCCTGTCGTGTGCTGACAATAAGCTTTACATTGTAAACACCCGGAGTATTATATATGTGAGAAGGGTTTTGGTTTGTAGAGCCTGTGCTATCTCCAAAATCCCAAAGCCATGAGGTGGCATCCTTAGACAGGTCGGTAAAGTTTACAACAGAAGGAGCGCAGGCAGAAAGGTCAGGCGAGATGAAATCAGCATGCGGATTTAATACCGTAATTAAATTGGGTAAGGTAAGTGTATCAGAACAATTATAAGCGGATTGAATGATCAATGTCACATTATAGCTTCCGGGTGTAGTATATATGTGCTGTGGGTCGGCCTGCGTGGAAGTTGCCCCATCGCCGAATTCCCAATAATATGAAATTGCCATTACGCACTGATTCGTAAAGTTTACCGCCAATGGCAGGCATCCTGTATCTACTGAAGCAGTAAAGTGGTCTTCGAGGGGACTGAACGGGTTATGTGAAATCGAATCAGTACAACCATGTGAATCAATGATTGTAAGGGAATTTACTCCACCCGGGGCGACATAATAAGTATGTATCGGGTTTTGCTGGTTTGAAGTTGAATCATCTCCGAAACTCCAGTGCCATGAAACCGCATCTGTGCTTAAATCAGTGAATTGGATAGTCATTGGCAGGCAAATGCCATATTTAAATACGCTGAAATCCGCATGAGCACGGTAAACATTAACGTAGTTTGGCTTCACCATGGTTGATACGCAGCTACCGCTATAAGCAGTTAATGTTATAGTATAGCTGCCCGGGTTGAGATACGTATGAACAGGATCAATGGCATTGGAGGCAGTACTATCGCCAAAATCCCACCAGTAATAATCTGCCCCGGTTGAAAGATTGTTTAGGTGAATGGTTGCAAAGTCACAACGGCTGAGCCAGTCATTAGTAGAAAAGTTTGCAACAGGAGCATTGACGGTGATTGAAGGATTCAAAGTATATGTTTGGGAACAACCGCTATTATCTGTTACTGTCAAAGTAACAGGATACACACCTTTAGTTGCATAGACGTGATTGGGTGCTTCTGCTGTTGATGAATCACCATCACCGAAAGTCCATAAATAACCTGAATAATTCTGCAAACTGGTATTGAAATTCACAGTATCTGTATTGCATACATCTGTTTGAGCAACGAGAATAGGATTGACAAAACTTGAATAAACACTGGTTGATAATGAACTGGAACAGCCCACGGAATCCATTATGGTTAAGCTTACAATGTAATTAACATTATGGCCGGTGAACTGGTGCGTTGGATTTTGGATGGTATCAGTAGTGCCGTCACCGAAATTCCACAGCCAGTGATCAGCGTCCAGAGATGAGTCTTTAAAGGTAATGATGGTATTTTGACAACTGCTTCCTTGTATGTAGGAAAATTCCGCAACCGGACCTGCTACGCGGACAAGACTATCCATAACATTGATGTGCTTGATGCCTGAAGTGTCAACAGTAGTGAGTGTTACAGTAAAAACTCCTGCGTTGTTATAGTTATGTGATGTATTGGATGATGAGTCTTTTGTTCCGTCACCGAAATCCCAAACCCACGAAACGTTGGCAGCATCATTATTATTAAAAGTTACGAATAACGGGGCGCATCCTGATTGTGGTTGCGGTGGAACATTTGAAGTAGGATTATATATCAATGAATCTCCTGTCCCGGCATAGAATGTGGAATCCTTATAAGTCAGGGTGCAAGGACCAAGAGTTATAGTTAAGCTTATCTGGTAGTTACCGGGGCTTGTATAAGTATGCGACGGGTTCTCGGCAGTTGAGGTTCCACCATCACCGAAGGACCAAAGCCATCCTGTAGCTCCTACAGAGTTAGCGTAAAAATCCATTGTTTCCGGAAATCCGCTGTTCACAGGCACTCCAAAGAAATTTGCAAGGAAAGGGGTGAAGTAAACGCAATTGCTGTACATCGCGGAAATTGTACATCCATCAGGAGTAGTAATAGTAAGCGACACGCTGTACCAACCCGGACTGACATAGCAATGTGTCGGGTTTTGCGTGGTAGAAATTGTTCCGTCACCAAAATTCCAAAGCCATGAAACCGCATTTTGCGATGAATCAATAAAAGTGACGCAATAAGGAGGGCATTGAGTTTGTGAAACACTAAATTTTGCGATACCACCTTTCAGGTTGAAGACTCTGAAAGATTTTATTGTTTGATTACACCCGCCGCTCAATTGAGTGGTAAGAGAAACTGTATATATTCCGGGATTGGAATAAGTATGTAAAGGATCCTGAAGGGCAGAGGTTGTGCTGTCGCCAAAATTCCAAAGCCATGAAACCGCTCCCGCTGTATTGTCATGAAATTGCGTGGTGAGAGGGGCGCAGGTTACCGTCGTATCCGGAGTAATGTAATTTCCGGCAGGGTTAATTACCTGTATATAACCGGGCTTAAATAAGGTGTCAGTGCATCCGGTTGAGTCTTTAACAATAAGTGTGACATCATAAGAGCCGGCGTTAGCATATATATGTGACGGATCCTTTTGTGTTGAAGAGGATCCGTCGCCAAACTTCCAAAAGTAGGTGAGCTTATTACCTTGTGAAAAATCAGTGAAATTGACTGTCATTGGCGGGCAACTCATTCGTGGAGATCCCATAAAGTTTGCAATATCATTTGAAACATGTATGGCACTGTATTTAATGGTCTGTGCTGTGCATCCTGATGCACCGCTGCATGTTAGAGAAACATTAAATATTCCTGTGCCTGTGTAGGTATGAACAGGGCTTTGGGAACTATCATTCGGTGTTCCATCACCAAAATCCCACACGTATGAAGTTGCGTTCTGACAATGACTCGTGAACCCGATGGCAAACGGGGTGCATCCTGTTGAATCACTCATGGTGAAATTGACGGTTGGTTTCACACCTGCAACTATATAATTTGTTATTTTGGATGTGGAGGTGCATCCGTTGATATTAGTAACCGTCATGGAAACGGTATAGGACCCGGCGAATTTGTAATTGTTTGAAGGGTTGATCACGGCAGAAGTATTTCCATCTCCGAAATTCCACAAAATTGAAGTTATTCCTCCCGCAGTGCAACGAAAGTTAACAGTCATCGGTGCACATCCGCTATCAATATCTGAGTTGAAACCTGCCCAATTATTACTGCCTACATAGATGATTGCAGGTGTTTTTACAGTGTCAGTGCATCCATTTGCGTTAGCAACTATCAAAGTAACGGGAAAGGTGCCTGCATTACTATATGTATGAACAGGGTTTTGTAATGATGATGATGCGCTGTCACCAAAATCCCATTGCCAGGTTGTTGCTCCCGTTGAGGTGCTTGTGAAGGATATTGGCTGAGAAGTATTGCAGGCTACAGTAGAATTTTCGGTAAAAGAAGCCTGTGGCTTTGGGTAAATAGTTATATATTGATTGAGGATTTTTACGTCCGTGCATCCTGATGAATTTGTTATCAGTAAAGTAATGGTATAGGTCCCTGACGTTACATAAGAATGAGTGGGATTTTGAAGTGAAGAAAAGGTTCCGTCACCGAAATCCCACAACCAGCTTGCAGCGCCGGTCGAAGTGCTTATGAATGAATAGGAATTATTATCAAGACAGGAGGAAGTGGCAGGAGAATAAAAATCTGCTGTGGGTTCTCCAACGACGGTAATTAAATTATTCTTTATTACGGAGTCTTTGTTTCCACCGGCATCGGTAGCGATTAAGGTTACCGTATAATTGCCGGCAATGGTATAAAGGTTAGATGGATTTAGAAGCGTTGATGAATTGCCGTTTCCAAAATCCCAATAATAAGATACAGCTCCGGTGGATGTATTATTGAACAGTACATTTAACGGGCTGCATCCTGATGTCTTATTAGCTGTGAATGATGCATGAGGCAATGCCCACGCAGTGGTACAAATCAGACTAAAGAGAACAATGACTTTTGCAGTAAACGATGTTACAGTTACAAGGATACCCCCAAAGCGCTTCATATATCATTGTTTTTATTTTCTGGAAGCGGTCTTCGTGCTGCGATCTGAGATGCCCGCACTGGTTGCTACCGTTACATTGCTGGTTTCACTTTGCGCCATCAATGCACCTTCATTATCAATTTGTTTAATGCGATACTGAGTAGCACTTGTAGCGGGCTTATTATCCACCCAGCTATACAACAACTCAAGGCTTGATCCGATACCTTCTTTTAAACCAACCGGTTCAAACTCCATTTGGTTATCCGAGCGTTCAATAACATAAATGCAGTCAGGCGCATTTGATTTGGCAATCCAGTTAATATATACCTTGCCCGCATTGAACACTGCCGACTGTTTCACCAGGTCCAGCTTTTTACCCTGGTTTTCGGTGGTAGTTATTGCACTGGCAGCAGTAGGCGCTTGTGCAAATGTGGTGATGGTAGCGAATACCAATAAGAAGAGCAGTATAAACTGGAATCCGATAAAGACCAATTTAGCAAAAGCTCTTTTAACGTCATAAAACTCTTCGATAATAATCGTGTTTTTAGTTGAATTGATTTTCATATTAATTTGGATTTAAATTTGTTTAGACCAATTTAACAGTAAAGGATGCCCAAAGTTTCGGTTAGAACAAAGGCGCTGAATGGATGTAAGATTTAAGGCGAAAAATGATTGAGGTAATTAAGGTAATTGGAGTAATTGAGTCATTTTTGAGCTTTTCAATTACCTTAATTATCTAAATTACCTTATTTCCCATTGTAAGATTTTGAGTGAAAATGTCAGTTTTTAGTCTAATTGATGGCAGGATTTGACAAAATGATCGAAAATCTTACAAAACGCATGTATGCCTATATCTTTATTTGACATAGTGCGTTAAACCATCACATAAACAAATATTATATAGAGTATGGAAGAATTAAACAAGACCATCAAAAAGCTTAATGAAAAGGAATTCCAGCAGCTTGTGAGTGCAGTAGCCGGAAATAAAAAGAACAAACCCTTTTTGTTACTTCAAACTGCAAGGAATAATAGTTATGACGAAATAAAGATGATGGAGATTCTGGATATAAGCCCGACTGCTTATTATACATTAAAGTCAAGGCTTAATAAAAGAGTCGCTTCATTTCTTTCAAAGAATGTGCAGAATCCTATCAACGTGCTTAAGGAAGAAGTGGCGCGGATTCCGGCAATGATGTTTGGTCATAGTAAAGTAATAACCATACGGGCGCTTAAGGAACTGGAAAAGCAACTCGATGAATACGACCTTTCCACGGAGTTGATTATAGTTTATAAGGCGTTAGCCCGTCTTCACATGTACACTCCTGAATATGATTATTACGAACGCATGTATAATAAGCGTGTAGCCTTTTCGCTTTCTGTAGAAAAAGCGGAAGACCAGATGCATTCATTTATAAAGGCATTTGGCAAATACATGCTCACCCGTGATGCGTCCGATTTTGAAGTGGTGCAAAGCGTTGATCGTGAACTTTCCAATATTTTTGAATTATATGAGTCTCACCGCTTATTTGTGATCAGCAATATTGTGGGCCTATATAAGAAGTGTAATATTAATTCGGACCAGGACGGGCTTAAATCACAGGAGATGCAGGTAGATGCCATGCTTCAACGCATGAAAAGCACTTTTGACAAGTATGAGCTTGACACCTTTTACCAAAACATTAAGCCACTTATCAGTTTAATGTATTTTGAATATTATCAGAAGACGGGCAACCAGGTTCGCGCTGATTTTTATTATGAAACTATAAACGCTGAAATTACTGAACATGCACGTAAGCATACCTTTTCATTTTTCGTCACGCAGTTCCTGAACGCCAAGCTGGAGCGGTTTCTCGAAAACAGAGATGTGCAGCAGTTAGGTGATATAAATGAAGCGTTGCAAAAAAGCTTTGATGTGGACGTGAACGAAGCGTATCAATACATTTCATTCAAGAAGTTCCTTGCCATCACCAAATATTATGAAGGCGATTATACAGGCGCAGCAAAAACAATCAACGCCCTGCGTAACGACATTCCAGTGAAGCACTATACCTACAGCGACATTGAGTGCAAGCTTTTCCAGGCATTGCAATATGCCATTATCGGTGAAGACAGCCTTTGTAACCAGATCATATCAAGTGTGAAGCGCCAGGTTAATGACGAGGAAGAGCTTAATGACCCAATTCGTGTTTTCATCAAAATGCTCAAAACCTCTTTAAGACCGGAGGAATTCAGGATTAAGGTGAAAAAGATTACTGACTTATGGGATCGTTTTAATACCGTAAACACAGGTGACCAAAAGCTATTGTCGTTCCTGAAAATGGATGAAGCATTGATTCGCCGGATGGCTAATCCGATTAAGGAATAACTACTCCGGAGGAAGACCGCAAAAAAACTGCCCCCATTTTCTTTGGGGCAGCTTTTTTATTTTAATTAACGGGATTTATTTATTCCACCACTATCCTCACCTGCTTCCTTTCTTCTCCCGAAGAGAATGACAAGACATATATACCTTTTGCAAAGACACCAAGATCAAGTTCAATAAAGTTATTGCCTTGTGCGGCATTGGCTGTCCTGTCAAGCAGCAGGCGCCCGGTCATATCAATCATCTTAATGGTGTACTCGTTTGTATTGTTGCTGTTGAATGCTACATTCAGCTTATCATGAGCAGGGTTGGGATAAGCAACAAAACTTGTGGTTGCAGGAGCATCAGGCGCTTCGCTTGCCATGCGATTCTCACACTCTTGATTTACATCAGCTCTTAATTGGGGTGAAGCGGCACTTATTCCGCCGCAAGCATTAACAGCTTGTACTGTAAGAAGAAATTCACCGTTAAGTCCGAAGGACTTAGTAATAGATGGCGTAGTTGTGGTGTAGGAACTTGTAAAGCGGCCAACAAAATCAAATGACCATATATAAGAAGTCGCACCTATTGCCGGGGAAATTGAATAAATAAACGATGCACTCCCAATCCCACCATTGTAGCAGGGATTGGTATTGCTGGTAATTACACCGGGAGTAGGCGGAATGTCTAATGTGAAATCACTGACAGAGATAGGATCAGAAGCAATCCCGTTCGCGACCACCACCAGCGAATAGGTAGGGCCTATAGGAAGTCCCTTAGGAAGGGTGAATTGCACTGTGTCGACTTCATTGCCCCGTTGCACTCCCGTGTGGTTCCAGTTAAATGTGCGGCAGTAATAAACTTTTGCGCCATTGGTTAACCTTACCAGTGGGCGGTTAGTAGACATTTGGTCGTCATCGCCAAAACAAGTGCCTTCAGAGATGCCGTTGAACAGGGTGCCCGTCAACATCAGGGATGCACAATGCGAGTAGCTGTTAATGATTGGCTTGCCTGCAGGCAGTGGTCCGCTGCCCGGGGTATAAATATAGTATTGCTTGGAGCCGGGTGGATTGGCATATTTATGTGATTCAAAATTTTGAACTCCAAGGATCACATTGCCATCAGGCAGATCGAGCATGATTGTAGAATAGACATCCATGCTTAGGGTATCACCGGAGGGATTGCCGGGAGCAGGAACTTGCGTGAAGGTGCCGTTGGTTCCGCCGAGGTAATCGAATTCATAAAAGGATGCCGGTGTACGGTATCCATCACTTTTAGTGCCGATAGGAGAAACGGCACAAAGAATTTTACCATTCACCATCATGGCTGCCGGTGCATCAGGAGTGCCTTGCTTATTAGGAATATCAGGACCCTGTGCCCAACTGCCATTAGCGATACTCCCGGAAGGGGTATAATAAGCAGTGTGCCCACTGGCACCAATGAAAAACGCACGTCCATCGGGTAGTAGAAACCCCGAGCCTTCCTCGTGACTGATATCATATAGCTGAACAGGAACTGTAGCGTCAGGCACCCAATTACCAAGTGAAGGTATATATCTTTCGGAAGAGTCAGTAGTTAAGGTCACATTAATGGGATCCTCAACCATTAAAAATACTTCCATCTGGCAATTTTACCCAGGTTGATTCATCCTGATTGCCGTTGGAAATAATTCCATTATTAGTAGTACAACAGGGAGTGTAAGTGCCTGTGGTAGGATTGAAAGTAATGTCAAATTGCCAGGTATTTTTAATGTTATTAGATATAGCGACGCTCTGCAGCACATTTCCATTATCAAGGACCTCCGAGTTTGCATCAAAAAATCCGTTAGTTGGTTTAGGATTTGTAATGGATGTCCATAGACCCGTTAGCGGATCATATACTTCAGCACTGTCGCCACCCGTGCCATATTCACCTCCGGCCACATAAAGCCTGCCGTCCTTAAGCACTTGCGAGGAATACCACAATCGTGTTTCATGCATGGGTGCAATAGAGTCCCACCTACCATCTAAATAGCTGCCATTTACCGGCGTCAGCCTGTCATAAACATTTCCATAAGCGCCGCCTCCGGCATTAGCTAAAGCTAACACAGTGCCATCGGAAAGTAGCGTCAGATCCCCTTCTAAATTATGTGGAGCTTTATTCGTTAAAGGCGTCCATTTGCCGGGGCAGTTGAGAGTAATTTTCTTGTTCGAAGCGTTACCTGCTCCGCAAGCGTTGGAAGCTTGCACAAACATATATCCCATTAACGCTAAAGGTGTAAAGGTTACTTCAATGTTTGGAACCGTGGTTACAATAGAATGAGCAGTGCATCCGGAAGTAAGCACCCATATATAAGAAGTTGCACCTGGCACTGCGGCAATGGAGTAAGTAAACGGTGAGGTATTGTTGCATGGTCCTGTACTATTGCCCGTAATAGCGCCGGCAGTTGCCGGAACGCTCTTAACAGGGGCTGACTTTCCTGTGCCATCTGCACTTATACATCCGTTTACAGTCTGGGTGAGGCTGTATGTAGCTGCTGCAGTTACCGTAATATCTAAGGTTGTTTCATTTGTACTCCATTTCAATGCGCCTGCCGCAGTAGTGTATAATGTGGAGGAACCGCAGTTGTTAACAACAATTACGACAGGTTTGTAAGGAAAGGGCAAAGGAGCTGCGGTGGCTTCTCCCGGCAAACTCGCGCATCCGTTTACAGTCGCAATAACAAGATATGTGCCTGCTGTGGTTGCGGTAACAGAAGAAGTGGTATATCTAGAAGTCCAAAGCAATGATCCCTTTGTAGTAGTGGATAATACAGAGCTTCCGCAGTTATTAACCACTGTTATAACAGGAGTTGGCGGAATTGCCTTGGGTGCTGTTGCATGTGTGCCCGCTGCACTGGTACATCCGTTTACAGTTGTCGTAACGCTGTAAGCGGCGGTTGCTGTGACGGTGATGGAAGAAGTCGTGGCGCCCGTACTCCATTGCAATGTTCCTTTTGCAGTAGTGGACAATACGGAACTTCCGCAATTGTTAGTCACTGTTATAACAGGAGCGGTAGGAGAGGACTTGGGCGCTGCTGTATTTGAGCCGAGAGGGCTATTGCACCCATTTGCGAATTGCGTTACGCTGTAAATGCCCGGTGTGGTTACTGTGATTGATTGAGTTGCTTCTCCTTGATGGCTCCAGATTAATGCGCCAGTTGCAGTGGTACTCAATGTTGAGCTTCCGCAGTTATTAACCACTGTTACAACAGGAGCTGGCGGAATTGCCGTGGGTGCTGCTACGCCGGTGCACACTGCACTTGTACATCCGTTCACTGTGCGGGTCAAGCTATATGTGCCGCCTGTGGTTACGGTGATCGAAGTGGTTGTTTTTCCTGTGCTCCAAAGCAGAGTGCCTGCGCCACCATAGCTCAATAATGAGTTTCCGCAGTTGTTAGTTTTAGTTATAACAGGAGCGGTAGGAGAGGACTTGGGCGCTGCTGTATTTGAGCCAAGAGGGCTGTTGCACCCATTTGCGAATTGCGTTACGCTGTAAATGCCCGGTGTGGTTACTGTGATTGATTGAGTTGCTTCTTCTTGATGGCTCCAGATTAATGCGCCAGTTGCAGTGGGGCTCAATGTTGAGCTTCCGCAGTTATTAACCACTGTTACAACAGGAGCTGGCGGAGTGGTCCCGGGCGCTGCTATGCCTGTGCCTACTGAGCTGGTGCAGCCGCTTATTGTTTGGGTAACGGAATATGTACCCGCTGTTGAAACAGTTATGGAGGTCGTCTTTGCTCCTCCCGGGCTCCAGAGTAATGTGCCCGTATAACCACTCGCTGTCAATAATGAGGTGTTATTGCAGTTGTCAACCACTGTTATAACTGGAGCCGCAACTCCGATTGCTGCATTCACCGTTACGGTTGTTCCGAATGACACACAACTGTTTAACATTGCAGTTACCGTATATACATCAGGTGCCACTCCGATGAATATACCTGTTGTATTAGTGTACGTTGATCCGTCAATGCTGTATGTTATTCCGGTTCCTGTGGGTGCAGTGATCGTAACAGTTCCTGTATGCACAGCACAGGTAGGCTGTGTTGTAACGCTCACTGTTGGTGTTGCAGGCAATGTATTTACTGTTGCTGCTATCGCAGTCCTGCTCCCTGTGGTGCATCCGTTATTGGTGGCATCAACATAATAGGTGGTGGTGGTTGAGATGGAAGGAGTAGTATAGGTATTGCCCGTTGCAATTGAAGAACCTCCTGTACTTGCTGCATACCAGTTAACAGTGCCGGCACTTGTCGTTGCTCCAAGAGTCACTGTCCCTGCACCACACCTTGAGCCGGGCGAGGTTGCGGTGATGAGCGGTGACGGATTTACCGTTACCGTTGCACTGCCTGCGGATAATATATTGCCTGTGCAATTGGCATCGCTTAATGCACTTATAGTATATATTCCTGCTGCCGCACCTGTAATGATATATGAATTTGCCTGTATTCCTGTTACAGGTGTCTGATTAATACCGTTTATTGCATACGTTAAAGCCCACGGCGCTGCTCCCGTCAGCGCTATGCTCACGTTAGGTAAACTTGCGCCTGCACACACTGTTCCGCCACCGCTTACGGTTGCTGTTGGCAATGGATTTACTGTTACCGTTGCACTGCCTGCGGATAATGTATTGCCTGTGCAGTTGGCATCACTTAATGCACTTACAGTATATATTCCTGCCGCAGCACCTGTAATGATATATGAATTTGCCGGTATTCCGGTTACCGGTGTTTGATCAACACCATTTATTGCATAAGTCAAAGACCACGGTGCAGTGCCGGTAAGTGCTATGCTCAC
>PLYJ01000174.1 GCA_003151745.1 Bacteroidota bacterium
GTTTTATATTAGCGATTAGTATAAGAACACCTGACGCTATAAGAAATGCTAAAGTGTTATTTTTTTATTCCCTACCTTTGCAGGCGATTAAATTCAATGACAAGAAAGGCAATAGTTATTTTTCTTTTTTCTTTAGCAGGAAGTTTTTATTTCCAAACGGAGGCAGTGTCAGCTATCGGCTATGGCGCCTCGTTTGAGAAAAGCTTTGAATCGGCTAAAAATAACAACCAAAAGTCTTCCGTTGATTTACAACAGCAGATAGGCAAGGACTTTAAACAAGAGTATTTTCAGGTAGTAAGTAACAAACGTTTTTTAGACAGCCAGCCTTTTTGCTTTCCTTCTATCTATTCATTTTTAAATCCTTTTAAAGCAGTAGGGTTGCATGCAGAAAATTCTGCATTGTATTTTTCCTTATCACAACGGTTTGACGCAAGCCGCGCTCCTCCCATTAGTATGTCTTACTAATTTTTTCAATCAGATTATAACGCATAATCTGATTCACTTAAAATAACGTTCAAAGTTCAATAACCTGAATTTGAATTTTATTTAAGACAGATCATTACCCACTCGAGTTATTTACAGCTCCATAGTAAGCTATTAGTTCTTATTAAACAAAAAATAATAAAACATGAAAATACTCAAGTTATCGAAAGGTGATATGGAATATATACAATTGCTTATTGAGAAAGATATTATAGAAACAACTATTGATATATCTTTCTTTAAAGAAATGAAAGTGCAGCCTGTTGATTACATTAATCAATTGATGAGTATAACAAAAGTGTTTGGAATGGATTTTTGGGAAGTTGTGAGTAGAAATTGTAAGGAATCTGAATTAAAAAGATTGCGCGGTTTATATAGTGGCAAGCCTTCAGGCAAGCTTGTTCGCCGACGTATGAGCACTTCTGTAATAAAATGAATTTCATGCTGTATTGTCAGCTAAAAAACCATCGGTGTTGTTTATGAGAGTATCGGGAACAAGAATAAAGTATATTTGTCTTTCCGACTTTAAAAGGTGCATGAAAATGAATGCGAAAATTTCAATTCTTGTTTTTGTATTAATTATTCTTTACATAAATTCTTTTGCGCAAACACAGTCGGTCATCAGCCTTAAGCAGGCCGTTGACAGTGCGCTGCTCAACTATCCGGAATTAAAAGCGAAGAAGCTGCAGGTGGAGAGTGCTAAAATGTCACTCCGCGATGCGAAAGATCAGCGACTACCTGCATTAAAACTCAGCGACCAGGTGGATATAGGAACCGCTAATAGTCTTGACGGACCTTATTTCCCGATGGGATTGATTCCTTCTACTTCCGGCGCCATCAGACCTGAAAATACGACGCAAACGTTTTCAGGTACGGTAGGCGTCGCGTATATGGAGTATGAGCTATATAACTTTGGTTTAAACCATGCGCGCATTGAGTCTGCCAGGTCGCTGCTAAATACGAATAATGCTGATTATAACAGGGAGTCTTACCTGCTGCAATACGAAATAGCACAAGTGTATTTTAATTTACTTAAATATAAACTACTGACTGATGTACAGCAAAAGAACATAGACCGGTATAATCTTTTATATAATTACATAAAGGCATTTACCGGTAGTGGCATCAGGGCAGGAGTTGACTCATCCATTGCAAATGCGGAAATATCGAAAGCAAGAATTCAATATATACAAACACTGGCAACGTATAATAAGCTGAAATCAGAGTTTATGTTTTATTCAGGCGTTAAAAGCATAAACTTTGATGTGGATACTAACTTATTTCATCTCACTGATGCCATAATTAGTCAGATGCAAGCAAATGTTGTTGCGGATTCTGTAAGCAGCAATAATCCTTTGCTGGCATACTACAAAGCGAGATCGGATTATGCTTATGCGCAACAAAAGTTGGTGAAGAAAAGCTACCTGCCCAAGTTCAATTTAATTGGGGCAGCCTGGACGAGAGGCTCCAATCTTTCACCGACAGATGCTTTTGGGAGCACAAGTAGCGGCTTCAATTATGAACGGTACAATTATCTTGGAGGATTGGCGCTTACCTATAACCTCATTGATATAGTTCATCAAAAGGACAAAGCTGCCATATTTGGTTTCCAGGCTCAGGCTGAAGAGCAAGAAATGCAAGGGCAACAATCGGCGCTTCAAAATCAATTACAGCAGGCAGATGTAGATATTCAGGCTGCATTGGACAGAATGAAAGAAATACCGGTGCAACTCAAAGCTGCGCAGGATGCCTTTTCCCAAAAGACGGCACAGTATAATGCAGGGCTGGCAAACATTGCCGAACTGACCGACGTGTCTTACCTGCTCTTCTCTGCCGAAATAGATCAGGTTGGAGGCACTACGGACTTACTAAACACCTTGCTTCAAAAAGCGATCACCAATAATACACTGAGTATTTTTCTAAATCAATTTAAATAACCGGATGCTTTCTCTTGCTCTTAAAAGGCCAATTGCAATAATTGTAATATTTTTAGGGTTGCTGATATTCTCCTTCATTGCCATAAGCACCATTCCCATTGATATTTTCCCCAAACTAAATCTGCCAACTATATATGTTATTGAGCCTTATGGAGGCATGTCACCACAGCAAATGGAAGGATTTTTTGCTACCGGCTTGTCGGATCAGTTTCTATATATTAATGGAGTAAAGAATATTCAAACAAAAAATATACAGGGTTTAACCTTGCTTCGGATGACCTTTTATGAAGGCACGGACATGGGGGAGGCTTCTGCGGAGGTAGCGTTGCAGGTAAGCAGGGCGCTGAAGTTTTTTCCACCGGGCGCCATTCCACCGCAGGTGATACGCTTTGATGCTTCTTCTCTTCCGGTAGGGCAACTGGTGTTTAGTAGTAATACCCGTTCACTTAAGGAAATAAATGATCTTGTAGCCACGCGCATCAGGCCTATGTTTGCTACTGTGCCGGGTTTGGCTGCGCCTCCACCGTTAGGAGCTAATAGCCGCACCGTTGTTATTAATATAGATCCTGAAAAACTAAGAAGCTATCATGTTGATCCGGATGAAGTGGTGCAGGCTGTTGCAAAAAACAATGTGATGTCACCTTCGGGAAATGTACCGATAGGAAACACCATGTATATAACTACCAATAATTCATTGGAGAAAACGGTGGATGAATTTGGAAACATACCCGTTGTTACAAGCGGCAACACCACTATTTTTGTTCACGATATTGCCACAGTGTCGGATGCAGCCGATATTACGGTTGATTATGCCCTTATTAACGGCAAGCGGTCGGTATATATGCCTGTCATAAAGACACCAGATGCTTCCACGATGGATGTGGTAAATACATTGAAGCTCCGTTTACCAGAGATGAGCGGCCTGTTACCTGAGGATGTAAAGATTTCGTATGAATTCGACCAATCTGTTTTTGTTATCAATGCTGTGAAAAGTTTGATGATAGAAGGAATATTAGGCGCCATACTGACAGGGTTGATGGTATTATTGTTTCTTCAGGATTGGCGCAGCAGCCTGATCGTAGTCATTACGATACCGGTTTCCGTAATCAGTGCTGTCTTGTTTTTAAAGCTGGCGGGGCAAACAATTAATTTAATGACGTTAAGCGGACTTTCCCTTGCAATAGGAATATTGGTTGACCAGGCAACCGTAACGATAGAAAATATTCACCAGCATCTTGAAATGAAAAAGGAAAAGC
Source organism: Bacteroidota bacterium (assembly GCA_003151745.1). Lineage (GTDB taxonomy): Bacteria > Bacteroidota > Bacteroidia > AKYH767-A > 2013-40CM-41-45 > PALSA-967. The sequence goes on from PLYJ01000174.1 coordinate 3,677, forward strand.
GGTTGGCTATATATGATGCCTGCAAAGAAATTTCATTTCCGCTGCTTCTAATTCTTCTGTGTATCCTTGCTGTATTCGCCCCTTCTTTTGTCATGACAGGGGTTCCAAAAGCAATGTTCCTGCCTCTTTCCTTATCCATTGGCTTCGCAATGATCATATCTTACTTCGCTGCACAGACGTTAGTTCCCATCTTAACAAACTGGATTTTAAAGGCAGAAAAATTCAGCCATTATAAGCATGGAGAGAAACATGCCCATGCAGCACAGGCGCTTAATGCAGAAGAAATAACAGAAATAAACGAACATCTGGAAGAAGAACGGAATGAACCTGCGAAGAATGATTTCTTTGAAAGAATAAAAATGCGGTTTATTGAAAGATTAGGAAAGCTGTTTCCCGAACAAAAAAAGTGGATTCTTATTTATTTTATTGCTACGCTGCTTTTGACCGGGCTAGGATTTTATTTTATCGGCAAGGACATGCTTCCTAAAAGTAATGCCGGTCAGCTTCAATTGCACATCAGGGAGCCCCAAGGCACCAGGCTTGAACGAACAGAGGAAGCTGTGCACAAAGTGCTTGCCATTATAGATTCAACAGTTGACAACCATGTTTCCATTAGTTCGTCTTTTGTTGGGTTAGTGCCCAGTAACTATGCATCCAGCAATTTATATATATTTAACAGTGGCATGCATGAAGCGTTGATACAGGTTGGACTGGATGAAGATTATAAAACAAATATTGATGATCTGAAAGAAAAACTAAGGGCTAATATTCATAAAGCATTTCCAGATATGCTTTTGAGCTTTGAACCGATTGAACTCACTGAAAAAATAATGAGCCAGGGTGCGGCTACGCCAATTGAAATAGAAGTTGCCGGAAAGAGCGTTAAAGATATTGAGCATTACGGTGACAAGCTTCTTGAAAAACTCAAACTTATTTCCTGCCTGCGCGATGTGCAAATACAACAGCCGTTGAAGTTTCCTTCCATTCATATCAATTTAGACCGCTTGAGAATAGCGCAGCTTGGGTTGAATGTGAGCGATGTTGCAAATTCAGTGACGGCAGCCACTTCATCAAGCCGTTTTACGGAAAAGAATTTATGGCTGGATGAAAAGGTGGCATACACATACCAGGTGCAGGTACAGGTGCCGGAATATATCATGAATGATATGAGCCAGTTAAAATCTATTCCGCTTGTGAAAGGCATGAGCCGCCCAATTCTTGCTGATGTTGCTTCCTTTAGCATTGACACCATTCCCGGAGAATATGACAGGTCTGGTCCAAGACGATTTATTACAGTGAGCGCGAATATTCACAAGAAGGACTTAGGTACTGCTACTGATGATGTGCAGAAAGCAATTGCAGAGTTAGGCCAACTAGCACCCGGATTAAAAGTTGAATTGAAAGGAATGTCTGATCTTTTACTTCAAACTTTTTCAAGCTTGCAAAACGGTTTGTTGGTTGCCATCATTGTCATACTGCTGTTGCTTGCTGCCAGTTATCAGTCTTTTAAGCTGTCGCTGATTGCCCTGTCAACAATTCCGGCTGTAATTCTTGGCTCCCTTATTTTGTTGTTGATGACAGGTGCAACGCTCAATCTTCAATCTTATATGGGAATTATTATGGCTATTGGCGTGTCTGTTGCAAATGCGATTTTGATTGTCACCAACGCTGAAACATTACGACTTAAATACGGCGATGCAACAGAAGCAGCTAAAGTAAGTGCATCCATCCGCTTACGCCCGATATTGATGACAAGCTTTGCGATGATAGCGGGCATGATACCCATGGCAACAGGTTTAGGTGAAGCAGGAGACCAGACTGCACCGTTGGGAAGAGCGGTTATAGGTGGGTTGATAGCTTCTACTGCGGCAGCATTGTTCATTGTGCCATTAGTTTTTTCTCTCGTTCAGAGAAAGGCCACTTTGAAAGATTCTTCCCTGTTACCCGAATAGTAAATTTTAAACAATTTCTTTTGAATGAAAAAGATAATAATTATAACATTAACAACCATCCTTCCCTCATTTGGCTTGGTTTCCTGCCACAGGAGTGAACAGAAGGCACCGACACCCAATACAAAAATCTATTCACTATATAGTATAAAGCAACAGGCATTGCCTACCACCTTGCGGCTGCCGGCACAGCTTAATCCTTATGAAACTGTCAATATATACCCTAAGGTAAATGGATATATAAAGGATATGTATGTGGATATGGGATCGAAGGTAAAGCAAGGACAGGTTTTGATGCTGATGGAAGCTCCGGAAGTGGAACAGAACAGTGTTGGAGCGCATGAAACGTATCTGAAAGCACAGGCAACGTATAATGAAAGCAAGGATAAATATTCGAGATTGTTGAAAGCAGCAGAAACTTCCGGCGCTGTGTCTCCCAACGACTTGCAGGCTGCGCAATCTAAAATGCAAGCGGACAGTGCATGGGGCAACAGCGAAAAGGCAAACTGGATGTCCATGCAATCCATGAAGGATTATTTAACGGTGCGTGCTCCTTTTGACGGCACAATCACACAGAGAAATATACATCCCGGTGCCCTTGTTACGATGGGTAATAAAGATGCCAAACCAATGCTTGAATTGCAGCAGACAACTAAATTGCGATTGCAGGTAAATGTTCAGGAAACTTATGCGACTCAATTGGGAGCTAATCAAACTATTTCTTTTACTGCTGAAGGGCTTCCGGGTAAAACATTTACAGGCATCATCAGCAGGCAAGCCAATAGTCTCGATGAAAAGTTCAGAAGTGAAACAATTGAGATAGATGTATTAAATACAGATAGCTTATTAATGCCTGGCATGTATGTAGAAGTTTTGCTTCCCTTAAAAGGTCATGAGAATGCTTTGCTTGTTCCGCAATCTGCTGTCGTTACTTCTACTGAAAGAAAATATGTGATAAAGGCAAATGACAACAAAGCCAGCCTCGTTGATGTTCAGACAGGCAATGAAAACAATGGCATGGTTGAAGTATTTGGCCGGATTGCACCGGGGGATAGCATAATCTCAATCGCTGACGATAACATAAAACAAAATCAGGTAATCAGGTAGTACGGGCGCTTCATCAGGTATATGTATTTCAGAATGCTATAAGAAGCTCTGCTATATATAAGTCATTCTTGCCTGTATTGTTTTGTACATCATGTTTTTCATAATTCAATTTTATCCAAAGATTGGACGTAAAGAAATAATTTACCCCGCCGGTAATAACAGTTGTTTGATCATTCGTTACTTTCGGATTGGTATTAGGATCATAATTATCATACTTGCCGATAATTTGTAATTTATTCAGCAACACAAAGTAAGCTGCCTGAATATAATATCCCTGCCTGTGGATTGACGAATCCTGACCTTGTATGAATTCTCCCCTCAAGTCAAATCTTTTATATGTATATCCCAAATCAACACCCTGCCTGTTGCGAAGATGATTAAGTGCGGGTATTCCAAATTTATCATACCCATAGTAAACGGCACCTCCAATATCAGCATTCTTTACAGGGTGAAATAACAATCGCCCGTCAAAATCTTTTTGATTATTTGCATCAGGTACATTTATTCCCTGCCCGTTGAAAACGCCAACACTGTAATCAACCCATTTATAACCTGAAGGAGTTATTAAATTTCCCGTTGCTATCACTCCAATGTCACGACCATTTTGATTGCCGATAACATCCTTTGTTCTTGCCACGAGAGCTTCAACTGCCTGCGAGCGGTTTATAGTATATAGCTTCGAATCATCCGTTAAGTTTTCTTGTGAAAAGGGAAGCTTCATTTGCCCTGCAACAAATTTGAGAGCATGACATACAGTATAGGATGCTGTTGCATCTAATAACAAGGCATTTGATGGAACCACATCTGCCTGTAAATAATAATTAACGCGATCAGAAAGAGAACCTTTAAGCTGCAATCTTGCACGGTGAATATCGAAGGCGCTGATTTTAGCAGGGTCTTCAAATTGCTGATACCGTACTTCTGTGTAACCATTCAGATACATCTTTTTGGACGAGAGAATACTAACCTGACTGGTGTCAGCATTCTGAGCGAAGCTGTTAAAAGCAAACAATAAAGCAGCGGCTGTAATGCTTGCAGTAATATACTTTGTGTGCATATCTTTTAATTTTACTTTGTTTGAAGATGCAAAGAAAGAGCAGAAATAGCAAACTTCAAAATATATATCCCTTCGCCTTTCGAAGATCATACATTTAATGCGCCAAAGCCGAATTCTTGTTTCCAATCCTTTTCATCTTCTTTTAAACCCTATTTTGCGTTATCAATGGGCCATTATTCTCAAAATCACGGTCATTTCACATCAAAAGTAGGCTGGTTGTCCCTTCCTGAAATAGCT
>PLYJ01000258.1 GCA_003151745.1 Bacteroidota bacterium
CAAGCTATTTCAGGAAGGGACAGTTGCTACCAATCTTCAAGCTGTTTTGTGGTTTTTTAATTCTATCTACTTTAAGAACTAATTAAACGTTGCTTTAATCTTTTCAAAAAGCACCCTCGCAATCTTTTCACTCGACTCAAATGTCCATCCTGCAATATGCGGAGTGAAAACTACTTTATATGAGTTGATAAGATATTGCCATGTTTCGCTTTTCTCAAATTGGGAATTTTGAATGAAAACTAAACCCCGACGAAGTTCCAAACTTCGTCGGGGTTACAAGTAAACGGTAAATAAAAAACAAGAGGGTTAAAACCTTGCTTTAATCTTTTCAAAAAGCACCCTCGCAATCTTTTCACTTGATTCAAACGTCTATCCTGCAATATAAGAAAAATAGGCATCTTATCAGAAATAAAAGAAAAACATAAGCATATTCTTTTTTTTATTATATTTGTTCTAATATAAAAGCCATTATCTGACAAATGAGTACTATTTTAATCAAATCTAAGGATAAAGAAAACGATAAATTTCTGCTTGATCTTGCAAAGCGGCTTCGACTGCGCGCTAAAGTATTGAATGAGGATGATGAACAGGATTTGATGCTTATAAAATCCATTGATGAAGGAATGAAATCCGGTGAGGGCTCTGCACAAGAAGTGAAAAAAATATTGGGCAGGAATGGAAGTAAAATATAGCAGGAAATTTGTCCGGCAATTAAATCAGTATAAGCAGGATGAAAAATTGCTGCAAGCCATCGCCAAAAAGATAAAGCATTTTCAATCTGTCACCTCTACTATAGGCATTCATGAACTGGTTCAGATAAGAAAAACTTCAGCCCATTACAGGATTAAAATCAAACTTTCTAATCGAATTGTTTATCGTATTGGAATAAGCATTCTTCATAATGCTATTTGGTTCGCCTGTATTGAGAAGGACAAGAAAAGATTTTACAGGCAGTTTCCATAGCATTCACTCTAAGATTAAAGCGAGGTTAAAAAAAACCTTGCTTTAATCTTTTCAAAAAGCACCCTCGCAATCTTTTCACTCGACTCAAACGTCCATCCTGCAATGTGAGGTGACAGAACCACTTTATCTGAGTTGATAAGATATTGCCATGTTTCGCTTTTCTCAAATTGGGAATTTTGAATGGCGAATTTTTCAAAGGAGGTGTCTTCGTATTCAATAACGTCTAAGCAGGCTCCAAGCACTTTTCCTTCTTTCACATTCTTCACCAGGTCATCCGTCTTTAAACACTTGCCCCGAGCTGTGTTGACGATGTATATATTTTTCTTAAAACGGTTAATGAAACCATCATTCACCATGTATTCCGTTTCAGCAGTAAGCGGAATGTGCAGACTAAGAATATCAGTATTTGCAAAAATCTCTTCCAAAGCCGATTCCCTTATTTCCTTATTCCCATATCCCTTCTTATATTTATCATAAGCCAGTATGCTCACCTCAAACCCTTGCAGCTTGCGCGCAAAGGCACTTCCCATGTTTCCGTAACCGATAATGCCAACCGTCTTTCCTTGTAGTTCAACTCCCCTGTTGGCTTCACGAATCCATTTGCTCTCACGTACTTCGCGGTCTGCTTTATTCAACTTGTCAAAAAGCATCAGCAACATTCCGATTGCATGTTCTCCAACTGCGTCACGATTGCCTTCAGGTGAATTAATGCAAGCGATGCCTTTGCTTTCGGCAAACTTCACATCAATGCTTTCCATGCCCGCTCCGGCACGGGCAATGAATTTTAAATTGGTTGCTGCATCAATCATCTCTTTATTAAAAGTAATTCTGCTGCGAATGGCAGCGCCATCGTATTGATGGATACTCTTTAGGATTTCCTCTCTTGAAAGGTTTGTTCCGTCAATGCAGATATGTCCTTCTTTTTCCAAAGATGATTGAAGATAAGGATGAGTAGTGTCTATAAAAAGAATTTTCATTGTTGCTTTTCAAAAATCTTTGTCAGCTCAACATACTGCTGCCAGCTTAGTGTTTCAGCGCGCTTGTCAAGATAAGGAATGTTTAAGCCTTTTGATTTATCAATCAATGGTGACAAGGCATTTCGTAACGTTTTCCTTCGCTGATTAAATGCTGTCTTCACAACTGTTCGGAATAATTTCTCATCACAATCCAATTTTTGGTTTTCTTTTCGGATAAATCGCAGCACAGCAGATTTCACTGTCGGCGGAGGCGAGAAATCTTTTTCATCGAGCAAAAATAACAGTTCAATGTCATAAAACGCCTGCATAAATACACTGAGAATTCCATAGTCTTTGTTTCCGGGAGCAGAAGCAATGCGGACGCCCACTTCTTTTTGAAACATTCCTACTACTTCAGGAATCATCTCTTTGTAATCCAATACACTGAAAAGAATCTGTGAAGAAATGTTGTAAGGAAAATTGCCAATAATGGCGAAAGGTTCTGTAAATAATCTTTTCAAATTAACTCTGAGAAAATCTCCTTCTATGATCTGACTGACATGATCAGGAAATCTTTTTTGAAGGTGCACAATAGATTCCTTATCGAGTTCAATTAATGTTGTGGTGTAGGCTTTATTCTGAAAAAGAAACTGTGTAAGAACACCCATGCCCGGCCCAACTTCCAGCACCTGCTTATAATTTCCGAGAAGTGTCAGGGATTCAACAATCGTTTGAGCAATATGTTCATCTTTAAGAAAATGCTGACCGAGAGATTTTTTCGCTCTTACAGCCCCCCTGCCCCCCAAACGGGGGGAGAGAGCAGTATTGTGTTTTACTATTTCTTTTTTATAAGTCAAAACAACATGTAGGTTTTGGGTTAATGCTCCCCCTTTGGGGGCAGGGGGGCTTTTAACTTAACACCTCAAGCAAAGTACGAAAAGAAACAAACTTGTCCTTGTATCTTGAATTATACTCTGCACGGATTTTTTGGGCGCTATGTTTTTCGTATTCACGAAAATCCTCTTTCGTCTTGCATGTATATTGAAAGGAATAGGTGTTTCCGCCTGTCTCCTCATCTGCCAGCACTTTAAGAATCCTGTATTCGGTAAAATAACCTGTGTCCATCACTTCAGGAATGTGAATGGTTTTCATCCACTCCAGCCATTCATCATGAACGGAGGGGTCTATTTGAGTAGTAACGTTATATACGATCATCATCTTTTCTTAATATTTTTTTACCACATAGGATCATAGAAACATAGGTTTCACATAGTTTTAAATGCTGCTATGTGTTTTTTCTATGTCTTCTATTGAGCCTATGTGGTAAAGGAATTTCACAACTAACTTTTATTTCAATTAAGAGAGTCGCCTCTTAAAGACCGGAACCGTTTGCGAGCCTCTACGCAATACAGGCTTCCGGGATATTTAGTTAATATCTCCTCGTAAAGCTCCATTGCTTTTGCCTTATCGTTGAGTTTATTTTCATACAACTCCGCTCTCAAAAACACAGCATCATCGGCAATCACACCTTCAGGATAAATATCAACAATCTTTTTCAGCAAAGAATCTTCCTCAGCAAAATTTCTTTTCACATCCATGATCTTCGATTTCTTGAACCATACATCGCCTGTTATCGTATGCCCCGGATACAGGATGAGTATTGAATCCAATATCAGCAAAGCATCATCATTCTTACGCTGATAGCTGAGAAGATCGGCATGTGAATACATCATCAGGGGAGCGGTGGAAGTATCCATCGCAGTATTGTCTGAAATAAGAAGTGAGAGCGCCAGCGCATCATTAGCCATTAACTGACTGGTTGCAGATTTGAGCACATCCAACTGCGCTTGTGCCCATTGAAAATCGCCTCTGTAATAGTTAAGCTTGGCATTTCTGAATTTAGCTTCCTGTCCCAGCTCATCATGCTTAAACGCAAGATCAACCTGCGAGTAAAGCAAGCTTGATTCCCAAACATCGCCTGTGAAAAGTAAAATATCACCAAGCTCAAGCTTGCACTCCGCCTGGTATTGGGGCTTGATGTTGCTGTACGCAATCGCTTCCCTCAAGGAGTTGATGGCATCTTCCGTTTTGTCAAGATAAAATACCTGCAAATGCGCAAGTCCTCTTATCAAAGGTGCCGTTTCCGCACTCTTGCCAAGTTCACTCAAGGTGCTTTCATAATCTTTTTCCAGCTTCAAAAGATCAGCCTGGATGTAGGTATTGCTCTCGGTGATCTTTCTGTTCAGCGTATTCAGCAATTCCATCCGCGCGGAAATGTAGTAGGCAGATTCAGTGCCTTTCTCAATTACATATTGATAACATTTAATCGCAGCATCATAGTTCAGGTTAGAGGCAGCGAGGCTGCCGAGTGACATGATTCTGCCGCCATCCTCATGCTGTCTTTTATCTAAAGCCTTTGCCTGTATAAAAGCCGATTCAAAATCTTTTTGCTGTATGAAAAGCCAGATCAACAGGTTGGAAAAGATCGTTTCATCCGGACTTTTCTGAACTTTCCTTAGTAAAGACTGGCGGAGCATATCATTCTTTTTACCGTCCGGGTCATTCGCAATTCTTGATTGTAAGATGTTCTGCACGTTCTGTATATAGGCATTGTTCTCGCTCAGTGCATTCAGATACTCATCAATCATCTTTTGGAAATCCTGCTTCCTGTAATATATTTCAGCCAGTTCAAATGAGAAAGAATATTGTCCCTTCATCAGCTTTCTGCCTTCGAGATAAGTATTCATGGCATAATCCGTTTCCTGCTTATTAGCAAAGGCATTGGCAAGCTGAATAATGATGCCCTGGTCGGGGTGAAGCTGCTTGATGGCTTTGTCATATTGTTGATGCGCTTTAGGAAGATCTCCCTGGTTGAAATATATATATCCGAGATCAACGAGATAAGAAGGATTGTCAGGATACTTCTTCATCGCCCGCTTCACCAGCTTTTCTGCAACATCAAAATACCTCAGCTGGATGAGGCAATAATAATAGTTGCCGTAAACGCCCTGAGGATCGTCCTTTTCATAGAGCTTCTCATACATGACGGCAGCTTTATCAAACTCACCGTTTGTCATGTATTGATCTGCAAGCTGACGATCTTTTGCCCCCCCACCCCCCGAAGAGGGGGATTGAGCGACGAGCAGTCCACTTGTTGTGGTTAATATAAAGATTAATAGAACTAATACTTTAATATATAATCTCATCATAATGTTTTTACACCCCCCTTCGGGGGGCAGGGGGGCCTAATTAATCACATCAAACCCTGTGTAAGCCCGAATGCTATCCGGCATAATAACGCCTTTTTCAGTCTGATTATTTTCTAATAATGCAGCCACAATTCTCGGAAGAGCAAGAGCGCTGCCATTTAACGTATGGGCAGGCTGTGTTTTTCCATCAGTTCCCTTGAAACGCAGCTTCATCCTGTTTGCCTGGAATGCTTCGAAGTTAGAGACAGAACTAACCTCCAGCCACCGTTGCTGTGCTGCTGAATACACTTCAAAGTCGTATGTAAGTGCAGATGTGAAGCTCATATCACCGCCACACAATCTTAATATACGAAAAGGAAGATTCAATGAACGAAGCAATGAAGCCACGTATTCACGCATCTCCTCCAGCGTATCATACGATTTATCGGGATGCTGCACCTGCACGATCTCCACTTTATCAAACTGGTGAAGGCGGTTAAGCCCACGCACATCCTTGCCCCATGCGCCTGCTTCACGCCTGAAACAAGGCGTATATGCACACATCTTGATCGGCATTTCATCGGCCTTGACAATCACATCACGAAAAATATTAGTTAGTGGGACTTCAGCCGTAGGTATCAGGTAGTAATTATCCGCTGTTGCATGATACATCTGCCCCTCTTTGTCAGGAAGCTGACCGGTGCCAAAGCCACTATCTTCATTCACTAATATGGGTGGCTGCATCTCCCTATATCCTGCAGCAGCAGCCTTATCAAGAAAGTAGTTGATCAGCGCACGTTGCAGCCGCGCGCCTTTTCCTTTATATACAGGAAAACCGGCGCCTGTAATTTTATTTCCCAATTCAAAGTCAATGATGTCATACTGCACAATCAAGTCCCAATGCGGCTTTGCGTTTGAAGGAAGCTGGAAGTCAGGAGCTGGAAGCTGGAAGTCAGATAGTGCGAAGCTTTTACTTCCATCTTCCATCTTCCGTCCTCCAACCTCCCAGTAAACTACCTCATTATTATCAGCCCCTTTACCTTTTGGCACTTTCGTTGAAGGCAGGTTAGGCAGCTTTACCAACTGGTCGTTCAACTCCTTTTCAAAAGCAGAGAGTTGTTCATTTAATCCCTTCGCACTTTCCTTCAGCGCAGTGCTTTTGTTGCGCAAATCTTCCGCCTCAGCCTTCTTTCCCGATTTCATCAGGTCGCCAATCTGTTTGCTCATCGTGTTGCTTTGACTGAGCAGCGTATCCAATTCATTCTGTGCCTTGCGCCTGCTTTCATCCAGCTCCAAAACCTTTTCCACAATGTCTTTGGCGGCAAAGTTTTTCACTGCGAGGCGTTCAATCACCCAATCTTTCTTCTCTCTTATTACACTTATCTGAAGCATACATTAAAAACGTTTCGGCAAAAGTACGGTTTTAGGTTTAGCGTAATGAGTTTGAGGCAAAACCCCGCCGCCATTCCAAAGCCTAAGTGATATAAAAAACATTCAGAAACAATGATTTTAATCTCATTTAGGTATAATTCCTCGAAGCTCTGCTTCGTATAAAAGAAAATTCACGTCACTACCTCGTCAACTCTGCTGCGAGGTAGTTTAATCCCGTAGGGATATAATTTTGGTAGAATATTGTAATTATGAAACGAAAGTCCCGGAGGGACGATATTTATTTCAATTTTATAATAAGTAATGTTTGTGACGATAGGTTATAAAAATATCGTCCTTACAGGACTTATATAGGATCTGTTGTTTCATAGCTACCAAAATTATGTCCCTACAGGACAAGCCCGGCATACATTATCAAAACATCTCCCTGCTTTAGTATAATATCACCATACTATATTAAAGCACCTCCATCCTATATAAAAGCATATCCATCCTATATAGAAGCACCTCCATCCTTTGCAAGAGCAACTCCATCCTATGCGATAACATCTCCATCTTACGTCATAACATCTCCATCTTATGCCGTAGCATGTCCATCTTATGCCATAGCATGTCCATCTTATAGCATAGCATGTCCATCCTATGCCGTAGGATGTCCATCCTATTGCATTTACATGACATCTTTTGAGGCACTATGCTTGAAAATTGATAAAATTTCAATGGTTCCTTACCTTTTGTGCTTTTATTTCAACCAAAAAGTGTAAGAAAAGAGCATATAATGTCAAAACAATAGAGGCGAGCAACAGTAAAAATATAACATTAAAACACTTCGATGTATATATCGAAAGCGTTTAATGCGACTACGCAAAGAATTCAATAAATTAAATTCATCATTAAAACCAGATTACTATGTTTAAGAAACCTATGGCAGTTATAAAGCTACGTGTCAATCAGTACCTGCTTCTTGTCCGGCTTGGCAGGCAGGTGGTATCTTCATTAACTACAAATCCAAATTTCATTTCTCCGAATCCTGATCTTGCCTCTGTAAGCGCAGACGTGGCGCTGCTTGAGGAGGCCATCACGCAATGGGGCACACCGGGCAACCGCGGGTCGCATGCCGATCTTATTAACCTTCGCGCTTGTGCTGTAACTGTTTATCAAAAGCTTTCATCGTTAGTCCGGTATGTGCAAACAACAGCGCAAGTTGCTGCAGGCAGTGACTATGTTGAAATGACAACCATCATAAGCACCAGCGGTTTTGAAATGAAGCGTGCGCACACACCGCAAGGTTTATTGCAGCCGGTGCAGAATTTACGCCGCCTGCTTACACGTTCTCTCGGCGCAAACAAGGTGAAACTGAAGTGGGACTTACCTTTGGGCGTTACCTCAATTAAAAACATACACAATTATCGTGTTAGCATCGGAACGACGGCTGACTTCTCAGCATCTACAGAGATAGGTTATACAAGCAAAACCACGTTCATTGACACCAACACTACCAACGCGCCCGTGCAACGGTTTTATTGGATTGAGCCACTGGGCGCTGCAGGACTGGGCGCTGTGAGCAATGCAATATGCGTGACCCTCGCATCTGCTTAAACCGGAACTGCTGCCATTTATATTGAACACAGATGTAAAGTCAGGTTGAAGCTTGCATTATTTATCTACTTTAGTGCAAACTTTTAAACCATGAATAAGATACTACCTGTTCTCTTTACTCTATCTCTTATGCTTGCTTCGCAATTCTGCGGGGCGCAAACGGCGTATATACCGAATGAGGGTGATAATACCGTATCCGTTATTAATGTTGCAACTAATACAGTTATTGATACAATTGCAGTTGGTCGTAATCCTTATGCTGTATCTGTGAGCGCAGATGGAAGTAAGGTATATGTTACGAATTTAAGAGATGGTACTGTAAGTGTAATAAACACAGCTACCAATACTGTCTCAGCTACAATTTTTGTTGGTGTTAATCCTTTTGGTATATCTGTGAGCCCTGATGGAAATAAGCTATATGTTTCGAATGGTGATGTTAATACAGTAAGTGTAATAAATATAGCTACAGATACTGTTTCAGCTACCTTTAGATATAATGGTATGCCAGAAGGCGTTTTTGTTAGCCCTGATGGAAGTAGGGTATATGTTGCGATTGAAGGTGATTATTCAGTAAGTGTAATAAACACCGAAGCCGATACTGTTTCGGCTACAATTACAGTTGGTTTTTCCCCTATTGGTATATCTGGAAGTCCCGATGGAAGTAAGGTATATGTTGCGAATGATGGTGATACTACAGTAAGTGTAATAAACACAGCTACCAATACTGTCTCATCTACAATTTTTGTTGGTGCTTATCCTTTGGGTATATCTGTAAGCCCCGATGGAAGTAAGGTATATGTTACGAAGAGTGATACTAATACAGTAAGTGTAATAAACACTGCTGCAGATATTGTTTCAGCTATAATTACAGTTGGTCATGGCCCTTTCGGTATATCTGTAAGTCCCGATGGAACTAAGGTATATGTTGTCAATGAGATTGATAGTACAGTAAGTGTAATAAACACGGCTACCAACAGTGTTACTGATACAATTAAAGTTGGTAATGGTCCAAGAGCATTTGGTAATTTTATTTCCACTCATAAAGCCGTCGGCATTCCTACTTATAGTATTGATGCTGCAAGCATTTCTCTCTATCCCAACCCTGCCGGCAATCAACTCACCATTCATGCTTCATCTTTTCATAATGAGGCGGTAATGGTTTCGGTGGTGAATGTGATGGGGCAAGAAGCGCTCTCTTACTCCCTCTCCTTTGGAGAGGGCAGGGGTGAGGCCCTTGATATTAGCGGGCTTGCTGCAGGCATGTATTTTGTTGAAATGAAATGGGAGGGCGGCAGTGTTGTGAGGCGGTTTGTGAAGGAATAAAGAAGATTACTAACATCAAAATAAAAACTTTTACTTTTGTTGTCTTAAAGCAATAATTTAATCATGGAATATATTCTCATTTCTACCAAAACCAAATCCGAAACAGCTTTCTTTTTAGATTTGCTAAAGAAGATGCATAAAGAGGTTGCTACTCTTAGCAGCGAAGACAGGGAAGACATTGCTTTTATAGCTGCCCTTAAAGAAGCAGAACATTCAGGCAAAGGGTCATTATCAAAAGTTAAAAGCCATCTGAGCAAAGTTGCTTCCGGCAAATGAAGGTAGAGGTTCAGAAATCCTTTGAGAAGGATGTTTTCAGCATCAGGGATAAAAAACTTGCAGCACAACTAAATCGCCTCATAGAAGAACTTGAGAACTGTCCAAGCCTTTTGCAAGTGCGTCACCTAAAAAGAATGACAGCCAAAGGTAACTATTATCGTATTCGCATTGGTAACTACAGGCTTGGCTTGAAAGCAGAAGGGGGTATGCTTATTCTTTTACGATTCATGCATAGAAAGGAAATATATAAGTATTTCCCATAATAATACATAGTTGTCTGTCCACAAAGCCAACGCGATGCCGGAAGTTTTTTCTCTGTTTCAATAATTTTCTACATTTACGCCTCACAGATTTATATAAAAACAAATCGCATGGAGAACAACGACTCAAAAGAATTTAAACCCTACATCTCGCCAAAAGATTTTATTCCTGAATTCACGCTCAAAGCCGTTGTGCTTGGAGCCGTCTTCGGTGTTATTTTCGGAGCTGCTTCCGTTTATCTTGGTTTGAAAGTGGGATTGACCGTAAGCGCTTCCATTCCAATTGCAGTGCTTGCCATTTCCGTTTTCAAAAAAATGGGCAACGCAACAATCCTTGAAAGCAACATCGTGCAGACCATTGGAAGCGCAGGCGAATCGGTAGCTGCAGGTGTGGTGTTTACTATTCCGGCTTTACTTTTCCTTTCTGGCGGAGATCAGTATTTTCAATACCTGCAGATTTTTGTGCTCGCCCTTTCAGGCGGTATTCTTGGTGTGCTGTTCATGATTCCATTGCGCAAAAGTTTAATCGTAAAAGAGCACGGCGTGCTGCCTTATCCTGAAGGCACTGCCTGTGCTGATGTATTGATAGCAGGGGAGAAGGGCGGCAATCTTGCAAAGAAAGTGTATTATGGATTGGGAATTGCTTTTCTATATAAGCTGCTCATGTCCATCTTTGGTTTATGGAAAGATACTCCTGAACACATCTTCGGGCGTAAATCAGTTTTACCCAATGGTTCCGTAAGCGCTGAGATCACACCTGAATTGCTGGGTGTCGGTTATATCATCGGTCCGCGCATAGCAGGCATTATGATGGCAGGAGGTGTGCTGTCTTATCTTGTGTTGATTCCGCTTATCACTTTTCTTGGTGACAGCCTGACCACCATCATTGCTCCCGGCACAAAGCTTATTCGGGATATGTCGAACAATGATATTCGCAATTATTATGTTCGCTACATCGGCGCCGGTGCGGTTACTTTTGGAGGAATTATGACATTTATCAAAACTCTTCCAACCATTGTCAGTTCGTTCCGCGATTCTTTCCGCGATCTCAGAAGCAGTTCAAAAGAAAGTCATGCTTCTAAACTCCGCACGGAACGGGACATTCCGATTGTATATGTAATATTCGGTGCCATTGGCTTAGTTTTGCTTATGACCTTGCTTCCTAATGTGCCTGTAAACTTCTTTACAGCCATCATGGTTGTTGTCTTTGGATTTTTCTTTGTTACTGTTAGTTCACGCATCGTTGGACTGATCGGCTCTTCTTCTAATCCCATTTCAGGAATGACCATTGCAACATTAATGGCAACGTGTCTTATATTTCTCGGCATGGGTTGGACAGGTGATGCGTATCAGCCGATTGCCTTATGTGTAGGTTCCATTGTTTGCATCGCCTCTGCGAATGCCGGAGCTACTTCACAGGATTTGAAAACGGGCTACTTAGTCGGAGCCACGCCTGTCAAACAACAGATTGGTTTAATCATCGGTGTCATCGCTTCTGTTATTGCAATCGGTTTCACGGTGAAAATCCTTCATTCAAGTTTAGGATTCGGTGACATCACACCTGAACATCCTCATGCACTGCCTGCACCACAAGCCAATCTCATGGCAACCATCATCAAAGGTATGTTGAGTCATTCATTGCCATGGGGACTTGTACTCATTGGCATGGCTATCTCAGCTGTTATGGAGTTGTGCGGAGTAAGCTCACTTGCTTTTGCTGTTGGCGCATATCTTCCGCTTTCCACCACATCGCCGATTTGGATAGGAGGATTGGTAAAGTGGTTTGCTGATCGGAAGAAAAAAGCAAAAACCGAAGAAAGCGAAATCAGCAGCGGTGCCCTGTTCAGCAGCGGGCTTATTGCAGGAGGAGCGCTTACGGGAATTATAATTGCAGTGTTGCTTGGCTGGACGGTTGAATACAATTCAAAAAACAATCCGATCAACTTCATTGAAAAATATACAGACAGCGGAATTGTGGGTAAACTGGGAGATGCCGGTGATCTGCTTGCCATTGCATGCTTTGCCGCACTTGGCTTTATTCTTTACCGTTTTGCGGTCAGCAAGCAGGAGGAGTTAAGCTAAAGGCCTCACTCCAACCCTCTCCAAAGGAGAGGGGAGCTAAGAGCCCATTTCAACAATCAGGTCGAACTCTTCTTTTTTCAAGGGTTGCACGGAAAGTCGCCCGATGCGAACGAGTGCTGTGTCCTTTAATTTCTTTTCTGCTTTCACCTGTGTAAGGGTGACAGGTTTCTTCAACGCCTTTTGTTTTTCAAGATCCACGGTCACCCATCCTTCTTCTTCAGCAGTAGCATCAGGATAAAATTCTTTTTTCACTTTTGAAATACCGACGATGGCGCTTTCGCTGCCACTATGGTAAAAGAGCACAAGGTCTCCTTTCTTCATTGCTTTCAGGTGAATGCGCGCGGCATAGTTGCGTACACCTGTCCAACTGGTGCTTCCGTCTTTTGCAAGATCATTATAGGAGTAAGTTTCGGGTTCAGATTTTACAAGCCAATAGTTCATCTTATCTACGAATTAAATGAATATATACAAACCCCCTCTCCTTTGGAGAGGGATGGGGTGAGGCCTCAATGAAGAATTTTAAACACAAGCTCTTTGAGCAATTCACCTTCATCAGCGCTGCTGTCAACGCCTTTTGATTTGAGATCATATTCTCTCAGGTACCCCACTATCTTAATTACCTGGTGCGATGGATAGGCTTTAGCCGCTATTTCATAATCTTTGATAAAATAAGGATTAACACCTAGCTCGCTTGCTATCGTTTTGTTGTCAGCGTGTTCGCGTTGCAGAGCGTGATAAGAAAGCACCTTGCTGAAATAGGAATACAATTGGGGAATGGTAACAACGATGGAATTATTTTTCCTGTTTGCAGAAAAATAATTAGCAATGCGGTTTGCTTTGAGCACGTTTTTCTTTCCCAATGCCGCCTGCAGTTCAAAGATGTTGTAATCCTTACTGATGCCAATGAACTCTTCTACATGTGACACATTAATTTCATCACCCTTCTTCAGGTTCAGCATGAGCTTATCCAGCTCATTGACAATTTTACTGAGATCCTTACCGAGATATTCTCCTATTAATGCAGCAGCTCTTGGATTGATGCGAAACGCCTGAGACAATACATACTGATTGACCCACTCAGGAATTTGGTTGTCATAAATCTTTGGAGTGGTAAAAATAAGTGCATGCTTTGCAATGGCTTTTGCAAAACGTGTGCGCTTATCCAGTTCATCATATTTATAGCATAGAACAAGAATGGTGGAGGCAAGCGGTTGCTGGATGTATTCAATAAAAGGGTCTTTGTCGCCTTTGCTGATTAAGTTACGGATGTCCTGCGCTTCCTTCACGAGCACCACCTGGTAGTTGCTCATCATCGGGTAGCGCTTGGCAATGCTGATAAGAGAGAGAACATCAACGTCTTTCCCGTAAACGATGGTCTGGTTAAATTCTTTTTCAGCATCACTCAGCACATGAGCTTCGATATAATCGCTTATCTTATCAATGTAATACGATTCCTCTCCCTGTAGAAAATAAACAGGACTGTAAACTTTGTTCTTAATATCTTTAATAATCTGGTCGTAGGAATTCATTTATCTTAATGCGAGTTGATACGAATGTACGAATAGTAAAATCAAGACGGCTTAGAATTTTAAATGTTTTACAGTAAGGCCGTTGTTAATAAGTTCATTCAATGCGTCTATGCCTATGTGTACATGCTCGGACACATAATTATCTGTCACTTTTTTATCACTGCGGGCTGTCTTCACACCTGCTGACATCATCGGCTGATCAGAAACAAGAAGCAGAGCGCCTGTTGGTATTTTGTTTGCAAAACCTGTCGTGAATATCGTTGCTGTTTCCATATCTATTGCCATGCAACGGGTTGTCTGCAGGTACTTCTTAAAATCTTTATCATGCTCCCACACTCTTCTGTTGGTGGAGTAAACCGTTCCTGTCCAGTAATCTTTCTTGTGATTTCGAATGGTTGTGCTCACTGCTTTCTGCAAGCTGAAGGCAGGCAAGGCAGGCACTTCCGGAGGCATGTAATCGTTTGATGTTCCTTCTCCCCGAATGGCAGCAATAGGAAGAATAAGATCGCCGAGCTTGTTTTTCTTTTTCACCGCTCCGCATTTGCCCAGAAACAGTGCTGCCTCCGGTTCAACGGCGCTCAGTAAATCCATTACCAGCGCAGCGTTGGGACTACCGATGCCGAAGTTGATGATGGTTATACCTTTGGCAGTCGCATTCATCATAGGTTTATCCACGCCATTCACAGGCACTTTATTCCATTCGGCAAATAGCTGCACGTAATAATTAAAGTTGGTGAGAAGTATATATTTGCCAAATGATTTGAGCGGCATGCCTGTGTAACGGGGCAGCCAGTTGTCAACGATTTCTTTTTTGCTTGTCATATTTTAAAATATAAAATGGAGCAGCTTCATCTTCCGTCATTTGAAAGCAGGATTCGTCAGCGTGGACGAAGTTCTGAAATATTTGACGTTATCCGAAAAAAGTTTGTTTCTCTTACGCCGGAAGAATGGGTAAGGCAGCATTTTGTTCATTATCTCAATAATCAGTTGGGCTATCCTTTATCATTAATAAGTATTGAGCGCAAGCTCAGCTATCATGGCCTGACACGAAGAACGGATATTGTCGCTTATGCGAATGATGGTTTGCCAAAACTAATCGTGGAATGTAAAGCCCCGGCTGTAAAGATCACGCAGGATGTATTTGACCAGGCAGCCCGTTATCACCTGATGATGCCTGTGCCATTCCTTGTTGTTACTAACGGACTTGAACATTTTTGTTGCACCATTGATCATGAGAAGCAGGCTTACTCTTTTCATGAAGGGTTTCCTTCATATAAAGAGCTTTTGTAGGCCCTACCTCTCTCCTCAAGGAGAGGGCAAGGGTCATAGCCGTCAGGTTAAGTTAGATT